>NZ_JAUSWF010000008.1:0-130016 GCF_030815095.1 Aedoeadaptatus ivorii
AGGCCAAAACGCGTGACGTCCCCACTTGTTTCGGGCGACGATACACGTAATAGGTATCGTGAAAACAGCCGTCCCGCAATAGGGTACGGAGATCCATTCGACTCCGCTTCGCTCCGCTCAGGATGACAAGGAAGTATCACCGCCGAAAGGCATACCATCCTTTTTACACTTTCAACCATACTTTGTAAAATTTACATAACATTCTATGGTATGATATTTCAGTAAAGGCGTTTTTGCGCGCCTTACAATCGTTTGCAAGTTTACATATTACAAGGAGGTATTGTGAAAGCCAAAAATATCACCATGACCGGGCTTTTTGCGGCCCTGGTCTTTCTGTTCACCTTCACGTTTAAGGTTCCGGAAGGGGGCATGCTGGGCTATGCGCATTTGGGCGATATGTTTATCATCATCTCCGTATGGATGCTGGGCCGCAAATACGCCCCCTTTGCCGCGGGGATCGGCGCGGCGATCGCCGACATTGCATCGGGGTTTGCCGTATGGGCGCTCCCGACCTTTGTCATCAAATTCGTGTTCGCCGCTCTGATCGGTCTCGTCGCCGAGAAATACGGCGAGGGCCGCTTTCGGGGATTTCTCCTCGGCGGCCTGATCGGCGGCGTATTTCACGTCGCCGCATACAGTGTGGTTTGGGTCGTTGTAGGCGGCATAGCCACCGCGATCTCGGCGCTCTTGCCCCTTGCCATGCAGACGCTGATCGGCTATGTACTGGGCAATATTATGGTCAATCGCCTCGAGGCGTCGAAGATCGGCAATCGACTGAAGGAGATGGCACAAGGAGGATTGGAATGAAAAAGATCGATGCACACACCCACCTGGGCGATTTCGGCGGCTGGGCGAATGTCGCCTTTACCAAAGAAGTCCTGATCGAGCAAATGAAGACCTACGATATCGAAAAGACCTTTGTCACCGGCAGCTCTTTTCACGACAATGATCGGGTCGTGGACGCCTTTCAAAGTTATCCCGACGCCGTGGTGCCCTTTGTATGGGTAAACCCCTTGCTCGACGATGTGGATCAAAAGCTCGAGCGCTATATCGTCGACGAGGGCTTTATGGGCATTAAAATGCAGCCCCTATTCGACGCCTTTGTCGCCGACGATCCGGTGGTGGATCCGGTTATGGAATTTGCCAAAGCGCACGACGTGCCCGTCTTTATCCACTGCGGACACCCGCCGTTTTCGCTGCCCTGGAGCATTGCCCTTTTGGCGGAGCGGTATCCCGAAGTCGACGTCACTATGATCCATATGGGCCACGGCCACGGGGTGTATATCGAGGCGGCGCTGAATATGGCGCGCAGATACGACAATTTGTATCTCGAGATGAGCGGCATGCCCATGGGCGTAAAGATCAAAGAGGCGTACGAGACCGTCGGCAAGGACCGCATTCTCTTCGGGATCGACTCGCCCTTTCACCATCCCACTGTCGAGATTCAAAAGGTGCTGACCTGCGGGCTCGACGACGATGCCCTTCAGGATGTGTTTTACAACAACGCCAAGAAACTGCTCAAGCTATAAGCGCGGCCAAAAGAGATGTGTGGACACATCTCTTTTTTTGCGCAACAAAAAACCGCCCGAAGGCGGTCGGAAAGGATGACGATTTACAGGCCGCGGGGATTCAGGAAATTGTCGCGAATCCGCTCGGTGATCATCTTCAAGTGGCCTTTTTCCTGGCGTTCGATTTTCTCCAATTCTTCCGGCGCAAAGCGGGGCACGATCTCCCGGAGCTCGCGAACGATCTCTACGGTTTCGCGTTCTACCCGTTCGGCGAGTTCGAAGACTTCCATCTTATCGCGCAGTTTGGTGGCGCGTTCGTACAGATCTTCG
The DNA here is from genome assembly GCF_030815095.1 of Aedoeadaptatus ivorii. Classification (NCBI taxonomy): domain Bacteria; kingdom Bacillati; phylum Bacillota; class Tissierellia; order Tissierellales; family Peptoniphilaceae; genus Aedoeadaptatus; species Aedoeadaptatus ivorii. Next base: position 1,839 of record NZ_JAUSWF010000008.1, read on the forward strand.
GGCTTTGCCAAGAGACTGCGTTGTAGGCGCAGGCGGAAATAATCGTAGTCGTCTTCCTCTACGACCCAGCCGCCTTCGTCTTTTGCCTGTTGGGCGAGTTTCAAATACACGCCGTGGTGATAGTCTTCGTCTTCGGCGAGATTTTCGAAGAATTTGTCGCCGATCTTGGCGTTGTCCGCCACCTCGCGATATACGCGGGCGACCTCGGTTTCATTTTGTGCCAATAATTCGAGAATTGCGTGACCGTCTACTTTGTGACTCATAATACCTCCTGGTTCGCTTTTATTGATTCCATATACTTATACCCGTCTCGCCCAAAAATATTGGTGCGGACGAAAGATACGAACCCGCATTTTTTTTTAGATAAAGTTGTTGCAATCATTATGTAAAGTTGCTATAATACTTATTGTTGACGACGAGATGTAGCGCAGTTTGGTAGCGTACATGTCTGGGGGACATGGGGTCGCAGGTTCAAATCCTGTCATCTCGACCAACGCAAAACCGCCACGCGAAAGTGTGGCGGTTTTTTTTGTGTCTTTTTTCTCGCGCTTCCCATCCTATGTTTATCCCTTTCTATTGCGGGTAAATGATTCTTTAGTACACCCATGATTTCTACGATTCCGTAGCGATCGAAGCACAGTAAGAGTACCCGCTTCGAAAGGAGAAATCTATGGCGAACGCGAAAAAAGACGACAAGCGCACACAACTTGAAGCGCACTATACAGACGAAAAAGGCAAGTCCATGACCACCAATGAAGGGGTAAGGGTAGCACACGATACCGAGACCTTAAAGGCGGGGCAGCGCGGTCCGTCGCTGTTGCAGGACTTTCACCATCAGGAAAAAATGCAGCACTTCGACCGGGAGCGGATTCCCGAACGGGTGGTGCACGCCCGGGGCGTCGGCGCCCACGGTACCTTTACGGTCACCAACGATATGAGCGCCTATACCTCCGCCGACTTTTTGCGGGGTGAGGGCAAAGAGACGCCGGTATTTTTGCGGTTCTCTACGGTGCAGGGCTCGAAGGGCTCTGCCGATACGGTGCGCGACCCCCACGGGTTTGCGGTAAAGTTCTACACCCAAGAGGGGAATTTCGACATTCCGGGCCTCACCCATGCGGTGTTCTTTATTCAAGATGCGATCAAGTTTCCCGACCTGATCCATTCCGTTAAGCCCGAACCCAAAACCGAGATCCCCCAAGGGCAGTCCGCCCATACCAACTTCTGGGACTTCGTCGCCAACAATCCGGAGACGATTCACAATGTATTCTGGCAAATGAGCGACCGGGCGATTCCCCGTTCCATGCGAATGGTAGAAGGCTTCGGGATCCATACCTACCGCCTGGTCAACGACGAGGGCGTGGCGCATTTTATTCGCTTCCACTTTAAGCCCGAGCTGGGCGCCCACTCCCTGATCTGGGACGAAGCGCAAAAACTCCAAGGCCGGGACCCGGACTTCCACCGTCGGGATCTGATCGAGGCCATCGAAAAGGGCGACTATCCGCGTTGGACTTTCGGCGCACAGATTATCGAAGAGGACCAAGAGTTTATGTTCGACTTCGACATTTTGGACCCCACCAAACTGTGGCCCGAAGAGATCGTGCCGGTCACTGAATTCGGCGTATTGGAGCTCAATCGCAATGTAAAAAACTTCTTCGCCGAAACCGAGCAGGCGGCGTTCCACCCGGGCAACTTCGTGCCGGGGATCGAACCCTCTAACGACCCGCTTCTGCAGGGGCGGATCTTCTCTTATACCGACACGCAAATGCACCGCCTCGGCGGACCCAACTTCCAGCATTTGCCCATCAACCGGCCGTTGGTCGATGTGGCGAACAACCAGCGGGACGGGCAACACCAGATGAAGATCCACACCTCCGAGACCAACTACTCCCACAACTCGCTCTCGGACAACGATCCGAAGGCGGATGGCGGCTTTAAAGAACTCAGGCAGGCGGTGTCGGGCTTTAAGACCCGTTCCAAGCCGGCGAAATTCCTCGACTTCTACACCCAGGCGCGGTTGTACTTCCACTCTCTGTCCGATTGGGAGCGCGAGCACACTTTGGCGGGCTTTAAGTTCGAGCTGACCAAGGTTACCAAGCCCGAAGTGCGTCAACAAGTGGTCAATCTGCTGATGCGGGTCGACGAAGAGGCGGCGAAGGATGTGGGCGCGTACTTGGGACTTACGCCGGAAGATGCGAAAAACCCCCACGAAGACGACACCACCGGCGCCGATCCGGGCGAAGAATTGAAGTACGAGGGCAAGTCGGTGGACAAATCGCCCGCCCTGTCCCTCGCCAATCAGCCCAAAAAACCCGAAACGCTCAAAGTGGGCGTATTGATTCGGGAAGGATTTGACGAAAAAGAAGTCGCTCCCGTTCTAGACGCCATGGAAGCGGCGGGGATGTATGTAAACATCATCTCCGACAAACTCGGCACCCTCACCGTGGGCAAAAAAGAACACGAGATCAAAGAGACCTTTATCTCCACCGACACCGTGCTCTACGACGCCATCTACGTGGCGGGACTCGAGGGGCTGGATCCCAAATTCAAAGGCGAGATTCGCCAATTCGTCGAAGACGCCTACAAGTACTACAAGCCCCTGATCGTCGCCTCCGATTCCGAATCGTATCTCGACGAAGGGCGCAGGGGCGAACCCGGCGTGCTGATGCTCATGGAGGACGGCGCCGACAAAGTGGTCGACCTCGTCACCGAAATGCGGTACTGGGAACGCGACCTTACGAAATAAATAGTTGCGAATAAAAAAAGGACCCTAAGGGGCTCTTAATTAGGGATTTATTTCCTTGAAATTTAATCGGCATGAAGGCATTAACCTTTGTGCCGATTTTTATATGTCAATTTTCCCTATAAAGTTCCAATAAATCCAAATGGTTTGTTTCTTTAAATTTGTACCAGGAACTTTTTCTGATTGTTCTACATAAATCTTGTCTACAAAAGTTCTAATTATTTCTGGATCAAGTTCTTTAATATCCGTGTACTTCCTCACAAGCTTTAGGAATGATTCCACATTAAGTTCTTCTTTCTGCGATTTTGTAATAGTTTCTTCAAGTTCAGATATTCTTTTTTGAAGTGAAAGCTCTTCTTCATCATAGGCTTTTGCCATTTTTCAAATCTTTGGTTAGATATTTTACCTTCCAAGTTATCTTCATATAGGTTTTGAACGATAAAGTCGAGTTTCTCAATTCTATTTTTAGAATCTTCTAATTCCTTTTTCTGACTTCTTAATACTTGATTTAACTCGCTGGTTTTCTTCTTTAAAACTAAATCTACAAACTCGTCTTCGTGGTCTTTTGCAAAGGCTGTAACTTTTCTAATTTCCCTAAGAAGAATTTCTTCAACTTGAATGTTCTTAATTTGGTGGGAAGTACATTTGCCTTTTTGCTTTCTATAGGATGCACAAACGAAGTATTCTCTATCATGAGACCAGCCTTTACCTCTTACTTGATACAACTTTGCTCCACAGTCTGCACAGTAGAGCATACCAGATAGTGTAGGCATTTCTCCTAAGCTGTTACGAACTCGTCTTGTTTTTCTTATCCTTTTTACAATATCAAAGGTTTCTTCATCAATAATCGGCTTATGAACATTATCAAATATTGCCCATTCAGACCTTGGATTGTCTACACTTTTCTTAGTCTTGTAGGATTTTCTCTTTGTTCTAAAGTTTATGACCTTTCCTAGATATTCCTCTCTATCTAAAATAGTAGATATTGTAGCAGGATTCCAATTACATTCCTGTTCTGGAGTGTCAACAGGGAAATTGAGTCCTATAGACTTAAAGTGTTCAGCAGGAGTTGGAATTTTTCTACTCTTTAGTTCACTTGCTATTTGACTTGGACCAAAACCTTTAATACAAAGGTTAAAAATCAGTTTTACAGTTTCAGCTGCAACCTCATCAACTATCCACTTGTTTTTGTTTTCCTTATCCTTTAAATAACCATAAGGTGGATTAGTTGTTAGTGGTTTTCCACTTTGACCCTTAGCCTTAAAAACAGCCTTTATCTTTTTGCTTGTGTCCTTAGCGTAGAACTCGTTGAAGATATTAATAAAAGGTGTAAGGTCATTTTCTACTTGGTTATTTGAATCCACACCATTATTTATGGCAATGAATCGTATATCATTATCTGGGAATAAGACTTCTGTGTAAAATCCCACCTTTAGATAATCCCTGCCAAGTCTACTCATATCTTTTACAATAATATTTTCAACTTTTCCATCCTCAATTAAGGCATTTAGTTTATTCCAAGAGGGTCTATCAAAGTTTGTTCCTGAATAACCATCATCTACAAAGAACTCTATGTTTTTAAATCCCATATCCAGAGCATATTTTTCTAATATGTCCTTTTGATTTCTTATTGAGTTACTTTCGCCTTGAAGTTCATCATCTCTTGAAAGCCTACAGTATAATGCTGTAATCTTTTCATTAGCTGAAAAGTAAGAAGACTGTCTATTTAATTGTTCCATATTTTCCTCCTTTCGGACAGCCTTCAAGTGGCAATTACATATTCCCGTACTTTTCAGACTATATCAAGTTAATTAAGCTGATAAATCGGATCTATTCAAAGTATCCACATTGTTTAATATGAGCTTTCTTATGATTTGTTCGACACTCTTTTTTGCATTTTCACTTTTCATAGAATGAACTGTAAAGATTGTGCCAGATACTTCAATATTCTCAGACTTTTTAATCTCATTCTTTTTAGTTTCTACCATAGGCATTATCCTTCAATGGCTAAAGTAAGGACTGAATCCTTATCTATTAGCTTGGCATCTAAATATTCTCGCATGATGAAGCCTTGGTGTTGTTTAAGAATAAACATCTCAGATAATCTTTTTATTGTTGGATTTTGTCTTTCAATAATCCAATAATTTGAAAAGTCACCGAAAGCTACTGGTTTTTTACCTGCATCGATATCTGGCATATAGTTTGAGATTAGAATTTCTTTTCCCATGAAAGTACCATCATATTGATTCCAAAAGAAGTTACCTTGACCATCTTTTAAGTTTTGAAGATAAAGAGCAGTTTTATCATTCATTATCCATTTTGCATTTTCTCTGTAATCACTATCTAAAGAGAAGAATAATTTTTTCAAGTCATCAAGCTTTAGTTCTTGTAATTAGAAAACCCCTGGTTGGACCAGGGGTTCAATTTAGCTTTAGCGATGAAAAACAAATATAAAAAAGACCTCCATGTTAAAATAAATTTGTGGTTTACCAGAACACAAAATAACAGGAGGTTTTTTTATGAGTTTAACTCATACACACAGTCTATCACACACAAAATGGAATTGTAAATATCATGTAGTATTTGCTCCGAAATATAGAAGAAAAGTATTTTATGGGAGCAAAAGATTAGAAATAGGAGCAATATTAAGAGAGCTATGTAGTTGGAAAGAAGTAAATATAATAGAAGCAGAAGTATGCCCAGATCATGTTCATATGTTATTAAGTGAGATACCAGCTTCCGTTGGGGTAGTGGGACAGGCTGCCTAACCTTTTTTCCAAAAGCTGGCCCTGGTAGTCGATAATGACTAGGTTTTCATAGTACTTGTAGTCAATGGTGATGTCATCCTTCACGACCCCTTCTTCCACCCATTCATTTAAATAAATCTTATCGTCGTCAATGTAAAGGACAGATTGAGAGTCCTTAAGATGAATTTTGAAGGCCTTGGGATAGTAGGCGGTGAAGTCGCCCTTGCAACTTCCAATGTGGAGGTCATCCCCCTCGTAGAGGCCTAAGTTATAGAGGTCCAGGTCTTGAAGGGGAAGGTCACAGACAAAATCCCCAGGTTCCCCAGGAAGATAGGTGATTAAAGTGAGCTTATCTTTTTTAAAATCGGCCTTTAAGAAATAAAATTTTCCATCTTTAAACTTTGGAGGACTGAAGGTCACATTCTTTTCCAGGTCAAAGGGCCGATAGACTTGGCCAGTGGCAAGGTCATAAAAGTGGAGGACAGCCCCTGGGTAAAACCCCCTCTTGTCTATCCAGCTTGGGATTTCATAAAAATCTTCAAAATCTGACAGACTGTAGTAAAACCGGTCTTGGCCCGGGATGAGTTCAGGGCAAAGCCCCTTGACCTCCTGAAAAGCTCTTATTTCCATCTTATTTCCTCTACTTGACCAAGCTTTCCCATTCTTCCTCTTTAAAGCCGACCAAGACCTGGTCTTCAGTAATCAAGAGGGGTCGCTTGACCAGCATCCCATCCGTGGCCAAAAGTTCAAGCTGGTCCTCCTCGCTCATGTCCGCCAGCTTGTCCTTGAGTCCGAGCTCACGGTAGCGGATGCCTGAAGTGTTAAAAAACCGCTTCAAAGGATAGTCACTTCTCTCATACCAGGCCTTCAGCTCTTCAAAACTGGGCCGGTCCTTGACAATGTCTCGGGCTTCATAAGCCAGCCCCTGGTCGTCTAACCATTTCTTTGCCTTTTTACATGTGGAACACTTTGGATATTCGATAAATAACATCATATCCTCCTTTCAAATTTAAAAGATAGATACCCAATTTCAAATAAAAATAGATGGACCTTGAGAATTTTATAAATTCACTGGACTACTCTACAGGATAAGTGTATAATCAGGTAATAACAAAATATACCAGAAAGGAGTCGATAATGACTAGAAAAAGAACATTATTTATCATGCTTTTACTGACGTTGATCTTTGTCTTGGTCTCTATAGACTCCAAAGTCTATGCGGAAGAAGTTCCCATGACCGAGACAAAAGTGACAGAGATAAGGGAAGTAAAAGCCGAAAAGGAAGTTATTGCGACGGTGAACGAAAAGCTCCCTACCGTGTCCACGAAGGATTCCCCAGCGGAAAGTGAACATTCTCCTAGTGAAGAAGCTAGTGAGTCAGAAGCTCTGACCACCCAAAAACCTGAGCTTGAAGCGGTTGATGACGGCCAAAGTGAGCGTCCCTCAACTAACCAAGACACTCAGGAAGAGAAGGGTCAGGAATCGACATATCAAACAAGCGAAAAAGCTGAAAAAGCTCAAGCAACTGACGAAGTTGATGAAGCTGAAAAAGCGGATGAACCGCCCCTACTTAATGAAGAAAAGCAGGAAGAAGACTCAGACGAGGAAGGCGTCCTGGCAGAGGTCCAAGACCAAATAGACCCATCTGAGGAAGGGAAAGATTCGGAGACGGTCCAAGTCACCGAACCTGTGGAGCCAGAAGCTGAAGAAGAGAATACCGAAGCTACAGAAGCAGATGAAAAAGAAGCTGCTGAAGCTGGCGAGATTCTAAAAGAAGGCGAAACTTTAGAAATCTCCGAACTGGCCAAAGAGCCTATGGCTTTTGGGGCAGGATCTGGAGAATCTCAAAAATCAGTTGAAGTTTCTACTTTTGACCAATTAAAAAAAGCGATTGAAGATGCTGACGGAAATCCAACCATCATCGTCATTACGAAAAGCTTTACTTTGACAGAAGCTTTAACGATTGGGAAAGACCAAGACATTACTTTAACTGCTAAGAATGAACGAAAGGAAGATGCATGGGAACCGATTAAAAGACCAGCTGATTACGCTGACCAAGGCGAGAAAAAGCAAAGAGAAATCATTGAAGAAGGTAGAAAACGTGGTGAAGAAGCTTTAGAAAAAGCTGATTTAGATAAAAACCCATTACCATCTGAAGATAAAGACATCATTATTCAAAGAGCAGAGGATTTTGTCAACGATACTTTGTTTAAAGTATTGGGAAAACTCACGCTTGGAACGGATGATTCCGCCGTCTATATCGACGGAAATGGAGATTCTGCACGTACAGCCTTTGAGAACAAAGGATCTGTCATTGACGTAAATGGCGAGCTAGTAATGAAAAACGCCGTCATTATGAATTCGTACAACAAACACGGTTATACCGGCCCGATCCGCGTCAACAAGGGTGGAACCTTCACCATGGAAGGCGGACGAATTTCCAAGAATACGTCCTACGAACAAATCGATTACGATTACGAGCGCCCCTATGCGGCCGGTGCAGTCTTCGTAAACCCAGGCGGAATGTTTACCATGACAAACGGTTTGATCGACAATAATGTCGGTGGCATGACAGGTGGCGTCTTCGCCGGAGATATGTGGGGCTCCAAAGAAGGGCCTGCCGTCGTCGAGATGAAGGGCGGCATCATCGCCAACAATCTTTCAGCCACTCGATTCCAAATGGGCGGAGGTCTCAACGGTTTTCCGGCATCTAAGGTCACTATCAACGACGGCATTATCGCCGGAAACAAATCTGCCGGCCCTGGTGGCGGCATCAGCATTTCTTCCCAGTACATTGGCAGCCCGAGCAATGTTTTAGGGGAAGAAAAAGCAACTGTTAACACCAACTACGAAAACTATATAAAAGAAAATAAAGCGGAAGCTTTTATTAATGGTGGCTTGATTTATAAAAACCAAGCAGGAACTTCCGGTGGCGGCGTCTACGTCGACTCCAACGATGTCAAATTTGGTAAGACCATAATTCTGGATAATAAAGCAGGCCAATTTGGTGGAGGGATTTATGTTTCTTTCCCGCCTATTACACAAAAACTGGAAAACATTCTAATTACTGAAAACCATGCGTATGGCGGATACACAGGTAGTATTATCGGCGGTAGCAATGGTGGCGGTCTGTGGAACTGTCCAACAGGCTTTGTCCATATTGGCGATGGCCATAGCGTCTATGTCTACAACAATGACTCAGGCAGCTATGGAAAAGATATTACTTTTTCTGAAAAAACTTGGTATTTCAACTTAAATGGAGTAAATATTAAAGACGAATTCTATTCCCATATTTCACCAGTAACCGAAGACAAAAATATTATCAAGTTTTTAGAAGATGGACCTGATAAAGAAGAGAGGCTCGGTATCCCCGAACGTCTTTCTTACCATAATCTTTACACTCACTTGAAGACTATTTATAGTCAAAAGCTTATTGAAGAAGCCTGGAGAAACTCCCAAACTTTTATTTTGGGGAACCAAGCCAATAATGGCGGAGGCGTCGGCTCCAATGCTAATATCACCACGCCGAAAGACGAAGGCGAATATGGCATTGAGGCCAATAAAAAATGGGACGATAGGATTGAAAAGCACAGAATCCCAAGAAATATCAAGGCAGATCTTTTTATTGTTCCTTTAGACAAGGACCCAAAATATGTAAAAGCTAATTACGGTAAGGATAACTCCCTTTTTAAATATGGCGAGATCACCCTAGGTGAGGACAACAATTGGCACAGTCGGTTTGACACCAATTACTATAACGGAGCGAATAAAGAGAAAATTCTGGAGAGACTTGGAATCAAAGATTTCTCCGACATCGGTTTGCCTGACGATGCTTATCAAATGGACAAGGGTCTACCTTTCACTGCTGAAGAGCTAGCGAAAAAAGGCTACAAATATTTGGTTATAGAGCAAGGTGACAGGTACTTTGTAGAGTATGATGAAGAAAAACCGACAAAGGATAAGATGGAAAAAGCCGGCGTTCTTGAAGTATTCAGAGAATATAACGACAAGTACGATAAGGGCATTGTTCGGGAAGATAAGGACTTATTCTTTTATCTTTATGACCCCGAAAAACAAACTCTAACTCGCCTTGGTCAAACAAAAATCCATGAAAATGAAGAGACACCAGGTGTTGGCAAGACGACTTTTGCCCACCCGCTTCTACTAAAGAAGGTTTCAGAATATAAGTATTATGGAGCCTACCGCAAGTTCACTGAATATGAAGGTTGGGACGATTATGAAGGTTATCACAATCGAGATAGGGGTTATGCTATTATTCTAACAGAAAATGAAGACGGCACATTGACCGTAGAAGTCCCTTATCTGTGGCTCGATGATTATTATTATGATGTAGGTTTTTCTGCACGTAAACTTGATAAAACTCAAGATTATGTTATAAAGGGAAATGAAACACATAGCTTTACTCTTACAAATTCTCCTTGGGGTCAATTAGATGTTGAAAAGTCTTGGAAAAACATTAAAGAGAAAGACCAACCGAAATCTATGGACTTCTATCTACTCTTAGAAGGTAAACGAGTGGTCGATAGTTTTGACGAAAAGGGAAAGCCGATTTATAAAAAACTTACCCTAAAGGCCGAAGATGAATGGAAAGGTAGCTTTAAAAAGCTCGATCCAAAGGCCCTAGCTGAAGGCAAATATTCCTTAGAAGAAGATTCAGATATTTTTGCACCTGAATGGATAAATAAAAAAGAAAAATTTATTGTTCGAATTGGTTATGCTGATGATTATCATGAGGAAGGTCAGGACGATAATGTAGTAACTACTACCGGGGGTCATTTTAAGTCCCATATTTATAAAAATGGGGATGGAACCTACAAGAATATAAAGTTGAACCTATTTCTAGACGGCGAGATAGTGGATACTCAAGAATTTACGTTTACTGTGGATTATATGCCCGATTATGATATAACCTACACTTATCTTAATAAGGATGTGGAGTTTAAAAAGATTGAAGTTGAAACTTTTGGTCAAGGTATTCCCGTTAAATATTATGATATTATAAGCGATGAACGAGGACTCAATGAACCGGGACTATTTGAATACAACTTCTATTTGAAGAAGGACGAAGGAGGAGCTTATGCACTCTACCTACCTCGTCTAGTTATTAATGGTGTACCATATGCAGATCTATTTATTGCTCGATCGGGAGAATATAACCCAACATATGAACGTTATGAAAGAACCACTGTTATCGATCCATTGCCTATCCCTATTGAAGATGATCAGAATTGGCAAATAAAGACTGAAAACCATTACGGTCCAACTCATGAAGTTGAGATTTTAAAACAATGGCTTGGTGGAGAAAATAAAATTCCTAACGAAATCACAGTTATTATTACTGATGAAAAAGGTGAGGTTAAGGAAATCCAACTTACTAAGGAAGGCAACTGGCAAGAGACCTTAGAAAACTTAAAGGGTACCCTTCGTAAGCATGGATACTCCATTAAGGAAGTGGAAGTTCCAGGCTTCACTGGCGACATTAAGACTGAAAAAGCTGGATTAAAAGTCATCGGCAAGGACAAGGACGGCAAAGAAATAACCCTTAACTATATGACCGATGAACTTAAAAAGCTTTTAGCTAAGGGAAATTATCGCTACGAAGTCTTTGAGCTTTCAGAAGAAGATCAATTAAAAGAGTTCAACTTAGACAATATTAATACCTTTATCAAAATCGAAAGACAAAAGGATGGACGTTATATTATCCGCTATGCTAAAGGTATTAGCTTAACAGAAATCTTCAAAGTAAATTTGAAGAACACCTATAGACCACCAGAAACCCCTCCAAGTCCTAAGACTCGTGACATCAAGGTGACCAAGCGTTGGGATCTTGCAACTGGTGAAAGACCGGTGGACCGTATTCTTGTTGAACTTTACCGAGATGGCCTAGCCACAGGTAAGAGACTGGAATTAAATGCAGACAATAACTGGACCGGTGAATTTACAGGTTTAGAAATTGCAAGTAAAGAAAACCCACTTAGGGAATATATATATAGCATTTTCGAAGTGGGAGAAAATGGCGGCCTCATTCAATTTGGAGACAAAAAGTTTGAAGTAACTTACTCTGGTGATATGAACAATGGCTTTATGATTACCAATAAAGAAAAGCCAGAAACACCGCCAGAAACTCCAGAGGAACCTCCAGAAACACCGCCAGAAACTCCAGAGGAACCTCCAGAAACACCAGAAGAACCGCCAGAAACTCCGGAAGTTCCACCGGAAACACCGGGACAACCTCCAAGACTGCCAGGAAAACCACCTACAGGATCACCTAAAACTTATGATCCGGGTATTGGTCTCTATCTGATGTCATCTGGTATGTCTGTTCTAGGACTCTATGCAGTCAACAAGAAAAAAGAAAATTAATCCAATAAAGAAATGGCTTTTTAGGTGCTCCTAATTAGGGATTTATTTCCTTGAAATTTAATCGGCATGAAGGTATTAACCTTTGTGCCGATTTTTATATGTCAATTTTCCCTATAAAGTTCCAAATTTTGTATATGATGATAAGGGAGTACCTACTGAAAAATCAGTTACAACTTTTTTAAATAAACTTGGTGGGATTGCTTATAATAAATCTTTATCTCCCATTAAACAGGAGGTTCTTAGAATAAAGAATAAATGTAAAAATACATTCAACTATTGGAATGACCATGCTAGTAATGCTATTCTTAATAACTATATTTTAGCACTGAAGTCTGCTAATGGAGTGATGAACAAATTCACTATGATTTAAATAATGAAGTCATAGGACTTGTTAACAATTCACGTAATTGGTCTGAATGGTCTTCTAGCTATTTTTGATGGATTACAGCAGAATTTCCAAACTATCTGCAAACAGATAAATGCTAGCTATGAACATAACCTTTATGATTGTACTGCCGTTATGATGAGAAGATTGTTAGAGGGGTTGCTAATTATGGTGTACCAAAATAATGATATAGAATCAGAAATAAAAAATAAAAATGACAGACCTTTAACTTTGGATAAAATAATTAAAAATGCTGAGAAAAACTCTAAATTATTATTGTCAACTAACACAAAAAATAATATGTATAAATTTAAAGAATTAGGAAATTATTCGGCTCATAAAATATGGTACAATACAACTAGAAAAGATATTGAGCCACTTATCTTTAGCTATAGAGTTATAATAGAAGAGCTGATTTACAAATCAGGATTAAAATAAGATATAGGCAAAAAGGCTATGAGCATTCATACTCATAGCCTTTTATCTTACCACTTAAAGACTTCCTAATTGAATTTTTCCTTAATCCCTAATTCAATGAGCCTTAGGGTCCTTTTTTTACATATGATCGATGGTAAAGAGCACCTGTGCCACTTGGCGCGGGTAAAGGGAGATTTGGGGGCGAAGTTGCCGTCGGCATCGCCTTTCAAAATGCCGGCCTTTGCCAGGGCATCGACGCTCTGTTTGGCCCAGGGGGCGATGCGGTCTGCGTCTTGAAAAGCGACGGATGCGCCTTGTGCCGGTTGCTTTTTGAGATATTGGATATAGGCTTCGACGATCTTCGCCATTTCTTCGCGGGTGACGGGGCGATCGGGGTCGAATTTGCGGTTGCCGATGCCCTGTACCAAGCCCGCCTGTGCCGCCCAGTGAATATAGGGGGCGTAGTAGCGGTCGCGCGCTACGTCGACGAAATCGCCGCCGGTGTACTCGGCGGTGCGGACCTTCGCCATGCGGCCGAGCACCGTGACGAACTCGCCGCGGGTGACGGCGTCGTTCGGGGCAAATACGGCCTTGTCCTTGCCGTTGAAGTAGCCTTTTTCCGCCACATAGGCGATGGCGGGGCGCGCCCAGTGGTTTTCTGCCACATCCGTGAAGGGGAAGGCGGGTGCCTTCGGCGTTTCGGGTTTGCGCGGGGATTGGGGTTTGAATTTGGGCGCAGATTTGCGATCGGCATCGCCTTTGGGGGCGGGTTTCTTTTCTTCGGGTTTTTTATTCGAATCGGGCATGGGTTTTTCGGGCTTTTTGTCGCCCTCGGGTGCCGGTTTCCACGGCGCGGGATTTTTCTCGCCGGGGGTTTTGGCATCCGGATTTTTTTCGGTCTCGGGAGCGCCGGGTTTTTGCGGCATTTTTCCGTCTTCCGGCGCCTTGGGGTCGGATTCGGGGGCATCGGGGGTCGGTGCCTGCGCGTCGGGTTTCTTTTCTTCGCCGGGCGCGGGTTTTTCGGGGCCTTGTCCCTTGCCGGGGACGACATTTTCCGGTTTCTTATCCTCCGGATCCTTGGGGTTACCCTCCGGCGATCGGATATATTTCTGCAGCTCCTTGACGCCGTTTTGCAATTCGCCGACGAGGCGATCTACCTCCGCCTTTCCGATGCGGGGTTCTCCCAGGGTTTTTTCTGTGGCGATAATGCTATTTTTAAGGGCGCCCTCAGCGGCCAAGGATTCCGGCGTGTCTACAAAACGATGCCCGTGGAGGAAGTCCCTCGCGGCTTGCATGGCTTGTTGCAAGACGTCGAGATTGGGTTTCTTTTCCTTTTTTGTCGCGAGGATCTCGAACTTTCCGAGGACCGGACGATTGTCGTGCATAATTCCATACTCGAGACGGCCGGCGACATCGTCGTATGTTTCCCCAACCATAAAGTCGAAGAGGGGCGTATCGAAGTCGTAGAGTTCCATCGCGCTCGGATCCGGCACCAGGAAGTATTCGCGGCCCGGATTCGGTTCGGCGGTGAGAAAAAACTGCATTTCCCCCGTACCGTCGGTGGTTTGACTGATGTAGTCGATACCGGGTATGCTGTTTAAGCGAATGTGGAACGTTAGATCGGGGATCGGCGCGCCCGTCTCTTTGTCTTTTGCCACGACGGTGAGGGGCGCCCGGTTTTTGACTTTGTCTTTGTCGAGCGCCGTAAATTCGAGGCGGGCTTCTTCGGGGTGTCCGATATGATTGTCGCCCAAAAAGTAGACCGAGCCTTTTTCGTCGGTACTGAAGTATTGTTCTCTTCGGATATATTCTAATTCGACATCTTGCACGGCGACGATGTAGTACGCCTTCGGCAGATCGACGGTAAAGGCGATCTCGCCGCGATTGTCCGTGCGCTCTTGGGTGATTCGCTTTCTCTCGGGGATCGCTTCTTGGTCTGTATTTTCTTCGATGACGAACAAAGCGACGTTCTTATCTTTTAAGGGCTTTCCGTCCTTTTCCAGTTTGGCGACGACCTTGTGAATTTCTTCGGCCGGAGATTGCCTTTGTGCGGCGACGAAGCGGGTCGGTTCCGTCCTGCCGATGAGACGACGCGCGCCGAGCTCGCGAAGATTCTCGTGACGATCAACGAAATGACCCGCGACGGCGGACTCGACGATCGGGATTTGTTGGCGGACTTTCCCCAAGGGGAAAAACTGGCACTGTTTTTGCGCCAAAGCCTGAGAGATACCTTCCCCAAAGAAAAGGCTTCACTGATCCAATGGATTTCTGCCACGCCGGTCAAAGTCTTTCAGGATCGGGGGCAAGTGATTGTCCTTGCCAATATCTTCTATAAGAACTATGAATTTACAGACGGGGTATTCCATAACACCTCCGGCGGAGCGATGCCCTTAGAGATTCACTTCGTTCCCGAAGGCGATACTTTCGCGATCCGCGATATGATCGAATCTGAGAACGGACAAAAATTATCCGACAGCGTCCGGAAAATGGCCCGGGGCGACGAAAAAGTATATGAAGCGTTGTTAGAATCGCAAGATCCGAAGATCGACGAAGAAACGGAAAAGGCAATTTTCATCGAGACCTTGGAAGCGGCGGGATTAAAGGACTATTGCCGCAAACTCGAAGAACTGCCGGGCTACGACGCCGATAAGATTCTGATTCTCAAGGACGTAAAAGACACCCCAGCAGGCAGTCTGGTTCTGGTAGACAAAGCGGAATACGAGAAAGAGAAGGCAAGAACCGAGAAGGATTGGCGCTATGTAAAGGGGATTCTCTATGATCCTGGCGCCGAATGGGCCTTTGACTATACCTATGATGATTTTCGCGAATAACAGATCATAAAAATGTCGCGATCCGCATTCGGATCGCGACATTTTTTTATAGCCAATCTTCGATTCTTTGTGCCATCGCATAGCCTTCTTCGTACATGGCGGCCATGGCGTCTTTGTTCAGGGTGAGGGTGCGCATATGGGCGGTACTTTTCGGCGCGAGGATGAGGATATCTTTTCCGTCTTCGGCGAGGATCTCGCGGAGAGAGCGGTTGTAGGTCTTTGCCCGATTCGCCATGGCGCGGGCGAGGCGGGGGTATTTTCTCCGAAGGCGCAGGGCGAAGTAAAGGTCCTTGCGCGCGCGGCGAAAGTAGTCTTTGGGGCGGGTGAGGATGACGACCACGCGCTCTATGCCGTCTTCGCGCGCCTTTTTGACGGGAATGGGATCGGATACGCCGCCGTCTACATAGGGGCGGCCGTCGATTTCCACCGGTCGATTGAGTACGGGTACGCAGGAGGAGGCGGCGATGATGCGGTAATTGTCGCGGGCAAGATCCGCCTCGGTAAAGTAAGCGGGGCGTCCCATTTCGGCCTCGGTGGCGGTACAGACGAATCGCTGGGAAGAGGCTTCGATGGCGTTATAATCCAGCGGGTTTTCGCCTCCGGAATTGGAGAGGGTGGCGTAGATATAACGCAGATTGATAAAATCGCCGCTCTCCCGAAAATGGGACCAGCCCATATACTCGTCTCGAAAGGCGTATTCCATATAAAAGGTGCGGCAACGGCCATGTTGTTTTGCCACATAGCTGATAAGATTTGCCGCCCCGGCAGATACGCCGGAGCAGTAATCGAATTGTATATTTTTGTCGAGGCAGCAATCCAAAACGCCGGCCCCGAAGATGCCTCGGGTACCGCCGCCCACGTCTATGATTCCGAGCATACAACCATATCCTTTCTGTTTCTTCTTATAATGATAACACTTTTCTGTGAAATGTAGGTTAAGAACAGACAAAGAAACAACGCCAACCGGGAGGCGGGGTATTGGTTTGTCGCAAACGCGTGAAAAGAGGGGCGCTCTGTTGTGCGGAAATTTCGCCGATAGAGCGTTGTCCCCCTGCGGGAAGTATGATACAATATTTGCGAAAAAGGGGGAATTTTACTCGATGATCTGCGGAGAAGCGCGATTTTTTGTATCAGTGCAAAAGAAAATGTCGTCCCGCAGCGCGGCTACGTTTTCCCCGACGACGAGTGTGATTGCTCCGGCCCAGTAGCCGGTTGGTAAAAGAGATACGGCTACCGTATCTCTTTCTTGCGTTTAGGAGGGTGCCATGCGCGATGTGCTTCGCGGCGGAATGATCGTCTTCCGTCCCGGAATGTCGGGAAAATCGGACGAGAGATACAAAAACACAAAGGCGGCGTCCCGTAGCGGGTTCGTCGCTCTGGGATCGGAAAGGATTCTGAACAAGCGATGAGCGGTGTAATCGGTATTTACAGTAACAATGCGGTGAGTCCGAGCCTATTTTACGGCTTAAATTCCCTGCAACACCGGGGACAGGAGTCCGCGGGCATGGCGGTCTTTAACGGGGAAGAGATCCTCAGAAAGCGCGCCATGGGCCTGGTGATCGACGGGTTCGACGAAGAGACGCTGGCGGAGCTGCCGGGCAATATCGGCATCGGGCACGTGCGCTATTCCAAAGCGGGCGGCGTACACGACTATAATATTCAGCCGGTGATGGGCTTTATCGGCGGCGAGACGATCGCCATCGCCCACGACGGCAATCTGGTCAACTACCAGCTTTTGCGCGCCCGTCTCGAAGAAGAGGGGATGATGTTTCAGACCACCAACGACACGGAGGTCATTCTGTACTTGATTACCCGCTACTACGACGGCGACATCGTGGAGGCAATTCGCCGCACGATGGATGTGATCGAGGGCGCCTATTCGGTGACGGCGCTGATGAAGGGACAGGTCGTCGCCTTCCGCGATCCCAGCGGGTTTCGCCCGCTGGTTTTGGGGCGCGACGGAGATGATGTGATCGTCGCCAGCGAAAATGCCCCCATCGAGATTATCGGCGGCGAGATGACGCGGAATGTAGAGGCTGGAGAGATTTTGGTGATCGACGAGACCGGAATCCACTCGTACCCCTACGAGGGCGAGAATCGCGCGCGCAACTGTATCTTCGAATACGTCTACTTTGCGCGAAACGACGCGAATCTCGACGACATCAACGCCTATACCTTCCGCCGGCGCTGCGGGGAAATCCTCTGGAAAGAGGCGCCCTGCGATGTGGATTTGGTGGTGCCGGTGCCGGACAGCGGCATTCCCTCGGCCATCGGCTACGCCCAGGCATCGGGGATTCCCTTCGGCGAAGGGTTGGTGAAGAACCGCTATATGGGCCGCACCTTTATCAAGCCCACCCAAAAAGAGCGGGAAATGGCGGTCAAATTGAAGCTGAACCCGTTGGTCGATGTGGTCCGCGGCAAGTCCATCGTCTTGTTGGACGACTCGATTGTGCGGGGCACCACCAGCCGCAATCTGATCCACCGGTTGCGCGAGGCGGGGGCGAAGGAAGTGCATATGCGCATCACCTCGCCGCCGGTAAAGTATTCCTGTTATTACGGGATCGATACGCCGAATCGGAAAAATCTGATCGCGGCGAACCAGACGATTCGCGAGATCGAAGAAAATATCGGGGCCGATTCCCTGGCCTTTATCTCTCTGGAGGGGCTGGCGAGCGCCGGCAAGAAAGAGATTTCCCGCTACTGCACGGCTTGTTTCGATGGGGATTATCCCGTCGATCCCACGGTGATTTAGGAGGAAGAGTATGAAACTGTCCTACAAAGACGCAGGCGTCGACATTTCCGAAGGAAATCGCGCCGTAGAATTGATGAAAAAATCCGTCGCTTCCACATACGACGAGAATGTATTGGGCGAAATCGGCCTGTTTTCCGGCGGATATGCCATTCCCGGCGCCAAGGCGATGGAAGAACCCGTGCTGTTGGGCGCCACCGATGGGGTGGGCACCAAGCTCCTCGTCGCCCAAATGATGGACGTCCACAATACGGTGGGGATCGATTTGGTGGCGATGAGCGTAAACGACCTGATCTGCCAGGGCGCGAAGCCTCTGTTCTTTTTGGATTACGTCGCCACCGGACGCGTCGATGCCGAAAAGATGCAGCAGATCGTAGAGGGCGTGGCAGAAGGCTGTCGCCAAGCGGGCTGTGCGCTGATCGGCGGTGAGACCGCCGAGATGCCGGGGCTTTATGAAGAAGACGAATACGATCTTGCGGGCTTTGCCGTGGGTCTTACCGACAAGGCGAAGATTATCGACGGGGCAAAGATACAAGCCGGCGACGTGGTGATCGGCCTCGCCTCTACGGGGCTGCACTCCAATGGCTACAGTTTGGCGCGCAAGCTCTTCTTCGACCACCTGGGCCTGGACGTCGACGGCGAAGCGGAAGGCCTTTCGACGACGGTGGGCGAGGCGCTCCTCGCCCCCACCAAGATTTACGTAAAGACCGTTCTGAAACTTGTGGAACAATTCGGCATTAAGGGCATTTCGAACATCACCGGCGGCGGCTTGGTGGAAAATGTACCGCGCATTCTGCCCGAGGATTTGGACTGTGTGGTACAAGCGGACAGCTGGGATAAGGGCGAACTATTCCGCTTTATCGAAAACACCGGCGCCGTAGAAGAAGCCGAACTCTATCGTTCCTTTAATATGGGAATCGGCATGGTGCTGATTGTCTCCGCAGACGAGGCCGATGCGGTGCTTCGCTGTGTACGAGAAGAGACCGACGATATCGCCTATGCCATCGGCGAAATTCAGCCGGGCAGCGGCATCGTGCTCCTGTAATCATGCGGGTTGCGGTATTGATCTCCGGCTCCGGCAGCAATCTGGAAGCACTGCTCGAAGCGGAGCGGGAAGGATTTTTTGAATCGGAGATCGCCCTGGTGGTCTCCAGTAAGCCCGACGCCTACGGTTTGGTGCGGGCGGAAACATACGGAAAGAAAACTTTTGTAACCGGCGATGGGGATCTGCTCGACGCTCTGGAAGCGGAAGGGATCGACTTTCTCGTCCTCGCCGGGTATCTGAAGATATTGGAAGCGGATCTCTTGGAACGCTACGAGGGGCGGATTCTCAATATCCACCCGTCGCTTTTGCCCAAATACGGCGGCAAGGGGATGTACGGCATGCGGGTGCACGAAGCGGTATTCGAAAACAACGAAAAAATCAGCGGCGCCACGGTGCACTATGTGAACGAAGACATCGACGGCGGCCGCATCCTGCTGCAGACCGCGGTGGACATTTCGCGCCTGCAATCTCCCGAGGAAATTCAACAGACGGTGCTCGTATTGGAACACCAGCTCTTAAAAATCGCCGTTCGATTGTGTGAGGAGGAAAGACTATGAAGTACGCACTCCTGTCCGTAACGGACAAGACCGACATTGCATCTTTTGCCCGGGGACTCGCAGAGGCGGGATTTACGATCCTGTCCACCGGCGGCACCCTCGCGGCGATTCGAGAAGCGGGGATCGAGGCCCTCGCCGTGGAGGACTACACCGGATTTCCCGAAATGCTCGGCGGCCGGGTAAAGACCTTACACCCTAAGGTGCACGGCGGGATTCTGTATAAGCGGGACGATGCGGAACACAAAGAGACGGTACGAGCCTCCGAAATCGGAGATATCGACCTGGTCTGCGTGAATCTCTATCCCTTCGAAGAAACCTACTTAAGCAAAAAAAGCGACGACGAACTGATCGAAAACATCGACATCGGCGGCCCGTCTATGGTGCGCTCCGCCGCCAAGAACCACAAAGACGTCTATATCGTCACCGATCCCGCGGACTACGAAAAAGTGCTCGAAGCGATCCGCACAGGCGGCGATCAGATGGCCCTCCGCCGCGAACTCGCTATGAAGGCGTTCAGCCTAACGGCGTATTACGATTCGATGATCGCCCGCTATTTTGCCGAAGCCACGAACTCCGAGGCGAAGACCTTTACCCTGGGGCTCAAAAAAGACGGCGATCTGCGCTATGGCGAAAACCCCCATCAAAAGGCGGCGGTCTATACCGACCCCATGACCGAAGGCTATTTTTCGCATCTGCAGCAGTTTCAGGGCAAGGAACTTTCCTATAACAATTTAAACGACCTAAACACGGCGGTCTCTCTCGCCGGCGAATTCGTCGAGGAAGAGGGCATCGTATGCGTGGGCTTAAAGCACGCCACCCCCTGCGGCGTGGCGCTCGCAGACAGCGCGCTCGATGCGTATAAGGGGATGTTCGAGGCGGACGACACCTCGATTTTCGGCGGCATCGTCGCCTTTGACGGCGTGGTAGATGCGGCCTGTGCCGAGGAGATGGTAAAGATCTTTTTGGAAGTGGTCGCGGCCAAGGACTTCACCCCCGAAGCGCTCGAAATCTTTACGAAAAAGAAGAATCTCCGCGTGCTCAAGGTGGATTACGAAGCCGGCGCGCCGGAGAAGGAACTGCGCCTCGCTTCGGGCAAGGTGTTGATTCAAGATACCGATACAGACGGCGAAGAGGGCTACGATGTGGTGACGGAAAAGGCGCCGACATCGGCGGAAAACATGGATCTGCTCTTCGGCATGAAGGTGGTCAAGTACGTCCGAAGCAATGCCGTGGTGTTGGTGAAGGACAAAAAGACATTGGGGATCGGCGGCGGTGAGACCAGCCGGATCTGGGCGCTGGAAAATATCTTCCACCACCATCCCGAACGCGACTTTGCCGGGGCGTCCTTGGCGAGCGATGCGTTTTTCCCCTTCGACGACTGCGTTAAGGCAGCGGCCGAAAAGGGCGTAAGCGCCGTCATTCAACCCGGCGGATCGATCCGCGACGAGGACTCTGTAAAGGCATGTAACGAGGCGGGGATGGCCATGGTGTTTACCGGCATCCGCCACTTCAGACATTAAGGAGGAGCCGTGAAGATATTAATCGTAGGCGCCGGCGGAAGAGAACACGCCATCGGCGCGGCCATCGCAAAGAACAAAGAGGTAGAGAAGATTTATTTTGCCCCCGGAAACGGCGGCACATCGGAAATCGGAGAAAATATCGCCATCGAGACCGCAGACATCGGCGGCTTGGTGCGCTTTGCCAAAGAAATGGAAATCGACTTTACCGTCGTAGGCCCCGAGGCGCCCTTGGTCGACGGCATCGTCGACCGCTTTGAGGCGGAGGGCCTTTCGATCTTCGGGCCGAAAAAAGCGGCGGCGCGTTTGGAAGGCAGCAAGGCCTTTGCCAAGGACTTCTGCGTGCGCCACGGCATTCCGACGGCGGCGTATATAGAGACCGAAAACGAAGACGCCGTACGCCAGGCGGCGCGCAATCTGTTGGAAAAAGACGGGGTCTGCGTGCTGAAGGCCGACGGACTCGCCGCCGGCAAGGGCGTCAAAATCGTCCGCAGTGAGGCGGAAGTGGAGGCCTTTGTAAACGACGTCTTCGACGAAGGCAAGTTCGAATCGGACAAGGTCGTGGTAGAGGCATTTTTGGAAGGCTTCGAGATGAGCCTGCTCGCCTTCTGCGACGGCAAGGACTTTAAGGCGCTCTCTACCGCCAAGGACCACAAGTCCATCTACGAAGGCGGTCGCGGCCCGAATACGGGCGGTATGGGTACCTATGCTCCCAATGTGGAGGCGCTGCCCTTGTTGGAGGAGATCGAAGATGCGATCGTAAATCCCTTTATGGCGGGCCTTGCGGCCGATGGAATGGACTACCGCGGGCTGATCTTTATCGGCATCATGATCGGAAACGACGGGCCGCAGGTCCTGGAATTTAACTGCCGATTCGGCGATCCCGAAACCCAATCGGTGCTCGAGCGCTTAGACGGCGATCTGCTCACGATCTTGTGCGCCACGGCAGAGGGACGCCTCGGGGCAGTCGAAGTGAAAGAAAACGACCAAAAGGTCGTCTCTTTGACCCTCGCGAGCGGCGGCTACCCGGCGTCTTCGGAAAAGGGCGTCGCCATCGAAGGCTTGGGTGCGGCAAAGGACGTAAAGATCTTTCACGCCGGCACCCGACGAGAAGGCGATGCGCTCGTGACCGACGGCGGCCGCGTGCTAACGGTCACCGCGACGGATGCCGACTTCGACCGCGCTATGGAAAAGGTGTATGCGGCGGCGGATGCGATCCGATTCGAGAACAAGCAGATACGACGAGACATCGGCCCCAAAGTCAGCCGCGTGTATGTGGAGCGGCGCGAAGGCTTTGACGAGAGCGCCAAGGCGCTTTCGGCACAACTCGCCGAGGAATCGGGGATCGCGCTCGATGCCGTAAAGATCTACGCGAGATACGACCTCGAAGGCCTGACGCGAGAAGAAGTCGATCGACTCGCCCGGGAGGTGCTCGCCGAACCCGCCACCGACCGCTATTATATCGACGAAGACGCCTATGCCCTGGCGGCCGGAATGGACCACGGCCTGGTGGTGGAATACCTCCCCGGCCAATACGACCAGCGCAATGCCGGCGTGATGGACACGGCGACGGCGATCTTCGGCCACACGCATTTGACCTCTGCCACCGCCACTGTCTACGACTTCCGCGGCGATTTGGAAGAAGGGGACTTCGACGAAATCGTATCGGTGATGGTCAATCCCGTCGACCAGCGGGTCGGCAGCCTCTTCGGCGTGCCCACCACCTTGCAGAGCGAAAGCGAAAAGAATCTCGAAAACCCCGTGGTCGAAGGCTTTACGAGCTGGGACGAAGAGACCTTAAAGGCGCAATTCGAAGCGCGGGATCTCGCCATGAGCATCGAGGACTTTGCCTTTATTCAAGCCCACTTTCGGGAACTGGGCCGCGACATCAACGAAACGGAACTCGCCATCCTCGACACCTATTGGTCCGACCACTGCCGGCACACCACCTTCTTGACGGAGTTGGACGTCGAATTCGAAGAAGGCGTCGCTCCCTATATCAAAGAGGCCTTCCGACGCTACGAAGCCACGCGCGCCGCGCTGAACCGCACCAAACCCGTCAGCTTGATGGATCTGGGCACCATTGTCGCAAAGCACCTCAAGGCGAAGGGCATCAAGACCAATATCGAAGAATCCGAAGAGATCAATGCCTGCTCCATTCGCATCGAGATCGAGGCGGAGGATTTGGCGACGAAAGAGAAAGAGACCATTCCCTATCTCTTGATGTTTAAGAACGAAACCCACAACCACCCCACCGAGATCGAACCCTTTGGCGGTGCCTCTACCTGTCTGGGCGGTTGTATTCGCGACCCGCTGTCCGGCCGCGCCTTTGTCTATCAGGCCATGCGCGTCACCGGATCGGCGGATCCCCGTACGCCGCTGGAGGAGACCTGGGAAAACAAACTGCCCCAAAAGAAAATCACCACCGAAGCGGCGGTGGGCTACGCCTCCTACGGCAACCAAATCGGCCTGCCCGCAGGTCTCGTCGAAGAGATCTACCACCCCGGCTATATGGCAAAGCGCATGGAAGTCGGCGCGGTGGTGGGCGCCGTGGCGGAAAAAGACGTATGGCGCGGCACGCCCGAACCGGGAGATTTGATTCTGCTCTTGGGCGGTCGCACGGGCCGCGACGGCATCGGCGGCGCCACGGGTTCCAGTAAGGAACACACGGCATCGTCTCTGTATACCGCATCGGCGGAAGTTCAAAAGGGCAACGCCCCCATGGAAAGAAAGCTCCTGCGCCTGTTCCGCAAATCCCAAGTGGCATCGAGAATCAAGCGCTGTAACGACTTCGGCGCCGGCGGCGTATCGGTCGCCATCGGAGAGCTCGCCGACGGCCTCGAGATCCACCTCGACAAGGTGCCCTTAAAATACGAAGGGCTCGCACCGCGTGAGATCGCCCTTTCCGAATCCCAAGAGCGGATGGCGGTGGTCATCGAAAAAGAAGACCTCGCGTTGTTCGAAGAAGAATGTAAGAAGGAAAATCTCGAACTCACCGTCGTGGCGGAAGTCATCGCCGATCCCTATATGCGCATGTACTACGGCGATGCGCTGATCGCCGAATTGGACCGCGCCTTTATCGAGACCGCGGGGACCGCGCGCCGACAAAAGGTCGTAGTGGAAGCGGACGCAAAATGCCATTACCTGAACCGCTATGACGACTACGATCTAGACAACATTCTGACCCGCATGGGCGACTTGAATGTGGTGAGCCAAAAGAATATGATCGAAAAATTCGACAACACCGTGGGCCGCGGCACCGTGCTTATGCCCTTGGGCGGCAAGGACCTGATGACCCCGACCCAGGCCATGGCGGGGCGGATTCCCGTAGAAGGCAAGCGGAGCGACACCGCCAGTGTGATGAGCTTCGGCTGCAATCCCGAGTTTTTGAGCGAAAACCAATACTTCGGCGCCTACTACGCCGTGTGGGAATCGGTGACGAAACTCGTCGCGACCGGCGCGAGAATTCCGGATATGTACTTCACCTTCCAGGAATACTTCGAGAAGCTGGGCGAAGACGAAACCCGCTGGCAAAAGCCCTTTAAGGCGCTCTTGGGTGCCTTTGACGCCTGCATGGATCTGGATGTACCCCCCATCGGCGGCAAGGACTCCATGAGCGGCACCTTCCGCGACAAAGACGTTCCGCCGACCCTCGTCTCCTTTGCTATCGCGCCGGTGGCGGTAGACGACGTGATCGGAAACGCCTTTACCGCGGCGGGGAACCAATTGGGGCGCATCGCGGCGCCGCGAGACGGCGAAAAGATCGACGCCGAGGCATTCAAAGCGCGCGCCGAAGTGCTGTATAAAGAAATCCACAGCGGCAATGTAAAGAGCGCCTTCGCCGTCACCCACGCGGGTACGCTGCCAGGCCTCGTTATCTCGGCCCTCGGAAACGAGCTGGGCTTTACGGTAGAACTCGACGATCTCTACAATCCCCTGTATGGCGACATCCTCGTCGAATACGAAACCGACTTCGCCGAAGTGGAAAAGATCGGCACCCTCACCGAGGCCGGCTATATCGTAAACGGCAAGGCACTCGATGTGGATGTCGTGCGCCGCGCCTATACCGAAGGGCTTGCAGAAATCTTCCCACCGGAAAAACACGCGAAAAAAGAAGACATCGCCGAAATCACGGACGCCGATACGCGGATTCGCACGCGCGACGGAAAAGAGGACGTCAAGGTGTTGATCGCTTGCTTCCCCGGCACCAATAGCGAGTACGACACCGCCGATGTCTTTACCGAGTCGGGCGCCGAGGCGGAGGTCTTTGTCTTCTGCAACCAAAGCGCCGAAGAGACCGTCGAATCCATCCGCACCCTCGCCGAAAAGGTAAAAGAAGCGGATATTTTCGCCATCCCCGGCGGATTCAGCTTTAGCGACGAGCCCGACGGATCGGCGAAGTTTATCGCCAATATCCTGCGCACCGACGAAATGCGGGCGGCGATGAAAGTGCTGCTCGAGGACAATGACGGCCTGGTACTGGGGATCTGCAACGGATTCCAGGCGCTGATCAAGTCGGGCTATTTGCCCTACGGAGAGGCGCGGGTACAAACCGAAGATTCGCCGACCTTGACCTTTAACGACAACGGCCGCCACGTGGCGCGCATGGTAAAGACCGCCGTCGTCACCAACGATTCTCCGTGGTTGCGCTACCTGAAGCCGGGCGAGGAATACCTCGTCCCCATAAGCCACGGCGAAGGACGTCTCGCGGTCAGCGCAACCGAAGCCGAGCGGTTGGCAAAGGACAATCAAATCGCTTTTATCTACCGCGACAATCCCAACGGCAGCGCCTATAATATAGAAGGACTGTTGAGTCCCGACGGAAAGATTTTGGGCAAAATGGGCCATGTGGAGCGCGTCGATACGGGTCTGTATAAGAATGTTCCCGGCATGGAGAGTATGCCCATTATCCGCGCCGGCGTGGACTATATCAAGGGAAAGAAAAAGGCGTAAAAGCGCTATTCATAACACAAACTTTACACGGGGATCACCCTTCGATGATCTGTCCTCGGTACAATCAAATTGTTCATAAGTAAGGGTTCCCCCCCTAAGGCTTTCGCTTCGGCGAAGGCCTTTTCCTGTTTTTGGGCAAACTGTCGCCTTGACGGCGGCGCCGTCCTCGGGGATAATCGGGGTATGAAATACAGAATTCACAATTTACATCGACCGATCGATTCGGATCCGTCGCATTACGAGAAAGAGATCGAGCGCATCACAGGCCTCAAAGGGGGCGACTATCGCTACCGCCGCCATCAGGAGTCCGTCGACGCCCGCCGCGGCCGCGAGATCCGCTACGTCGCATCCGTCGACATCGAGACCGAACGCGCGCTCAAAGAGAGCGGGCGCCTTTTTCGCGTGAACGACGAGGGCTATCGCTTTGCTAGCGTCGAGACGACCCGGCGGCCGGTGATCGTCGGCGCGGGACCGGCGGGTCTCTTTTGCGCCTATGTTCTCGCCAAGGCGAAGATGCCCGCCATCGTCTTGGAGCGGGGCGATGCGGTAGAGGCGCGCATCCGAAAAGTCGAAGCCTTTTGGAACGGCGGTCCCCTGGATCCCGAAAGCAATGTGCAGTTCGGGGAAGGAGGCGCCGGCACCTTCTCCGACGGCAAGCTCACCAGCCGCTCCAAAGACCCCCGCGGGCGCCTGGTGCTTTCGCTCTTTTCGCGCCTGGCGGAAGACGAGAGCCTGCTCTACAAGAAAAAACCCCATGTGGGCACCGATGCGCTTCGGAAGGTATTGGTGCGCCTCAGGAGAGAGCTCGAGGAGATGGGGACGATCTTTCGCTTTAACGAGCGCCTGGACGATATCGAAGAACACGAGGGCGAATATCTCTTCCACACCTCTCGGGGCGAAGTGGCATCGCCCTACGGCGTGCTTGCCTTGGGACATTCGGCGCGGAACAGCTTTGAGATGCTGCTGGAATGTGGCTTTGCTATGTCGGCCAAGCCCTTTGCCGTGGGTTTTCGCATCGAGCAGAATCAGCAGGCGATGAATGCGGCCCAATACAAAGAGGAGGCTGCACTTCTCCCTCCGGCGGAATACGCCGTGACCCAAAAGCTCGGCGAGAACGGCGTATACAGCTTCTGTATGTGCCCCGGCGGCTATGTGGTGGCGGCGGCCTCCGAGATTGGGGGCGTGGTGACCAACGGCATGAGCTATAAGGATCGGGGCGGCGAAAACGCCAATGCCGCCATCCTCGCCACCGTAGACGAGTCGGTATACGGCGCGGGCGTTTTGGCGGGCATGGAATTTCAGCGGTCTGTGGAACAAAAGGTCTTTCAGATGACGGGTTCCTATCGCGCTCCGATTATGCCCGCATCGGAATATCTGAAGAGGGGCGGGGAAGAGGCGGTGGCGCCTACCTATCGCCCCGGCACCTATAGGGCGGATCTTCACGAAATCTATCCGGAAGCGGTGGATACGCTCCTCGAAGAAGGAATGCGAAAGATCGGGGAGAAATTTCCCGCCTTTCTCGAAAACGCCCTCCTTACGGCGCCAGAGACGCGATCGTCGTCGCCGGTGCGGATCCTCAGGGACCCGAAACGTTTGGCGTCGATCTCGCACGGGAACATATATCCTACGGGAGAGGGCGCGGGTTATGCCGGCGGCATCGTTTCGTCCGCCATCGACGGCATACGCGTGGCGGAAAAAATCATCGAAAAGGAGAAAGCTTATGTACGGGATTGAAGTGCTGGTACGGGAACACGACAATATACTGCGCTTTACGCGGGTGATTCGCCGGTATCTCTTGCGTGCCATGGACGGCGAGATCTTGTTTCTCGACGAATTGAGCGGCATGATCGACTTTATCAGGAACTATTCCGACGCCCATCACCACGGCAAGGAAGAGGAGATCCTCTTTCACTATATGCTCGAAGACGGGGGCGACGTCGCCGAAAAAATCGTGCGCCAGGGGATGCTCGTCGAGCACGACCAGGCGCGGGGCATCGTGCGGGATCTGGAGGCGGCACGCATCGCGTATGAATCGGAGGCGAGCGCGGCGCATCTTTTGGACATCTTCGGGCTCTTGTATGCCTACGTACGCCTGCTCGAAGCACATGCTGCGCGGGAGAACGAGGTGGTCTATCCCTTCGGCGAACGCGCTTTGAGCGAGGAGAAAAAGGCGTCGGTCGATGCCGAGACCCGCGCCTTTGAAGAAGAAGGCGCATCGGTCAAAGAAAAGCAACTGTCGGCCTTGGCTCGATGGGAAGAAATTCTCGACGGAGGCGGCAATACCGATTGACAAATATGCGCGCAGGTGGTAGAATGCACTACGTAAACCAAATCCGGGTTACCGGGAAAGGGTGGCTTCAAAGCCACTTTTTTATTGAGTTTATTTCCATTTTTGAGGAGGTGCCCTATGGCAGATCGCGTAACTTTGGAATGCACCGAGTGCAAACAAAGAAACTACGTAACGTTTAAGAACAAGAAGAATACGCCGGAGCGTATGGAAATGAAGAAGTATTGCAAATTCTGCAAGACCCATACGGTTCATAAGGAGACGAAATAAGGAGAGATACAATGGCTCAAAAAACCACCACGGCGAAGGAACAGGACGCCAAGTCGCTGTCCAAGTACTTTCGCGGTGTAAAGAGCGAGTTTAAGCGGGTAGTTTGGCCGACCAAGAAGCAGTTGTTTCAGTACAGCCTGATCGTTATCGTCGTAAGCATCATAACTGCACTGTTTATCTACGCCATTGATTTTGTCTTCAGCCACCTTATGTCTTTGATATTCGGATTGTAAGCGTATTGGAGGATTTCCATTGACAGATGATTTGAATCAGAGAGACGGCGAAGATCTCGAGAGAGAAGACGAGGCCAAGTGGTATGTGATCCATACCTATTCCGGTCACGAGAACAAAGTCAAGGACAATATGGAATCCATGGTTAAAAACCAGGATCTCGGCGATATGATCTTTGATGTGCAGGTTCCCATGGAAGAATACGTCGAAACCAAAGACGGCGTTAACAAGATCAAGGAACGCAAGATGTTCCCTTCCTATGTCCTGGTAAAGATGATCATGAACGACAAATCCTGGTACGTCGTCAGAAACACGAGAGGTGTAACCGGATTCGTCGGTCCCGGTTCCAAGCCGATTCCCCTTTCCGAGGAAGAGGTCAAGAACCTGGGCGTTTCGAAGGTCGAGGACTACGGCGATCTGTTTGCCGTGGGCGACCGGGTGAAGGTACTCACCGGGCCTTTCGAGGACTTTGTCGGCATCGTCGACGCGCTGGATCAGGAAAAGGGCAAGGTAAAAGTGTCCATTTCCATGTTCGGCCGCGACACCCTGGTGGAGTTGGATCACGACCAACTCACCGAGGCGTAAGCAAGCAACACGTAAGAGTGGGAGGGAAACCCCGCAGAACCACATTAGGAGGTGTACTATGGCCAAGAAAGTCATAGCAATTGTCAAACTACAAATTCCCGCAGGTAAAGCTACCCCGGCACCGCCGGTAGGTACCGCATTGGGACCCCACGGCGTCAACATTATGGAGTTTACCAAACAATTTAACGCCAAGACCCAAGACCAAGCCGGCATGATCATTCCCGTGGTTATGACCGTTTACCAAGATCGTTCCTTTACCTTTATCACCAAGACCCCGCCGGCGGCAGTCCTCATCAAAAAGGCAGCCGGCATCGACACGGCAAGCGGCGAACCCAACAAGAAAAAGGTCGCCAAGATTACCAAGGAACAATGCCGTGAAATCGCAGAGACAAAGATGCCCGATTTGAATGCCGCAGACGTAGAAGCCGCCATGCGAATGGTTGCCGGTACCGCACGCAGCATGGGAGTCGAAGTAGAAGGTTAGTGGGAGAAATTCCATTTCGCTTGAACCACAAGGAGGTTTACTATGCCCAAAAGAGGGAAAAGATATCAAGAAAGTTTAAAGCTCGTAGACCGCACCCATCTCTATGATGTAGCGGAAGCGGTAGAGTTGGTACAAAAGACCGCCGCGGCCAAATTCGACGAAACCGTAGAACTGGCCGTACGCTTAGGCGTCGATCCCCGCCACGCGGACCAACAAGTTCGCGGCACCGTCGTCCTTCCCCACGGAACCGGACGTACCGAACGCATCCTCGTATTCGCCAAGGGCGACAAACTCAAGGAAGCGGAAGAAGCCGGCGCTGATTACGCAGGCGGCGAAGAACTCGTAAAGAAGATTCAGGAAGAAAACTGGTTTGACTTCGACGTCGTCGTAGCGACCCCCGACATGATGGGCGTCGTCGGACGTATCGGTCGGGTGCTCGGTCCCAAGGGATTGATGCCGAACCCCAAGGCCGGCACTGTCACCTTCGACATTCAACAAGCCGTAGAAGAAATCAAAGCCGGTAAGGTTGAATACCGCGTAGACAAAGCGGCCATCATCAACGTGCCCATCGGAAAAGTTTCCTTCGGCACCGAAAAATTGACCGAAAACTTCAAGACGCTTATGAGCGCGATCATCCGTTCCAAGCCGGCAGCGGCCAAAGGTCGCTACCTGCGTTCCGTTACCCTGTCCTCCACCATGGGTCCCGGAATTAAATTGAACGGCTCCAAATTAATGGATTAACTCAAAAAAATGCGGCGATGCCGCATTTTTTTATGCCCATTTCAAGGATTT
This sequence comes from Aedoeadaptatus ivorii, assembly GCF_030815095.1. Lineage (NCBI taxonomy): Bacteria > Bacillati > Bacillota > Tissierellia > Tissierellales > Peptoniphilaceae > Aedoeadaptatus > Aedoeadaptatus ivorii. The sequence continues at coordinate 32,813 of NZ_JAUSWF010000008.1, forward strand.
TTATAAGAATCATTGGTATCTATTGCCCTATTTTTTATTTCCTGATATACTCTATTTACTACGATACCGTGGCATCGAAAGGGGCAAACTATGAAAAGAATCGTACTTACCGCGGCACTCGCCGCCGTGATGGGGCTTTCGGCTCCCGCCTTCGCTCAAGATGCAAAGATGGACGTCTATGTAGGGGGCACGCACCTGGATCCCAAGGGGGATTTTCAGGTGGTGGACGACCGGGTCTATATCCACCAAGCCCCCCTATCGGCGCATCTGTTTCTGCTCTTAAAGGCGGAGGGAAATAATTTGGACTGGATGAACACTCGAGAGAAGCACTATCCCGTGGCCGTAAAGGCGAAGGGAGAAGGGGCGGCTTTTCGGGAAGATGCGGCCTATTACATTCCGGGACGGGCCTTTCTCGAGAAGATGGGGCGCCCTGTAAAGTGGGACGAGAAGAATCGCATCGCGATCTTCGACTTCTACGACGGATCGGGATTGGTATATGCGGACATCACGACGGAAGAAAAAGTCCCCGCCCTCTCCATGACCTGGCGCGTGCCCGAGGATGGGATCGCGGGGGTCGAGATCCGCGAGGACAAAGCGGAAATCCGCTTCGTCCGGAAGCAAACCCAAGAAGAGATCGCCCGCATCTTCCGGGTGCCGGCAGAACTTCCGGACCGGAACGTCTACCTCCTGGGGGAAAGTAAGGGAGGCTATGTGGCGGCAAAAGTGGCGGAGAAAGATCCCCGAAAACAAGGGGAAGCGCCCTCCGAGAGAAACTACGCCATCGACGGCGTCTATTCCATGTTGGGCTCGGTGAAAATCGCCGATTAAAAAAAGACGGCGGAGCAAGGTACGCTCCGTCGTCTTTTATTTTGCCGCTTGTTGGCCGAGATAGAAGGCCAAAAAGCCCAGTGCCACCGTCGAAACGATATAGAGAGTCGCCGCCGGCAGCTGTCCTTTTTGGGCCATGGAGACGGTCTCTTTGCTAAAGGCGGAGAAGGTGGTGAGCCCGCCGCAAAACCCCGCCTGTAAAAAGATCTCGAGATTCGGATGCCAGCCCCGCGCCTCTGCCTTAGCGGAAAGGACGCCCATCAGAAAGCACCCGATGAGATTGGCGAGCAGGGTGGCCGGGGGCAGATTGCGATTCGATACCGGAAGATAGGAGAGGGCAAAGCGACACGCCGCCCCCAAGGCGCCGCCGGCCGCGGCGTAGAGGAGTTGCAATCTATGCCCGCTTTTCCATCTCGGCGAGGAGGGCGACGAGGAAGTCCCGCGCCGCCTCCATGTGTTGGATGGGAATATATTCGTAGGGGCCGTGGAAGTTCATGCCGCCGGTAAAGAGGTTCGGCGTGGGTAGCCCCATCCAAGAGAGGCGACTGCCGTCGGTGCCGCCGCGGATCGGTTCGATAACGGGTTCGATCCCCATCTTCTCCATCACCTCGACGCAGAGTTCGATGGTGTCCATATGGGGTTCGATTTTTTCGCGCATATTGCGATAGCTTTCTTGTAGTGTGAGCGTAATGCGTTCGCCGTATTTTTTGTTCAAAAATTCCACCGCCGCGCGCAAAATCTCTTCCATGGCCTGCACCTTTTCGGCGTCGAAGTCCCGCAGGATATACGCCATTTCGGCGGAATCGACGCTGCCGTGGAACTGATCCAGGTGGAAGAAGCCTTCATAGCCCTCGGTGTATTGGGGCCGCATCTGCTCGGGGAGCATACGGTCCAGTTCCATGCCGAGGGCGATGGCGTTGATCATTTTGTTTTTGGCGCTTCCGGGGTGGACGCTTACGCCCTGAATGTCGACCTTGGCGCTGACGGCGTGGAAGCACTCGTACTGCACCTCGCCCAGGCGGGATCCGTCCAGGGTGAAGGCGAAGTCCGCGCCGAAGGCCTCTACGTCGAAGTGGTCCATGCCGCGGCCGATCTCCTCGTCGGGCGAAAAGCCGATGGCGAGCTCGCCGTGGGGGATGTCCTTTTCGATGATTTCTTGGAGGGCCGCCATAATAATGGCGATGCCCGCCTTGTCGTCGGCGCCGAGGAGGGTGGTGCCGTCTGTCACCATCAGATCCAATCCGACGACGTCTTCTAAGGCGGGGAAGTCCTCTGCTTTGAGGACGATGTTTTTCTCTTCGTTTAAGGCGATGTCGCCGCCTTCGTAGTGGACGATGCGGGGCTTGACGTCTTTGCCGCTCATGGCGGGGGCAGTGTCCATATGGGCGAGGAGTCCCACCACGGGCATATCCTTGTCGGTGTTCGCCGCCAAATGCGCGATGACATAGCCGTTGGGGTCGATGGCGGCATCGCGGAGCCCCAGTTCCTTCAGCTGCTCGACGAGGACCTTCGCGAGATCCGTCTGCCGGGCGGTGGAGGGGAAGGTGTCGGAGTTTTCGTCGCTGGTGGTGTGTATCTTTACGTATTGTTCCAAACGTTCTGTGATGTTCATAGTTTCTCCTTTCTTATACCCTTGTATTGTAGCACAATGGCGTGTTATACTTCTCGAAGAAATACGGAGAGGGGGAAAATCGTGGAGATCGCAATTATCGGTGGCGGCGCGGCGGGCCTATGTGCCGGCGTGCACCTCGTACGGGGCGGGGCAAAAGTCACCATCTACGAGCGCAAGGACCGCGTGGGAAAAAAGCTCCTCGCCACGGGAAACGGGCGCTGCAATGTGAGCAATCGGGATCTGGATCTGCGGCACTGGCATCACAGTGCGGCGTTTGTAGAGGAGATCCTCGCCGAATTTTCGCCGGCGGTGCGGGACGAATTCTTTGCGAGCCTGGGGATCGATCTGGTGGAGGAGGACCGGGGCAAGCTGTATCCGGCCACTTTGCAGGCGCGTACGGTCCTTAACTCCCTGCGCCGCCACTTCGCTTCGGCGGGGGGCGAGGAAAAGACCGACTGCTTTATCCGCGCCGTACATCCCGAACAGAACGCCCTGCGCCTGGAGGGAGAAGGCGAGGTGTATGCAGCCGATAGGGTGCTGGTGGCCACGGGCGGACGCGCCATGCCCGCTTCGGGAAGCGACGGCAAGGGATACCAAATCCTCACGAATTTGGGGCATAAGCTGACGCGCACCTTTGCCGGCATCAGCGCCCTCGTCTGCGAAAGCCCGTATTTGCGGCACTTAAGCGGCACCAAGGTAGAGGGCACGGTCGTCTTGTATAGAGACGGCGAAGAAGTGCAGCGGGAGACGGGCGAGATCCTCTTTGCCAAAGACGGGATCAGCGGCCCGCCGGTGCTCGACCTCGCCCGCGCGGTGGGACAAGAGAAGGGGCAATTTACGGTATCGGTGCCCATGCTCAACCACCTCGAGCAGATTCCGAAGTACCGGGAGCGGATCGAATCCAGAAGCTATCTCGCCGATACGGCGGAGGGCTTTCTCGAGGGGATTGTGTCCAACAAATGGGTGCACGTCGTCTTAAAGGAGACGGGGATCGGGCGAGACGAGCCCATGGACGCCTTGGACTACGAAGACCGCATGCGCCTTTTGGATGCGCTGTTCGCCTTTTCGATGCCCGTCACCGGCGTGCGTGGCTATGATTTTGCCCAGGTAACCTGCGGCGGGATCGACCTCGCGGACTTTACGCCGCAGCTGGAATCCGTCCTCTGTCCCGGGGTCTACGCCGCCGGCGAAGTGCTGGATGTAGACGGGGACTGCGGCGGCTATAATATCCACTGGGCCATGGCCTCGGCACGGCGCGCGGCGCTCGATATGCTGAAAAAAATGTCGTAAAAAATCACAAAAGACCTTTACAATCCGATCGGGCTCTGATATTATATAGCACGTTGAAACCGCAGACAGCAGGTGGTTCGCCTTAATTTCCTGCCGAGGTGACTGAATCCGATTTGGTACTCGCATTGTGTCTGCAATGTGATTTTTTTATGTTCAAAAACAAGGAGGTGAATCTGTGAAAGAAGCGCTACTCCAACAAAAAATTGATCTGGTCAACGAGATCAAGGAAAAGATCGAAAATTCCCAATCCATCGTGTTCGTCGACAATAAGGGCATGACCGTTGAGCAAGTGACCGAACTCAGAAAACAACTTCGCGAAAACGGCGTGGACTATAAGGTCTACAAGAACACCATGTTGAAACGTGCATTTGACGCCTTGGGATACGAAGACGTCAAGGAACACCTCGTCGGCCCCAGCGCCGTCGCCTTCGGCTTAGAGGATGCGGTACAACCCGCCAAGATCCTCTTCGACTTCGCCAAGGACAACGACCGCATCGAGATTAAGGCCGGCTTCTTAGACGGCAAAGCAGTCGATGTAGCGGCTGTAGAAACTCTTGCAAAACTTCCGTCTCGCGAAGTTCTTATCGCGCAATTGCTCGGCGGCCTCAATGCACCGATCCAAGGATTGGCTACCGTACTTTCCGCAAACATCAAGGGTCTGGCAGTTGCACTGGATCAGATCCGCGAAAAGAAGGAACAAGAAACTGCCTAAGGGCACAGAAAAATTGTATATGGAGGTATAAATACCATGGCATCTGAAAAAGTTACCGCTCTTATTGAAGAGATTAAAACCCTGTCCGTTATCGAACTCGCCGAAACCGTAAAGGCACTCGAAGAAGAATTCGGCGTAAGCGCAGCCGCTCCCGTAGCCGTTGCCGCAGCAGGCGCACCCGCAGCAGGCGGAGAAGCCGCAGCCGCTGAAGAACAAACCGAATTCGACGTCGTTCTCGAAGCTGCCGGCCAAGAAAAAGTAAAGGTCATCAAGGCCGTTAAAGACATCACCGGCCTCGGCTTGAAAGACGCGAAAGCCCTCGTAGACGGCGCTCCGAAGCCCGTTAAGGAAGGCGCAAGCAAGGAAGAAGCCGAAGAAATTAAGGCAAAACTGGAAGAAGTCGGCGCTACCGTCGAAGTAAAGTAAAGCGATAAACCGTCCCGCCTCGGGGCGGTTTTTGATTACCTTTTTTTAGGAGGAGTCATGAAAGCGTTCAGAAAGGTGTTCCCTCGAACCGTTCCCATATTGATCACCTATGCCTTTTTGGGCATGGGCTTCGGCGTATTGGTAAAATCCGCAGGACAGTCCGGGCTCGTCAGCTTTCTTATGAGCTTTTTTATCTGTGCGGGCGCCATGCAATTTGCGACCGTGGGCCTCTTCGCCGAGCCCCTTTCCGTCTTGGGCCTCGTCATCCTCACCCTATCGGTGAACCTGCGCTATCTCTTTTACACCCTTTCTCTCCTTACGCCCTTACAAAAGGCGCCGCTCTGGAAACAGGCATTGATCGCCCATTTCGCGAGCGACGAGACATTTTCCCTCTACGTCACCGGCGGGGAAGACGGCTCGGTGGCCGATGCGGACTATATGTTTGCCGTCGGCGCCTTAAACTTCGCCTATTGGGTCGTCGCCTCGGTACTCGGCGTTTGGGTCGGCACTCTGCTGCCCATCGACGCGACGGGGATCGATTTTTTGATGACGGCGCTGTTTATCGTCACCGTGATCGACCAGTGGGAAAAGACCGACCATCATCTGCCGACGCTCTTGGGATTCGGCGCCTCTGTCGCATCGCTTCTCGTCTTCGGACCGGACAAATTTATTTTGCCGGCCATGGCGATCATCTTGGCGGGCAATTTGATCTATAGGAGAAAATATGAGTAACAAAGAAATCTTTATCGCCATCGCCATCGTGGCGGCCATCACCTTTGCCATTCGTACCTTCCCCATATTCTTCTTTTCCGGAGACCGAAAGCTCCCCGCCGTCGTGGCGGACTTGGGGGCGCTGCTACCGTATTCCATGATGGCGCTGTTGGTCGTCTACTGCCTGCGCACCATGCACTTTCGGGATCCGTCGGGCTTTGTGCCCCTGCTCGCGGGATCGGCCATTACCGCGATCAGCTACAAGGCGAAGCACAATCTGATCCTTTCGATCGTATTGGGGACGGGATTGTATATGTTTCTGATACAGGGAGTTTTCCTCTAAGTCCGTGTCGTGATATACTTGAAGCTGACTTCAACGGAACAAGGAGGAATCAATGGAATCATTTTTTAAACTGCGGGAGAACGGCACGGATCTCTCCACGGAGATTTTGGCGGGTTTTACCACATTCTTCGCCATGAGCTATATCATCTTCGTAAACCCGGCCATCCTCTCCCAAACCGGCATCCCCTGGGGTGCCGTGTTCTTGGCGACGATCATCGCCGCGGTGGTCGCGACCTTGGTGATGGGTCTGTTTGCCAATGTACCTTACGCGTTGGCGCCGGGCATGGGACTCAACGCCTTTTTCACCTATACGGTGGTCTTCGGCCTGGGCTTCAGCTGGCAAGAAGCGCTGGGGATGGTATTTTTATGCGGGGTGATCAATGTACTTATCACCGTCACTAAGATCCGCAAATTGATCATCACCTCGATCCCCGAATTTTTGCAACACGCCATTAGCGGCGGGATCGGCGTGTTTATCGCCTATATCGGCGTGAAGAATGCGGGATTTTTGAACTTTACCTTAGACCCCGGCACCTACCAAACCGTCGGCGAAACCGTGATCGGCTCGTCCGCCGCGGTGCCCGCGTTGGTAAACTTTTCCGATCCCGGCGTACTGCTCGCCGTACTCGGCCTGATTATCACCGTCGTGCTCGTGGTGCGCGGGGTAAAGGGCGCGATCCTGATCAGCATCCTCGCCACCACCGTATTGGGCATCCCCTTTGGCGTGGTGGATCTTTCGAAACTCGCAAACGGCGTATCGGTCTCCCAGTCCTTTGGCGAACTCTCTACGGTCTTTACCGTCGCCTTGGGAAGGGAAGGGCTCTTGGGCTTGTTTGCCGACCCGGCGCGGATTCCGCTGGTATTGATGACGATCTTCGCCTTTTCCTTGAGCGACACCTTCGATACCCTGGGGACCTTTATCGGCACCGGGCGCCGCAGCGGCATCTTCAGCGAAGAGGACATCCGCAATATGCAAAACAGCTCGGGCTTTAAGTCCAAACTCGACAAAGCGCTCTTTGCCGACTCGGTGGGCACCGTGATCGGCGCCTTCGTCGGCACCAGCAACACCACCACCTATGTGGAAAGTGCCGCGGGCATCGGCGCCGGCGGTCGCACGGGGCTCACATCGCTTGTGGTCGCGATTTTGTTTTTGCTCTCGATCTTTATCGCCCCCGTCGCTGGGCTCGTGCCCGCACAGGCGACGGCACCGGTGTTGATCGTCGTCGGGATTATGATGTGTGCGAGCTTTCAAGAGATCGAGTGGACCAATCTCGACGTCGCGATTCCCGCGTTTTTCGCCTCGATCTTTATGGGCTTAAGCTACTCCATCAGCAACGGCATCGCCGCGGGCTTTATCTTCTATTGCGTCGTTTCGCTCGTAAAGGGCAGAACCGAGCGGCTGCATCCCATACTCGTGGGATCGAGCGTACTGTTTTTAATCAACTACGGCTTGATGGCCTATTTGTCGATGTAGATACAATCAAAAAAGACCTCGTAAACCGTGCGGCGGCAAGCGGCGGTTACGGGGTCTTTTTGATTTATTGTTGCCATAGGGGCTTTAGGTCTTCGAGGAAGCGGCCGATGGTTTCGCGGGCGTCCTTTTCCTCGGCGAGGATCTCTTCGTTGGCGCCCGACAGGGAGACGGTGCCGATGCATTCGCCCCGCTTGTTCAGCATGGGGATGGCGATGGAGCCGATGCCGTCGTTGATCTCGCCGATCTCTAAGGCGTAGCCGCGCGCGCGGGTCTTTTCGAGTTCCTCGAGAAGCGCGTTTTCGTCGGTAATGGTGAGGTCGGTGTAGCGTACCAGCCGCGTCTCTTCGATATATTTGCGCACGAGGCCCGGCGGTAGGGACGCGAGATATGCCTTTCCCGATGCGGTGGCGTGTAGGGGAAAGGGCGTGCGGGAGCGGGTCAATAAGAGGTAGCGGGAGGCGTCGGGGACTTCGGTGAACACCGTTAACAACTGGCCGTCGTCGACCATATTCAGCCGCGCGCTCAAACCGAAGCGGTTGGCCCAGGTGCGGAGAACGGGGAAGATTTTATTTTTCATATGGTAAAAGTAGTGCTCTTCCACCAAATTCGCCTTGGGGATAAACGCGAGGCCTAAGTAGTATACATTTTCTTCTTCGTCGCGGCTCAGATAGTGGTAGTGCATCAGGGTATTGACGAGGCCGCGGGTGGTATTGACATTCAATTTTACGATTTTTGATATCTCCGTCAGGCTCAAACGAGGGTGGACGGAGTCGAAGCAATCCAGGATTGAAAAGGCGCGGGCCAATGATTGAATCGTTCTGTGATTTTTTTCCATATTTCTCCTCATTTCATACTTTACTTTACCTATAGGATATACCGAAATATTCTTTGTGGGAAGAGGTATTATGATCTTGTCAGTCGTGAACTTTATTGGTAGACTAATACCCAAGTCAGTAAGTTTAGAAAGGGAGTAATCATGACGAGAACAATAGGGAAGATCTTCGCCGTGATCGCCGGCGTGCTTCTGCTCCTGTATGCCTTGGGTGTGGCCGCGTTTTCGCAGGTGTATATGCCCAATACCTTTATCAACGGAGCGGAGATTTCTATGCGTTCCAAAAACAAATTGCCGCAGGAGTTTGCGTCTTCCTGGTCCGACTACGCGCTTCAAATTCGCGGCAAAGACGGAAAAAAAGACGAGATTTCCGCCAAGGACTTCGGCTACAAAGAAACCTTAGAAAATGTCTCGAATATCGACGCCAACCCCTGGGCGTGGCCGGTATTGAGCTTTGTCAAAAAAGACCATGCCATCGAGACCAAGGTCGAATACGACGACAGTAAGCTCGAATCTATCCTCGCCGCGCTCCATGTGATCGCCGATTCGGACATCACCGATCCCGAACCCGAAAAGATCTCCTACAAGGCGGGCACGGGCTATGTCATCGCCGATGCCGTAGAAGGCACCCGCGTCGACGGGCCGAAACTCAAACAGTCGGTCCTCGCTGCCTTCCACAGCCAAGAGGAGGATCTGGACCTCGACGAAAAGAAGCTCTATGTGCAGGCCAAGCCGGCGGAAAACAGATCCGCCATGGAAAATCACGTCAAGAGCCTAAACGAGATCGAGGGCTTTACCCTTAGCTATAATTTTTCGGATCGCACCGAGGAATTGGCGGGAGAACCCTTAATCGCCCTCTACGGCTCCAATCCCGACGGCAGTCTTTCCCCCAGCGAGGAAAAGGTGAAGGCCTATGTGGATATGCTCGCCGACAAATACGACACCTTCTGCTCTACCCGCGACTTTACCGCGACGGGCGGGGCGACCATGCGCATTAAGGGCGGCATTTACGGCTGGCAGACCGACCGCGAAAAGACGCGCGAGGAACTCCTCGCCGCCTTAAAGGAAAAGACGACCAAGGAACTCACGCCCGTCTATAAGCGTAAGGCGCTCCACCGAAATGTAGACGATGTGGGCAATTCGTATATCGAAATCGACATCGCCCGGCAACACATGTGGCTCTACAACAACGGTGAGCTGGTGGTCGACACCCCCGTGGTGACGGGCGACCCCCTAGACGGAAACAGCACGCCCACCGGCGTACAGGAAGTCTGGATGAAAGAAACCGGCCGCTATCTCACCGGCGATACCTGGAGGAGCTGGGTAAACTACTGGATGCCCTTCGACTGGACCGGTTGCGGGATTCACGATTCCAGTTGGCGCGGCAGCTACGGCGGCAATATCTATCGCGGCGGCGGCAGCCACGGCTGTGTCAACACCCCGCCGAAGATCGCAGGCACTTTCTACAAGAACGCCTTTAAGGGCATGCCCGTGATCGTATACAATTCCGCAAAACACGCCATATAAATTGCGCCCCTTGCGGGGCGTTATTTTTTTGTCATGCCGGTTTACAAATGCGATCGACGTGGTATAATACAGATAGAAATAATCTTCAGGGCGAGGTGCAATTCCTCACCGGTGGTAAAGTCCACTCGTCTTTTGACTGAATCGGTGCAATTCCGATACCGACGGTATAGTCCGGATGAAAGAAGATGTCTTTTTTCATGTGTTCAAGCCCGGGAGACTGCGGGCATTTTTTTATGCCCTTAGTTTAGGGAGGATCTATGAACCAAATTCAACGAGGAAAGTCCGTTTATTCCACGAAAAACCTCACCAAGCTCTCGATGCTCGCCGTGGTGGCGTTTTTATTGATGTATGTAGAGTTTCCGCTGGCCTTTATCGCGCCGCCTTTTATCAAGATCGACCTGTCGGATGTCCCGGCGTTGATCGGCGGCTTTGCCATGGGCCCGGTGGTGGGAATCACCATCGAGCTGATCAAATGTGTACTCGCCGTCTTCGTGCGCGGCACCGCCACCGGCGGGGTGGGCGAGCTGTCGAACTTTATCGTGGGCGCCGTATTCGTCGGCACCTCGGCGGCATTTTATCGTCGGCACAACACCTATAAAGGCGCGGTGGCGGGCCTGTTGGCGGGCGTCGTGGGTATGACCGCCCTCGCCACCTTGAGCAACTACTTTGTGGTATTCCCGCTCTATGCGAAGATCATGCCCATGGAGGCGATCCTCGAAATGGGCCGCGCCGTTACGAGCAAGGTACACAGCCTGTGGGACTTGATGGTTTACTGCATCATCCCCTTTAATCTCGTGAAGGGCTGCGTGGTCTCTATCGTAACGCTGCTTCTGTATAAACGCGTGTCGCCCTTTCTCGGCGGCAAGAGAAAATAAAAAAGACACAAAAAAAGGCCGGCTCCTTCGGGAACCGGTTTTTTTATGCCTATCGGCGGATGTTTTTCATAACCCGCGTCATGGGCGGAATCAGTACGGCGACGATGACGGCGGAGACGCCGATTTGGATCAGATTGCCGGGAATGGATGCCAAGGGCACCAAAAGCGACTTAAACATAATCGATTCGCCGATATAATAGGTCAGCACCTTGACGATAGCCAAGAGCACCATGGCGACGGCATAGCGGTTGATCTTGAACTCCTCTTCGTAGAGGCCGCCCAAGATATAGCCCATAATCAGAGCCGAGATCACCGTCATCGGCGCCCATGCCACCCAGCCGCTGGTTACGTCGAACAGGCCCATGCCCAAGGCGCCGGCGAGCATGCCGACCCGTCTTCCGAAGAAGAGGCAGGCCAAGAAGAAGGGGACATTCCCCAAGTGGATCAACCCTCCGTCGGGTGCGAAGGGCAGTTGGATTTTCACGAGCCAGGTAAATATGTATACCAATGCGATAAACAGTGCGGTAAAAACCAGCTCGCGCACGTCATACTTTTTCACTTTACACCTCCATTACACGTATTAGTATACACGGTATCGCAAAAGAAACAAGACTTTGTTTCCTTTTGTGAAAACTTTTTCAAAAACAACTATTTTTTATCAGATTTATGGAAATGCGAACATAGAGGGAAAAATAGAAGGGGCGGGGAAACGAGAAAAATTGTTTTGCGAAACGATTTTCGCATTGCTATAATTATATAAGGAGGTACAAATATGAAACATTTAAAACTGATCGCCGTTGCCGTGCTGTCCTTCGCCCTCTTGGCGGGTTGTAGCGCCGGCGGCGCAAAGGAAGGGGCCGCTGCCGATCGTCCCGGTTCCGCAAGAGACGGAAACGAAGTGACCATCGAATCCGCTTCCATGAAGTTGGTAAAGGCGGTCGAAGAAGGCCAATACGAATTGATCTCTACCGAAGACTTAAAGGGCAAGATCGACGCCAAGGAAGACATGGTTATCGTCGATACCATGCCGGAAAAATCCTTTAAGAAAAACCGCATCCCCGGCGCGGTAAACGCCGAGTTGCCGGTCAAGATGGAAGAGGTGACCCCCGAGCAAAAGGAAGCCTTTATCCAAGCGCTGGGCACCGACAAAGCAAAGACCATCGTGCTCTACTGCGGCTTTGTAGACTGTGAGCGTTCCCACGTAGGCGCCATGATCGCCAAAGAAGAAGGATTCACCAATGTGCTCCGCCAACCGGGCGGAATCGGCGCTTGGTTGGATGCCGAATATCCGGTAGAAAGCGACTGATCGCGGATGTAAAAAAGGATCGAAGAGAATTTCTCTTCGATCCTTTTCTTTTTATCGATCTTTGCGTACCCAGTGTTCCTCGATCGCGCCCTCTGCGATGAGCGTCGCACTCGACAGTACGAAGTCGGCCGCGAGATCGGGCATTTTGACCTCGCCGCCGGTGTGTCTGTCGACGCGGGTGATATAGGCTTCTTCGATGCGATCGTAGAGGCGCCGTACGGTGGCGGCTCCGCCGACCAGAAAGACGGGGCGGTCCGCATAGGCGGCGAGATGTGCATCGAGCTCCGATTCGCTCGAAAAATAGTGCACCTCGTCGCTTTCTACGCCCGCGCTACGGCTCATTACCAGGCTGATTCTGCCGGAGAGGGCGCCGGTGTTTTCGAAGGTCTTTCGGCCCATAACGAGCACGCCGCCGGCGGTGCGCGCCTTGAAGCGCGCCAGGTCTTCGGGGATAAAGAGGATCTGCTTGCCGTCCTTTGCGATGGCGCCGTCTTTGTCGGCGAGGAGAAGAAGGATCATCGCAGCGTCTCGATGGGCGCGGAACGCTCGGCGGGGTGGTAGCGTCGCAATTCTTTTCTGGCCCGGTCGGGCGTCTCGGTAAAGATTCTGAGTTCGCCCACATCCCCTGCGTGGCGAATGCGGTTGTTCGCGATCAGATCGAGCCGCAGCGCCTCCGCCATCAGATCAAAGACATCGACCGCGAAAAGCGTGCGTTCCAGTTTGCGGGCGAGAAAAGTCCGAATGGCATCGGCGCGCGTGGAGAGCAGGGAATCGACGATGACGACGGCGTCGAACTCCTCTTCTTGTAAGGCTTCGGCGTGTACGGTGAGGGTCTCGTAAAAAGCGGCATCGGGACTTTCATCGGGGCAGATGCCCTCGGTGGGAAGGAGCATTTGTACGCTCGAGAGGGAAGGGTTTTGTGCTTCGAACGCCGCCTCATAGGCGCGGCCCTTGAGTTCCTCTTCGGTTCCGAGGAGCAATACTCGCTTGTTGCGACTTGTGCGGTCCGCCGCCCGGGCCGCCGCTTTCGGCAGATCCAGGTCGCGAATGCCGTAGAAGCGGCGATCGCCGGCGAGCTCGGGGGCGAGCATCGCATACTTCGTCGCCTCGACACCGGCGCGTTCGGCCACGGAAAGCCACATGGCATCCACTTCGGGCAAATCGAGCACGAAGAGGTGCTCCTTGGGGAAGCGGTTGCGGAGGACGGGTAAGAGGGAAAAGCCCCGGGTCTTTGTGGTGATATAGAGCAGGGGCTTTTCCTGGCGGGGATCATAGAAGGGCGCGGCGCCGCGGGTGTTCTTTGCGGCGACCTTCGAAAACTCGATCTGCAGCAGGTCGTCTTCGCTGCGGTGCTTGTTTTCGGGAAGGTAGCCCGCCGCCTTGAAGAAGGGGCGCAGAGAAAGCGGTGCGGAAGCGGTGATCCGCGTGCCCGGCGCCTCGAGTCGCTCGATCGTAGAAAGAAGCGCGGTACCGAGCCCCTCTCTGCGGTGGTTTTCTTGTATGAGCACTTCATGAATGCAAAGCGCGTCCGCATCCGCTTCTGTAACGGCGATGCCGATCAGCGCCTCTTCGTTATAGAGGCCGTAGAGGGTGCGGTCCCGATCGAGGCTTTTTCTCGCCGCATCCAGTCTCAGACCGCGGGGCCGGTAGAGAATGTGATCTCTGAGTTCTGCGGCTTCCCCATATGCGTGCGTCCCGTAGGGGACGGTTTTTACATAAATCGTCATGATGTCCTCCCGTCTTCTGTGCCCGCAGGCGTCCTATATCAGTCGTCGGTGGCGGTGCGGCCCACTTCCGTATAGTGGTAGGTCCAGTGGGTGTTTTCGAGGAAGTCCTTTAATTCCTCGGTCTTTTTTTCCCGAAAGAGTTCGGTAATATGGGCGTGTTGCTCATTGGTATCGTGCAGGAGCTTTTGCAATTCGGTGTTTTCGCCGAGTCCGTGACCCTGGCGGATAAACCGGCGCTGCAGGCGGTCGATGGTGTGGATCAAGGTCTCGTTGTCGGTCTTTGCGATATAGGTATCGTGGAAGCGCTCCTGCAGGACAAAGTACTCATCGAATTGAAAACGGTCGATGTGAAAATTCATCAATTCCACCAGATCGTCCATGGTCTTTAAGTCCTCTTCGCTCAAGCGGTTCATGGAAAGCTCCGCCGCCAGCGCATCGAGGGGAGCGAGGATGCGGTAAATGTCCTCGCCTTCTTTTTTGGTCAAGGGCTTCACCCGAAAGCCGCGACGGGGCGCCGAGTCCAAAAACCCGTCCGCCGCCAACTGAATTAGTGCTTCGCGAACGGGCGTCCGAGAGATATTTAATTGCTGGCAGATGTCCTGCTCGTTCACCTTCTCGTTGGAATTGAGTTTGCCCAGGCGGATTTGCTCCGCAATAAAGTTATACACGTGATCTTTTAAGGATAAAAATTCCATTTTTTCAGCCTCCTCCTTGCCGGATACATTGAATACAATCATATCATTCGAAAAAAACAATGTCTACATTTTCTACCGAGACGCGTTTTCGAAAGAGAGGCGACCTCGGAAAACGGGATCGGAGGTTCTCGAGGGGCGTTGCTATGGTATAATGAGGATTCGAGGAGGAGTACATGGAGAAAGAGCATATACGCATCGCAGGGAAGAATATTGCGGTATACGATACAAAAGAGGGAGACGAATTTGCGATCGTCCTACACGGCTGGGGGGCGAATGTCGAGTCGGTGATGCCGATCGTCAACTGTCTAAAGGACAAATTCCGGGTCATCGCCTACGACAGCTACGGCCACGGCGTAAGCGACGAGCCCGATTCGGTGATCGGCGGCGCGGAATACGCCGCGCTTTTGGAGGCGATTTTTGCGCACTATGGCATTGCGCGGGCGCATTGTATCGGACACTCCTTCGGCGGAAAGACCCTGACCGAATTCGCCGCCACCCGCCCCGAGCGGGTGGACAAGCTGGTGTTGATCGATGCCTCGGGGGTCCTACCCAAGCGCAAGGCTTCCTATTACTACAAGGTATACAGTTTTAAGCTGTTGCGTTTTCTCTATGAGAAGCTCTTTTTTTGGCAGGATCGGGAGACGGTGCTCGAGAAGTTTTACCGCAAATTCGGATCCGACGACTATCAGGCCGCCCAAGGGATTATGCGCAAGGTCTTTGTCAAGGTGGTGAACGAATCCACCGAATCGTTCTTTCCCGCGATTTCGGCCCCGACGCTTTTGATCTGGGGCGAAGACGACGACGCCACGCCCCTGTATATGGCGCGCGTCTTCGAAGAGAAGATTCCCGAAGCGGGACTTGTGGTCTTGCCGGGGGGCCATTACAGTTACTTAGATGCGTACGGCCAATTCTGTGCCGTACTCGACGCATTTTTTAAGGAGTAAAAATGGAAATCTTACAAGCATCGAATTTGCTGCCGCTGGTGATCGTCTATGCGCTGCTCGCGGCGATTACGTATTTTTTGGCGAGGCGGCGGGCGGAATACCCCCTGCATATGCTGCAGCTGTCGGGGTACGAGGAGTCGGAATTTCTTCGCTGGATCGGCGAACACAAAGACCGCATCACAAAACTCGTCTACACCAAGACCTCCGAAAAGACGCCGCTGGTAATGACCGACCGGGCAAAGCGCCTGTTCGCCGTACACCGCCGTCTGACGGGTCTGTTTTTGGTGGCGGTTTTTTGCCTCGCCTTTCTCTTTAGCGGAAGGCTCTTGCTCTCCGCGATTCTCTTGGCGGCGGGGCTCTTTGCGGTCTACTACTTTCAATATAAGATCCTGATTCTCGCCAACCGCATCAATTACCCCCGGGAGATGGAGATCAATCGCGGGTTTTTCGTGGCGGCGCAAAAAAAGATTCGAGCATTGAAGGGAAAGGGGCTCAATGTCGTCGGCATCACCGGAAGCTTCGGCAAGACCTCGACGAAGTTTATCACCTCGACCGTATTGGAAGATGCCTTTCGGGTGCAGAACACGCCGTCTTCATACAATACGCCCATGGGCCTTTCGAAGGTGATCAACAACGAATTGGACGAATCGGACGAAATCTTTTTGGCGGAGCTCGGCGCCAAGGTGCCGGGAGAAATCCGCGAAGTAGCGGAGTTGGTGCAGCCGTCCATCGGCATTATTACCGCCATCGGGCCCACCCATATGCATCTGTTTAAGACCATCGAAAACATTCAAAAGACCAAATACGAACTGATCGAGTGTTTGGACGAGAAGGGCATCGCGATCTTTAACTACGACAACGACTACGTCAAACCCCTGGCGGATCAGACGAAAAAGCGCACCATTCGCTACGGCATGGAACACATCGAGGCGTTGGACGTATACGCGAAGGACATCTCGGTCTTTGAGCGGGGCAGTCGCTTCACCCTCGGCTTTCGAGGCGGCCGGGAGGCGGCGGTAGAGACCAAGCTGCTGGGGCGGCACAATATCTCCAATCTTTTGGCGGCGGCATCGGTAGGGTATGTGCTGGGCATGGATCCCGAGGCGGTGGCAAAGGGCATCGCGCGGGTGGAACCCGTGGAGCACCGGCTCAATATCGTCGACAGCCCCACCGGGGTGATTGTAATCGACGACGCCTTTAACTCGAATCCCGTGGGCGCCCGGGCGGCGCTCGACGTGTTGGGACAGTTCGAAGGCGGAAAAAAGATCATCGTCACCCCGGGCATGGTGGAACTGGGCGATATGGAAGACGAGGAGAACTACAAGCTGGGCGAGGAGATCGCCCGGGTGGCGGATTACGCCATTCTCGTGGGCGAAAAGCGTACGGCCCCCATTCAAAAGGGCCTGCTCGCCGGCGGATTTTCGAAGGACCGCATGATCGTGCGAAACAGCTTAGAGGAGGCGACGGCTTCTCTCGCCAAGATCACCGCGCGGGGCGATGTGGTGCTCTTCGAAAACGACCTGCCCGATAGTTACGACGAAGAATAAGAGGGGGCGAACGACGGGTTCGCCCTTTTTTCGCGGGGTTTTATCCGATTCTTTGACGGATACAGGGCCGCGCTGTGATAAAATAGGGAGATATTGAACAGGAGGAATAGTATGAAAAATATAGCGGTGTTTTTCGGCGGTCGCAGCGTCGAGCACGAAGTGAGCGTCATTACCGGCATGCAGGTAATCGAAAACCTGGACAAGAGCCAATACAAGGCCATTCCGGTCTATATCACCAAAGAAGGAAAGTTTTTGGGCGGCGAAGTGCTCGCGGATTTTAAGACCTTTAAGAGCGGCGACTTTTCCGAGACCGAGGAAGTCTATTTTAAGGCGGATCCGTCGGACAATCGGCTCTACACCATGCGCGAAGAAAAGGGAGGCCTCTTTTCCAAAGGCGGCGTGCGCGAGGCGGTCTTTGCCGAGGTGCATATGGCCTTTGTAGCACTCCACGGCACCTTCGGCGAGGACGGCTCGATTCAGGGATTTTTCGACACGCTGAATATCCCCTATATCGGCTGCTCGACGCTGAGCGCCGCGGTGGGGATGGACAAAAAGATGATGAAAGACGTATTTATCGCCCATGGCCTGCCGGTCCTCGAAGCCGAGTGCTTTTTCCGCGGCGAGTGGGAAGAAGCACGGGAGCAGGTAGAAGAGAAGATCGCTGCGCTGGGGTACCCCGTATTCGTAAAGCCCGCCAATCTCGGCTCTTCCATCGGAATCACCAAGGTCAAAGAAGCGGCGGAGCTCGCCGATGCCATGGAACTCGCCTGTTCCTACGACCGCAAAATCCTCGTAGAAAAGGCGGCGGAAAACCCTCGCGAGATCAACTGCGCCGTCTTGGGGTACGGCAAAGACGTGAAGACCAGCGCCTTGGAAGAACCCATGGGCTGGAAGGAACTCTTGACCTTCGAGGACAAATACGTATCGGGCAATAAAAAAGGACCCGCCGCCAAGGGCGAAAACCCCCGAAACTGTCCGGCGCCGGTGGACGATGCCCTAAAGGCGGAGATCGAGTCTTTGGCCGCCCGCGCCTTTATGGCGATCGATGCCTGCGGCACCGCGCGCATTGATTTTCTGGTTACGGAATCGGGTACATTTGTCAATGAAATCAACACCCTTCCCGGTTCGATGGGCTTTTATCTCTGGGAACCCGTGGGGATTTCCTTTACGGAACTCCTAAACGAGGTCATCGCCCTGGGAGAGTGGCGTTTTGCGGACAAAAACCGCAATATGTATGTCTACGACGCCCATCTCTTCGAAAAAACCGGGTACGGAAGCAAGCTTTAAGGAGGCAGTATGTCCATTCGAAACAATGTGTTGGCACTCGTAGAGGAGGAGGGGCCGCTATCCAAGGCGGAGATTTTTCGGGCCCTCGCGGTAAACGGCAATCTCGAAAAGGAGATGAAGTCGCTCTTAAAAGACATGGTCAAAGACGGTGTCTTGTATCGCGACGAGGATAAGCGCTACCGCGCCAGCGAAAAAGAGGGCCTGATGGCGGGCCGGCTGCAGGGCAACGAAAAGGGCTTCGGCTTTTTCGTCCCCGACGACGAAACCCTGGAGGATCTGTATATTCACGGCACCAAAATGAACACCGCCATGCACAACGACCGCGTGCTGGTGGAAAAGATCCCGCCCAAAGACCCCGAAAAGGGCGAAGAGGGCCGCGTCGTCACCGTGCTCGAGCGCGCCAATCACCGCATCGTCGGCATCTTCGACGACGCCGGAAAATTCGGCTTTGTAAAGCCCGACGAGCGCAAGATCTCGATGGACATCTACATCCCCGGCAAGCGGACCGCCGGCGCCCGGGAAGGGCAAAAGGTCGTCGTCGACATCGAAAAATTCCCCACCCCCAATCGCAAGGCGGAGGGCAAGATCGTCGAGATCTTGGGCTATCCCGACGAAAAGAACGTCGATATATTGAGTATCGCCTACGCCCTGGGGATCGACCTCGAATTTCCCCGGGAGGTCTTAGAGGAGGCCGAGGCGATTCCCCAGACGGTGCCCACCTCCGCCATCGCCGGCAGGCGCGATTTGCGCGAAATCCCCACCTTTACCATCGACGGCGCGGATTCCAAGGACTTCGACGACGCGCTGAGCATCGAATTTTTGGAAAACGGCCGCTATCGGGTGGGCGTACACATCGCCGATGTGGCAGAATACGTCGTGGCGGGAAGCCATTTGGACAAAGAAGCCTATAAGCGGGGCAACAGCGTGTATCTGTTGAATAAGGTCATTCCCATGCTTCCGAAGGAGCTCTCGAACGGCATCTGCTCCTTAAACGAAGGGGTGGACCGCCTTTGCTTGACGCTGCTCGCCGAAGTGGACGATGCCGGCAAGGTCTACGACTTCGACATCTGTGAATCGGTAATCCGTAGCGATCGCCGCCTGGTCTATACCCATGTCAGCGACCTCTTGGAAGACGGCAAAATCCATCCTTCCCTCGAGGGGCTGGAAGCGGCTTTGATCAAGCTCAACGAGATCGCCCGGGCGCGCAAGAAAATGCGCAACGAGCGGGGCAATATCGACTTCTACTTCGAAGAACCCTATATCGAGCTCGACGACGAGGGCCGGCCGATCTCCATCACCCTCTACGACCACCGGGAGGCGAACGAGTTGATCGAGGAATTTATGCTCCTCGCCAACGAAACCGTCTCCGAGACCTATTCCAAGAAGAAACTGCCCTTTATCTACCGGATCCACGAGGAGCCGAGCCAAGAAAAATTAGAGCTCTTAAACTCGATCATTCGCCCCTTCGGCCATCACATCGACCTGACGCGGGATGTGACGCCCAAGGACATCCAAAAGATCACCCAAGGGGTGGTCGGAAAGGACGAGGAAAGCTTGGTGCAAACCATGGTGCTGCGCAGCATGCAAAAGGCGCGATACAGCGATCAGCGCGACATCCACTTCGGCCTGGCGGCGGTATATTACTCCCACTTTACTTCGCCCATTCGGCGCTACGCGGATCTGACCATTCACCGCGTCATTAAGCAGGATCTCAACAAGACCTTGGATCAGCGTCTTGTGGATCGCTACAAGATGAGCTTTCCCGACATTGCCGATCATATTTCCGAGACCGAAAAGGTCGCCCAGGAGGCGGAACGCAAGGTGGTCGATGTAAAGATGGCGCAGTATATGTCGGATTTTATCGGCGAAGAGTTCCCCGCAAAGGTATCGGGCATTACTTCTTTCGGCATCTTTGCCCAGCTGGAGAACACCGTGGAGGGCCTGATCAGCTACGCTTCGTTGGACGAATTCTACCGATTCGACGAGGACAATTATATGGCCGTGGGCGAGAGAACGCATAGAGAGATCAAAATGGGAGATCCCATACGAGTCGTCGTGGTCGGCACCGATCCCATTAAGGGAAAGATCGACTTCGGCATGGCAGGTGAGGAAAATAGCAAAAAAGACAAACCCGAACGTACTGGCCAATAATCGCAAGGCCTTTCATGAATTTCATATCGAAGAACGCTACGAGGCGGGCATCGCCCTAAAGGGCACCGAAGTGAAGAGCATAAGGAAGGGGCAGGTGAATATCAAAGAAGCCTATTGCTTTGTAGAAGACGGCGAACTGTTTATCGAGGGCATGCACATCGCGCCCTATGAGCAGGGCAATATCTACAACCAAGATCCCCTCAGAAAGCGCAAGCTCTTGATGCACAAAAAAGAGATCTACCGCCTGGCGAAGGAGGCCGACCAAAAGGGATTCACCCTCGTGCCGCTCAAGGTCTACTTGAACCGGGGGCGGGTCAAGGTCGAGATCGCCACCGCCCGCGGCAAGAAGCTCTACGACAAGCGCGAATCGATAAAAAAGCGCGATGTGGAGCGCAATTTGGCGCGCTATGTCGATCGCTAGAGGCCACATTGTTTAGAATCGAAAAATGCGGATATATATACTCTTCCAAAAGGATATGGTATATATCAGAATAAAAGGAGTAAGTTATGTCTAAAAAAATCGGTTTGATCGTAGGTTCGTTGCAAAAAAATTCCTGGAATCGCAAGGTGGCGGAAGTGGTTCAAAAACTCTTCCCCGACGGATACGAGGCGGAATTTATCGAGATCAAAGACCTTCCCCTCTTTAACGAGGACTTTGAAAAGGATTTGGAAGAGCCCGAAAGCTACGCACCGTTCCGCGAGGAGGTAAAGGAAAAAGACGGCATCATCTTCTTTACGCCGGAATACAACCGCACCTTTACCCCCGCCATCAAAAACGCCGTCGACGTCGGCAGCCGCCCCTACGGCAAAAACGTATGGGACGGAAAGCCCGCTGCGGTCGTAAGCGCATCGCCCGGTACCGGCGGCGGCATGGCGGCGAATCTCGGCCTGCGCCAAGGCCTGGTGTGCCTCAACCTGATCCTTCTGCAAAAGCCGGAAGTGTATTTGGCACAAATCCACAATTCTTTTGCCGGCGGCGAACTGTCCGACCGCACCAAGGCGCTCTTGGAACAATTCGTAGAAGCTTATATCGAACATCTAAACAGATTCTAAGAATCGGCAAGTTGAGAATTGGCTCGCTTCGGCGGGCTTTTTTTGCGCCCGTTTCGTGTAAAATAGAAGAGAGAGAACAAAAAGGTCAGAAAAGGACAAAAATCGAAGTTCTAAAGATATAGCTATAAATTCCCATTTAGGAAATATGTTCGAAACTCAAACAAATAGAGACATTTTATATTTATAAAATATACAAGAAAAATATTTCAGAATAAACAGAAAATAACGAATGTTTTTATTTATTGACATTTACCATTAACAAACGGTAGAACAATGACAATGCTTAGCATTTAGCTTGATAAATTGTTAAAATACTAAGCTTTGTGTAGTTACCTTAATCTTAATTAGTTGTAGAAGGAGGAGATTATGAGAAGAACCATGTTTATGTTGTTGTTTGTGTTATGTGTTTCCTTATTATTAGGGACAGAAAAAACAGCTTTAGCAGCTTCAGCTGAATTGGAGAAAGATATTCCTGAGATTGAGCAGCAGCTTCGTGATTATGGCGTTAGTGAAAATGACGTTGTTAAATTGATCGATAAATTAAGACGTGGCGAAGTGTGGGATTCGATGAAACCGGAATACCAGGATCTCAAACCGCAAATCGTTGCTGAAAACTACGAAAAGACAATCTATCCTGATGGTTCGGTGGCTGTTCAGACTTATGAACCGATCTCTCCTAAAGCGACTGACGATGGAATGACTTCTCTTTCGATCGTTAATAAAAAGGGAATTCGTGTGAAGAGAAGCATCGTGTTATTAACCCTAGAATTTAAGGTAAATTATAGTAGGGATACATCTACTGGAAGGGCAAAAATAACATCTCAATATGGAAAAGCTTATTATGTAGTAGGCGGCACCGCAAAAGAAGATACAAGCGGATTCAAGAAAGGCTGGCTTAATCCTACCCATGCTTGGTACGCGGTAAACTATACTGGATACCAGAATGTATCAGCAGGACGCTATTGGGTAAAAATATTTGTAAATGGCAATGGAAAATGGGAAGAATCAAATTTTTAATCCCTAAGGAGTAGTGGAGTATGGCTAATGTTCCTTTTCTTTTAAGTGGTGTATTGAGTATTGTTACTCTCGTTGTTCTCATATTATTCGGAGCTTGCTGTATAAAATATTTATTTGGGAAAAAGTAAATATTTGTAATAGCAATAAGCAAAATTTCAGAAAAACTGAAAGAAGTTAGCTTGAATCGGGCAAGTAAATTTACTTGCCCGATTTGTTTTTCAAAGAATTCTAAGGGTAGAAATCGACAAATAGTTTATTTTGAAGTGCAGAGAAAATTAAAAGTCAATTAAGATCAAATCAGGCTTGCGATTTTCTGTAAATCAGATATAATTAAATAAGGTCAAAGAAAGTCAATGCGTTTGAGGTGATCTATGGAATACAAAGACTACTATAAGATATTGGGCGTAGATAAAGACGCCGACGACAAGACGATCAAAAAAGCATATCGAAAACTGGCCAAACAGTATCACCCCGACCTACACCCGGATGATCAGGTGGCACAGGAAAAATTCAAAGAGATCGGCGAGGCCTACGAAGTGCTCTCCGATGCCGAAAAGAGAAAGACCTACGATACCTTCGGTTCGACGGGCAACTTTACCGGGGGCATGAACTTCGACCCGTCGCAATACGGCTATACCTATACCACCACCGGCGGCGGGGGCGATTTCAGCGATTTCTTTGAAATGTTCTTCGGCGCCGATGCCGCGGGCGCCACAGGTGCAGCGGGCGGTGGAAGAGGCCGCAGCCGCAGCTTCAATATGTCGGATCTCTTCGGCGATTTTCGCGGATCCCGGGGGGCGCGCAAGCCGCCGCGGCAGCAGTACAATACGGAACTCTATATCTCCCTCGTCGACGCCTATGGTGGGGTAAACCGCAATGTGACGCTTAATATCGGCGGACGGCAGGTCGACGTTTTGGTCAAGGTGCCCGCCGGAATCACCGAGGGCAAAAAAGTCAAAGTGCGGGGCGAAAAGTTCGGCATCGAGGGCGATATTCTGTTTGAGATCCGCATCGATATGCCGAAAGACACCGCCATGGAAGGGCTGGATCTCTATAAAAAAGCCGAGATCTATCCCTGGCAGGCGTACTTCGGCGACAAGATCGTGGTGGATCTGCCGGCGGGCAAGATGCGCATCCGCGTCCCCGAAAAAACCCGGGGGGGCTCCAAACTGCGGCTCAGAAATAAGGGATTTCGCGATCTCAAACAGAAGAGCGGCGATGCCTATATCGAGTTTGTCATCGTAAACCCCGCCACGCTTACAAAGGAAGAAGAAGAACTCTATCAAAAATTACAAGAACTGCATCGGCAATAATTTTTTACGGCGGTTCTCTATCAATAATACGCACTAATGAAAGGGTATACACCCAATAAGTAATACTAAGATAAGAAAGGGAATGCCATGCAAATCGATAAATTTACGCAAAAAAGTTTAGCGGCCATCGAAGCCGCCCAAAATTTGGCGCAGGAATACGGCAACCCCGAAGTCGACGTCCTCCACCTGAACAAAGCGCTCTTGGCGGACGACGAGGGGCTGATTCCCCGCGTGCTGGAATATATGGACGTAGACGGGCGCGAAGTGGAAAATGCGGTGGATCGGGAGATCAATCGCCTCTCCAGGCAGACCGGCGCCACACCGCGGCCTTCGAATGCGCTCAACGGGGTACTCACCGACGCGCTCAAAGAAGCGAAGCGCCTGGGCGACAGCTATGTCAGTGTGGAGCACCTGTACCTCGCCATGCTAAAGGGCGAAGGGGTGAACAACCGGCGCGTGCTAGAAAACCACGGCATCGACGAAGACACCTTTATGGCCGCCTTAAAAGAAATCCGCGGCAATCAGCGCGTCACCTCGGACAATCCGGAAGACACCTACGAAGCGCTGGTAAAATACGGCAGAGATCTTACCGTCGAGGCGAAAAAGGGCAAGATGGACCCCGTCATCGGCCGCGACGAAGAGGTGCGCCATGTGATCCGCATTCTCTCGCGCCGCACGAAAAACAACCCCGTGCTGATCGGAGAACCGGGGGTCGGAAAGACCGCCATCGTCGAAGGGCTCGCCCAGCGGATTATCGCGGGCGATGTGCCCGAAGGCCTAAAGAACAAGACGGTGTTTTCGCTGGATATGGGGGCGCTGATCGCCGGCGCCAAATACCGCGGCGAGTTTGAAGAACGACTGAAGACGGTCCTCAACGAAGTCAAGGAATCCGACGGCGAGATCCTCTTGTTTATCGACGAGATCCACAATATCGTCGGCGCCGGAAAATCCGAAGGGGCGATGGATGCGGGCAATCTCTTAAAGCCCATGCTCGCCCGGGGGGAACTGCATGCCATCGGGGCGACCACCCTCGACGAATACCGAAAATACATCGAAAAGGACCCGGCGCTGGAGCGTAGGTTCCAAAAGGTGACCGTGCAGGAGCCGACCGTAGAGGATACGATTTCGATTTTGCGGGGGCTCAAAGAAAAGTACGAGATCTATCACGGCATCCGCATTTCGGACTCGGCGGTGATTCAATCCGCGGTGCTTTCCGATCGCTATATCACCGACCGCTTTTTGCCGGACAAGGCGATCGACCTGATGGACGAGGCCTGCGCCATGGTGCGCACCGAGATCGAGTCGATGCCCACCGAAATCGACGAGATCCGTCGGCGTATTTTGCAGCTGGAGATCGAGCGGGAGGCGCTGAAAAAGGAAACCGACGAGGCGTCCTTTAAGCGGCTGGAAAAATTGGAAGGGGAACTTTCCGAAGAAAAATCCGATTTCGACCGGCTCACTGCCCGTTGGGAATCGGAGAAGAAAGAACTGGAAGGCGAAAAATCCCTAAAAAAAGAGATCGACCGCATTCGCCATGAAATCGAAGAGGCGGAGCGCAATTACGATCTCGAAAAGCTCTCCGAACTCCGCTACGGCAAACTGCCCCGCCTGGAAGAGGCGCTGAAGGCAGAGGAGCAAAAGGAAAAGCGGGACGGCCGTCTGATTAAAGAAGAAGTGACCGAAGAAGAGATCGCTGAGGTCGTCAGTAAGTGGACGGGCATTCCCGTCGCGAAGCTCGCCGAAACCGAGCGCGAAAAGCTGCTTCGCCTCGATGAAATTTTGCGACAACGGGTGATCGGGCAGGAAGAAGCCACCAAGGCGGTAAGCGATGCCGTGCTCCGTGCCCGCGCCGGCCTCAAGGCGGAAAACCGGCCCATCGGGAGCTTTATCTTCTTGGGGCCCACCGGCGTCGGCAAGACCGAAACGGCAAAGGCGCTCACCGAAGCCCTCTTCGACGACGAGCGCAATATGGTCCGGATCGATATGAGTGAGTATATGGAAAAACACGCCGTGTCCCGACTCGTGGGTTCGCCCCCGGGCTATGTGGGATACGAAGAAGGCGGACAGCTCACCGAGGCCGTGCGCAGAAAGCCCTATTCGGTGATCCTCTTCGACGAGATCGAAAAAGCGCATCCCGACGTGTTCAATATCCTGTTGCAGGTCTTGGACGACGGCCGATTGACCGACAACCAGGGCCGCACCGTGGACTTCAAAAACACCGTCATCATTATGACCTCGAATATCGGTTCCCAGGCTTTGATCGAGGGGATCGACGCGGACGGCGAATTGTCCGAACGCTCTCGCGAAGAAGTGTCCGATATGATGAAGATGCACTTCCGCCCGGAATTCTTAAACCGGATCGACGAGATCGTGCTCTTTACGCCGCTGGAAAAAGACGAAATCAAGCGCATCGTCGACGTGGCGGTTCGCGACATTCAAGCGCGCCTGTCCGATCGGGAGATCGCCATCGAGCTTTCCGATGCGGCGAAGGAACAAGTGCTCAAAGAGTCCTATACCGTACAATACGGTGCACGGCCCGTAAAGCGCTATATTCAAAACCACATCGAAACCAAACTCTCCCGCGCGTTGATCGCAGGCGATGTCGTCGACGGCGACCGCGTACGCGTGGACTACGAGGGCGACGAGTACGCCCTCAGCGTTCTGTAAGCGCACAAGCGGCCCTATTCTATAGAAGAAAAATAAAACAACGCCCATCGGCGCCAAAAGATGCATACTGCGGTATGCATCTTTTTTTGTGTCCGCACTTTGTAAAGTTTTCAAAGGATTTGAAAAAACCTTGCAAAGTACGGGTTCATCGTGTATTATCAGGAAGCTGTCCGAGCAGGAGGCGCTCCCCGCGAGGTGCGAGAGATTTGAAGAAATCACAGGAATTTCAACGCAACCCTTGTATTCGCGCGCCTTTTCATGTATAATGCTCGGGTATGTGTATGACATGCGTTGAAGCAATAGGTGGCTTTGAAATAGGCCGATGCGTAAGCGGCGATTCGTCGCCGGCAGCCTATGGAAAAGGGAATTATTGTCGAGAATGTCCAATCGCGAATTGGGCGACAGAGCGCCCATATTTTTTTAAGGGGTGAAGGAAACACCCGGATCGGTTGATCGGCGCTCTTCCCTAAATGTTGAGGAAAATGCAATAGGAGGGACTTAATGTCTGCAAATGTAAAACAAAAAATCAGAATTCGTTTGAAAGCTTATGACCACGAGTTGCTGGACAACTCCGCTCACCGTATCGTAGAAGCCGCCAAAGGCAGCGGCGCGGAAGTATCGGGTCCGGTACCCTTGCCCACGGAAAAAGAGATCATCACGATTCTTCGTTCCGTACACAAACATAAGGATTCCAGAGAGCAATTCGAACAAAGAACGCACAAGCGTCTGATTGATATCCTGGGCCCCAACCAAAAGACCGTGGACTCTCTCATGAAACTCAATCTGCCCGCAGGCGTAGATATTGAGATAAAACTGTAAGCTGTCGGACTATACGATTGCCTGGCAATCCGCTGTAATGGAGGTATTTTATGAAATATGCACTAGGTAAGAAGATTGGCATGACCCAAATCTTTACCGAAGAGGGAACCCAGGTTCCCGTAACGGTCGTGGCCGTCGAACCCCAAGTGGTCGTTCAAAGAAAGACGAAGGAAGTCGACGGATACGATGCGATTCAAGTCGCTACCGGCTCGGTAAAGGAAAAGCGCGTCAACAAACCGGTAAAAGGTCACTACGACAAGGCCGGCGTGGCATACAAGAAGTATTTGCGTGAATTCCCCCTCGCAGAAGGCGAAGACTACAATGTCGGCGACGAGCTGAAAGTCGACGTATTCGAAGCGGGCGACCGCGTAGACGTCGTCGGCACCAGCAAGGGTAAGGGCACCGCAGGCTTGATCAAAAGACATAACTTCGGCCGCGGTCGCGAAACCCACGGTTCCAAGTTCCACAGAATGCCCGGCGGTATGGGCGCGGCTTCCTATCCGGGACGCGTCTTCAAGGGCCACCGCATGGCCGGCCGAATGGGCAACGAACGCGTCACGGTTCAAAACCTCGAAGTTATCCGCGTCGATGCGGACAACAACTTCCTTTTGATCAAGGGCGCCATCCCCGGACCGAAGAACGGACTCGTTCGCGTCCGTGCTACTGTAAAGAACAGTAAATAAGCGAGAGGAGGACACACGAATGACTAAGTTTCAAATGATCGACATGCAGGGCAATTCGGTCGAAGAGATCGAACTTTCCGATGCGGTCTTTAACGTAGAAATCAACGAACACGTCGTCTATTTGGTAGTAAAGAACATTCTCGCCAACAGACGCCAAGGTACACAGTCCGCAAAAACTCGCGCTGAGGTTCGCGGCGGCGGCAGAAAGCCCTGGAGACAAAAGGGCACCGGTCGTGCAAGACAAGGTTCCATCCGCGCACCCCAATGGAGAGGCGGCGGCATCGTGTTTGCACCGAAGCCGAGAAGCTATCGCTATACCACGCCGAAGAAGGTTCGTCGCTTGGCGATGAAGTCCGTTCTGAGCGCAAAGGTACAAGAAAAAGAACTGATCGTCGTCGACAAATTCCAAATGGATGCGCCGAAGACCAAAGAATTCGTACAGAGCTTAAAGAAGATGGGCGCGGCCAATAAGGCGCTGGTAATCGCGGAAGGCGCCGACAACAATGTGTTGCTGAGTGCAAGAAACATCGCAGGCGTAAAGACCGCCACCGTCGGCACCATGAATGTCTACGACATCTTGAAATACGACTCCCTGATCCTGACGAAGGAAGCATTGGATAAAATCGTGGAGGTGTATAACTAATGAAAAACTTTGATATCATTATCCGTCCGCTGGTTACGGAAAAATCCATGATGGATATGGAAGAAAACAAGTACACCTTTGAAGTCGCCAAGAAGAGCAACAAATCGGAAATCAAAAAGGCCATCGAATCCATTTTCTCCGTCAAGGTGGAAAAGGTCTATACGATGAATATGACCGGCAAGGTGAAACGCCAAGGCATGAACTCGGGCAAGCGTCCCGACTGGAAAAAGGCCATCGTCAAGCTCACCGCCGACTCCAAGCCGATTGAATTCTTCGACAGCATGCAATAAAGCCTAAGGAGGGAAATCTAATGGGGATCAAAAGATATAAAGCGACGACCAACGGCCGCAGAGGCATGACTGTCGCAAGCTTTGAAGAAATTACGAGAAACAGACCCGAAAAGAGTCTGCTGGTCACCTTAAATAAATCCGCCGGACGAAACGTCCA
This sequence comes from Aedoeadaptatus ivorii, assembly GCF_030815095.1. NCBI lineage: Bacteria > Bacillati > Bacillota > Tissierellia > Tissierellales > Peptoniphilaceae > Aedoeadaptatus > Aedoeadaptatus ivorii. The sequence goes on from NZ_JAUSWF010000008.1 coordinate 61,742, forward strand.
CGGTAGAATCACCAGTCGTCACAGAGGCGGCGGTACCACCAAGAAGTACCGGATTATCGACTTTAAGCGTCAAAAGGACAACATCCCCGCAAAGGTCGCACAAATCGAATACGACCCCAACCGTTCCGCATACATCGCCCTGATCAACTACATGGACGGCGAAAAGCGCTACATCTTGGCGCCCAAGGGACTGAAGGTCGGCGATAAGATCGAATCCGGCGAAGAAGCGGATATCAAGATCGGTAACGCCCTGCCCCTGCGCGCTATCCCCGTAGGTACCACGGTCCACAACATCGAAATGACCCCCGGCAAGGGTGGCCAATTGGCCCGTGCAGCCGGAAGCGGCGCACAGCTGATGGCAAAAGAAGGCAAGATGGCCCAACTCCGTCTGCCCTCCGGCGAGTTCCGTCTGGTAAGCGTCGAGTGCAGAGCGACGGTAGGCAGCGTCGGCAATATCTCCCACGAACTGGTTACCCTGGGTAAGGCGGGTCGCAAACGCCACCTCGGCATTCGTCCCCACGTTCGCGGTTCTGCAATGAACCCCGTCGATCACCCCCACGGTGGTGGTGAAGGTCGTACCCCGATCGGTCGTCCGTCCCCGATGTCCCCCTGGGGCAAGAAGACGCTCGGCCTGAAGACGCGTCAAAAGAGCAAGAAGAGCGATCGCTACATTATTCGTCGCAGAACGAAATAAGGGAGGAGGAAGCAATGTCCAGATCCATTAAGAAGGGACCTTTTGCAGATGAACACCTGCTGAAGAAGGTAGACGCCCTGAACGAAGCAAACAAAAAAGAAGTTATCAAAACATGGTCTCGTCGTTCGACGATCTTCCCGGAAATGGTGTCCCACACCATCGCCGTTCACGACGGAAGAAAACACGTTCCGATCTATATCACCGAGGATATGGTAGGTCATAAGCTCGGCGAATTCGTATTAACCCGCACTTTCCGCGGCCACACCAGCGGCGAAAAGGCAGCGAAGCTGAAATAAGGAGGAAGAACGAATGGAAGCAAGAGCAATTGCAAAATACGTGCGGATTTCTCCTTTGAAGGTAAACTTCATTTGTGCGGAAATTCGCGGCAAGCAAGTCGACGAAGCCCTGGCGCTTCTGAAATTTACCCCCAAGCGCGGCGCCCGTGAACTGTATAAGGTTCTGCACTCCGCCGTCGCTAATGCGGAAAACAACCTGAATTTGGATCGTGAAGATCTGATCGTTAAAGAAGCATATGCCAACGACGGTCCGACGATGAAGCGCTATCGCCCCAAGGCGAAGGGTATGGCTTATCCCATCCTGAAGCGTTCTAGCCACATCGGCGTCGTCGTTTCCGAAAGAGAATAAGGAGGAGGAGAAGAATGGGTCAAAAAGTAAATCCGCACGGTCTTCGTGTAGGGATCATTAAAGATTGGGATTCCAAATGGTATGCCGATAAAAAAGACTTTGGAGATCTCCTCGTCGAAGACGATAAAATCCGTAAATTCGTAAAGAAGCATCTGTATCAGGCGGGCATCGCCAGAATTGAAATCGAACGCGCGGCCAGCAAGGTCAAGATCTCTATTTCCACGGCAAAGCCGGGTATGGTGATCGGACGCGGCGGAAGCGGCGTCGAAGAGCTGCGTAAGGATCTCGAAAAGCTGACCGGCAGAAGCGTCGTCATCAATGTCGACGAAGTGAAAAACCCCGACCTGGACGCAACCCTGATCGCGGAAAACATCGCGCAACAACTGGAACGCCGTGTGGCTTTCCGTCGCGCTATGAAACAAACCATCCAACGCGTTATGCGCCTTGGCGTCAAGGGCATCCGTACCCAATGTTCCGGTCGTCTCGGCGGTGCCGATATGGCGCGCCGCGAAGGCTACAGCGAAGGTACCATCCCCTTGCAAACCCTGCGCGCCGACATCGACTTCGGATTTGCCGAAGCGGACACCACCTACGGCAAGATCGGCGTAAAGGTATGGCTCTATAAGGGCGAAATCCTTCCCCAAAGACCGGAAGGACGCAGAAACCGCAGAGACAACAGACGTCGCGGCAACGACAATCGTCGCGGCAGCAACCGTAGAAATCAAGGCCAAGGCCAAGACAGACGGTAAGTGAGGAGGAAAGCAATATGTTAATGCCGAAAAGAGTAAAATATCGGAGACAACATCGTGGCAGAATGAAGGGTGTCGCCCACAGAGGCAACACTTTGACCTACGGTGAATACGGCATCCAAGCATTGGAACCGACCTGGATCACCTCCAATCAAATCGAGGCTGCACGTCGTGCCATGACCCGTTACATCCGCCGTGGCGGTAATATCTGGATCAAGGTATTCCCCGACAAGCCCGTCACCGAAAAGCCCGCTGAAACCCGGATGGGTTCCGGTAAGGGTTCTCCGGAGTACTGGGTTGCCGTCGTTAAGCCGGGACGCGTCCTGTTCGAATTGGGCGGCGTTTCCGAAGAAGTGGCGAGAGAAGCGATGCGTCTTGCTTCCATGAAGCTTCCTATTAAGACGAGATTTATCGCCAAAAATACGGAAGAAAGTGAGGGCGACTCTAATGAAAAGTAATGACATCCGTAAATTATCCAGTGAGGAACTGAATAACAAGGTGTCCGAGTTGAAAAACGAACTCTTTAACCTTCGCTTTCAACTGGCGACCGGTCAATTGGACAATCCGTCTACCATTAAAAATGTCAAAAAAGACATTGCTCGCGTAAAGACCATCCAAAGAGAGCGCGAGCTCAATATGGAAAAGGAGGCGTAAGGTATGGAAAGAAATCAACGCAAAGTGATCTCCGGCAAGGTCGTAAGCGACAAGATGGACAAGACCATTGTCGTGGCCGTAGAGACCTTCAAAACCCACCCGATCTACAAAAAGAGATTCAAAAACACCCAAAAATATAAGGTACACGACGAGAATAACGAAGCGGGTATCGGCGATACCGTACGCGCTATGGAGACACGTCCCCTGTCCAAGGATAAGAGATTCCGACTCGTCCGCATCGTAGAAAGAGCGAAATAAGGGAGGTCTTCGGAATGATTCAACAAGAAAGCAGATTGAAAGTCGCCGATAACTCCGGTGCAAGAGAACTCGGCGTCGTCAAGGTATTGGGCGGTACGAATCGCCACTATGCAAATATCGGCGATATCGTCATTTGCTCCGTTAAACACGCAACACCCGGCGGCGTTGTTAAAAAAGGTGCCGTCGTCAAAGCGGTTATCGTGCGTTCCAAAAAGGGCATTCGTCGTTCCGACGGAACCTATATCAAGTTCGACGAGAACGCTGCGGTCGTTATTAAAGACGACAAGAACCCCCAGGGTACCCGTATCTTCGGACCCGTAACCCGCGAGCTTAGAGGAGAAAACTTTATGCGTATTATCTCCCTCGCTCCCGAAGTTCTTTAAGGAGGTGGCATAGAATGCGCATCAAAAAAGGAGATACCGTCGAAGTCATTTCCGGCAAGGACAAAGGTAAAAAAGGTAAGGTCGTCCGCACCATCCCGAAACTTGACCGCATTGTCGTCGAAGGTGTCAACATCGTAACCAGACACGAAAAGCCCAGAGGACCCCAAAATCCCGGCGGCATCACCAAGAGTGAAGCGCCGATTCACGTTTCCAACGTCATGTACTACGATACCAAGACCAACAAGAGAAGTCGCATCGGCTATCGCGTGGAAGACGGGAAGAAAGTACGCGTAATCAAGTCCTCCGGCGCTACCATTTCTGATAAGTAAGGAGGTCTGTGATGACATCGAGATTAAAAGAAAAGATTATCAATGAAGTCGCACCTGCTTTGATGGACGAGTTCAAGTATGAAAATGTCATGCAAATTCCTCGCCTGGAAAAAGTAGTGATCAATATCGGTTTAGGAGAAGCGAAGGACAATCCCAAGGCACTGGAAAGCGCCGTAAACGACCTGACCTTGATCTCCGGCCAAAAGCCCGTCGTCACCAAGGCGCGTAAGAGTATTGCGAACTTCAAGTTAAGAGAAGGTTCCAATATCGGCTGCAAGGTGACCCTGCGCGGCGAGAGAATGTACGATTTTCTCGACAAGCTGATGAATGTCGCCCTGCCCCGCGTGCGCGACTTCCGCGGCGTAAAGCCCACCGCATTCGACGGTCGCGGAAACTACGCGTTGGGACTCAAAGAACAACTGATTTTCCCGGAGATCGAATACGATAAGATCGACGCCTTGCGCGGTCTCGATATTATTATCGTAACGACCGCCGAAACGGATGAAGAGGCAAAATCCCTTCTCGCGAAGATGGGTATGCCTTTTGCAAAGAAGGAGGGTTAAACTGTGGCAAAGAAATCCATGGTGGCTAAGCAAAAGAGAAAAGCGAAATACAGCGCAAGAGAATACACCAGATGCAAAATTTGCGGACGCCCTCACGCCGTGCTCAGAAAATACGGCATTTGCAGAATTTGCTTCCGTAAACTCGCTTACGCGGGACAAATCCCCGGCGTAAGAAAGGCAAGCTGGTAAGGCTAACCGAAAGGAGGAATTGACAATGATGACAGACCCCATTGCAGATATGCTTACGAGAATCCGTAACGGCAACGATGCAAAACATAAATCTGTTCAGATTCCCGCTTCTGGTATGAAGGCGGAAATCTCCCGTATCCTTCTCGAGGAAGGCTATATTAAAAGCTACGAAGTGATCGAAGACGAACAGCAAGGCAAGATTAATGTAGAATTAAAGTACGGCAAGAACGACGAAAAAGTAATCAGCGGTATTAAGAGAATTTCCAAACCCGGTCTTCGCGTATACGCAAAGCACACCGAAATCCCCAAGGTATTGGGCGGTTTGGGAATTGCCGTCATCTCCACTTCCAAGGGGATTATGACCGACCGCGACGCCCGTAAAGAACAAGTCGGCGGAGAAGTTCTCTGCTACGTTTGGTAAGGAAGGAGCGGTAAGATGTCTAGAATCGGAAAAAACCCTATCGATATCCCCTCCGGCGTAGAGGTTAAGAAGAACGGCAATGTGGTAGAAGTCAAAGGGGCCAAGGGAAGCCTTCAAACCGAAGTCGACCCCATTATCGGCGTTGAAGTCAATGACACGCAAGTCGTATTGACCCGTCCCAACGACGACAAAAACATCCGCGCCCTGCACGGTCTCTACCGTACGCTGATCGCGAACAATATCGAAGGCGTTACCAACGGGTATAAAAAAGAACTCGAAATCATCGGTACGGGATACCGTGCGCAAAAGTCCGGCAAGAAGCTGAACTTGAGTCTCGGTTTTTCCCACCCGATCGAATTGGAAGATCCCGAAGGAATCGAAGTGGAAGTTCCTTCCAACACGAGCATCATCATCACCGGGATCGACAAACAGAAAGTCGGCGCTTATGCCGCTTACATCCGCAGTTTCAGAAGTCCGGAACCCTACAAGGGCAAGGGCATCCGTTATGTGGGCGAACAAGTGCGCAGAAAAGTCGGTAAGACCGGCAAGTAAGAAAGGAGTGGAGTGTTTTGTTTAAGAAAATTGACCGCCACGGCAATCGCAAAGCGAGACAAACTCGCGTCAGACGTAAAATTAACGGAACCGAATCCAAGCCTCGTCTTGCCGTTTACCGCAGCGCGCACCACATTTACGCGCAACTGATCGACGATGTAAACGGAAAGACCATCGCCAGTGCCTCTACTTTGGATAAGTCCTTGAACCTGGAGAGCACAAAAAATCTCGAAGCGGCCAAGGCCATCGGAAAATCCATCGCCGAAAAGGCAAAGGAACACGATGTGGAAGAAGTCGTCTTCGATCGCTCCGGTTATGTATACCACGGACGCATTAGCGCGCTCGCGGAAGCGGCCCGCGAAGCAGGACTGAAGTTCTAAAGGAGGGAATGGCTTGAACCGTAACAGAAAGAACACCAGAGAGAGAGACTCGGAACTCGAAGAAAGAGTAGTAGCGATCAACCGTGTTGCCAAGACCGTTAAGGGCGGCCGCAATATGCGCTTTTCCGCTCTCGTCGTCGTAGGCGACAGAAACGGCAGTGTCGGTATCGGCATGGGCAAGGCCCTGGAAGTTCCCGAAGCGATCCGCAAGGGCACCCAGGCTGCCAAAAAGAACATGGTGAAGATCAATCTCGTCGGCAACACAATCCCCCACGAAATCACCGGGGTATTCGGCGCCGGACGCGTATTCTTAAAACCCGCTCGTCCCGGTACCGGTGTTATCGCCGGCGGCAGTGTCCGTGCCGTATGCGAACTCGCAGGCATTAAGGACATCTACACCCACAGCATCGGATCCTCGAATCCGAGAAACACCGTCAACGCCACCATGGAAGGCCTCACCGGTCTGAAGACCGCCGAAAATGTGGCAAAACTCCGCGGCAAGAGCGTGGACGAGATTTTAGGATAGGGGGATACGATGAGTACCATTAAGATTAAACTCAAGAGAAGCCCCATCGGTAGCATTGAAAATCACAGACGCACGATTAAAGCATTGGGCTTGCGCAAAGTCGGTCAGGTCGTCGAAAAGAGCGACACCCCGCAAATTCGCGGTATGATCGGCAAAGTAAGCCATATGGTCGAAATCGTCGACTAAGGAGGTGGACGCAATGAAATTGCATGATTTAAGACCTCAAGAAGGTGGAGGAGTCAAAGCAAAGAAACGCCTCGGCCGCGGGATCGCATCCGGTACCGGTAAGACCGCCGGACGCGGACACAAAGGTCAAAAAGCCCGTAGCGGCGGCGGCGTACGCCCCGGTTTTGAAGGGGGTCAAATGCCCCTGTTCCGTCGTCTTCCCAAAAGAGGCTTTACCAACATTTTCAAGAAGCAATATGCCATTGTAAATGTGGAAGCTCTGAATCAATTTGAAAACGGTGCGGAAATTACCTTAGACACCTTGTTGGAAAAGGGCATCGTCAAAAAGATCGACGCCAAAGACGGCTTGAGAGTATTAGGAAACGGAGAAATCAACGTATCCGTTCACGTAAAGGCGGAACACTTCACCAAATCCGCAGCCGAAAAGATCGAAGCGGCAGGGGGAAAGGCTGAGGTGATCTAGATGATCCAGACCTTTAGAGACGCTTGGAAGATCCCGGAAATTCGTAAAAAGCTTCTCTTCACCTTGCTGATGCTGGTCGTATTCCGATTTGGCAGCCACATCCCCGTTCCCTTTATGAACCGGGAGGCGATCGCCCAGATCTTTAACCAGTCCCAAGGTGGTATACTGTCCTTCTTGGATTTAATGAGTGGCGGTAACTTCGGGCATTTCTCGATATTCGCCACCAGTATATATCCGTATATTACCGCGTCCATCGTCTTGCAACTTCTGACGATCGCGATTCCCAGCTTGGAAGCGCTGAGCAAAGAAGGGGAGACGGGACGCAAGAAGATCGCACAGTACACAAGGTATTTAGCAGTGGCTCTCGCTGCGGTACAGGCCATCGGTTACACCTACGGCTTTTACCGTCAAGCGGTGAACACGAGCAATATGTTCCAAGATTTCGTCATCATCGCGTCGGTCGTAGCGGGGAGTACCTTCCTGATCTGGATCGGCGAGATGATCACGGAGCGCGGAATCGGAAACGGGATCTCTTTACTCATCTTTGCAGGGATCGTAGCCAGATTCCCCGCCGATATATGGGCATCGATCCGCATGGCGAGTGCCGGGATGACATCCTGGGCTTGGGTCGCGGTATTTTTGATCCTCGCCGTCGCCATCGTGGTATTCGTCGTCTTGCTGAATGAAGGCCAACGCAGAATTCCCGTTCAATACGCGAAGCGCGTGGTCGGCCGCAAGATGTACGGCGGACAGAGCACCCATATTCCCATTAAAGTTTTGATGAGCGGCGTTATGCCCATCATCTTTGCACAGACCATTATGAGTATTCCGTCGATCTTCGTCATGTTTCAAGGACGCGAGTCCGATGCGGCGAAGTTCTTGACCAAGTGGTTTACGCCGGCCGGCAATGTAGGGATTTTCGTCTACAGCATATTTATGGTGCTATTGATCGTATTCTTTACGTTCTTCTACACCGCCATCCAGTTTAACACCGTAGAATACTCCAAAAACTTACAACAAAATGGTGGATTTATTCCGGGGATTCGTCCCGGAAAGAGCACCAGCGACTATCTGCAACGCACGGTAAATCGACTGGTATTCCCCGGTGCCATTGCCCTGGCCATCCTGTCCGTATTGCCGACGATCTTGGAAAAGGTCACCGGCATGAACTTCAGTTTCGGCGGCACGAGTCTGATCATCGTAGTCGGTGTCATCCTCGAAACGGCGAGAGTACTGGAACAACAATTAATGATGCGACACTATAAGGGATTCCTAAAATAAGGAGGATCATATGAGACTGGTCATTTTAGGCCCGCCGGGAGCCGGCAAGGGTACGCAAGCTGCATCCATCGTAGACACATTCGACGTCGTGCACATCTCTACGGGAGACATCTTCCGCGAGAACATCAAAAACGACACGGAATTGGGAAAAAAAGCCAAGAGCTATATGGATCGGGGAGAACTCGTACCCGACGAAGTCGTCAACGAAATCGTCGTAGATCGCCTGAAGAAGGACGATGTGCAAAAAGGATTTCTCTTAGACGGATTTCCTCGTACGGTAAACCAGGCGGTGGCATTGGATGCCGCCCTGGAAGCGATGGGCCAAAAGCTCGATCGCGTCATTAATATCGTCGTAGACAAAAATCTTCTCGTAGAACGCGCCGTAGGACGCAGAGTCTGCCCCAAATGTGGTAGAACCTATCACGTCGTAAACCAACCGCCGAAGGTGGAAGGCAAATGCGACGCGGACGGAGAGACATTGATTCAGCGGGATGACGATACCGAAGAAACGGTAAAAACGCGTATCGGCGTCTACGAAAAACAGACGTCCCCGTTAATCGATTATTATAAAGCGCAGGGACTGCTTCTGGATGTCGACGGTTCCGGCGCGATTGAAGAGGTATTCGAAAGCATTCGAAGCGGACTGGAACAAGAGGTCTGAATTCGATGATAGGGACCTCTGATATCAGAGTGGGTCAGGTAGTGATATCCAAGGCGGGCAGAGACAAGGACGGCTTTTTTGTGGTCTTGGAAGTAATTGACGACAGATATCTTTTGTTGGCAGACGGCAAGAGAAGGACATTGGAAAATCCGAAGCGGAAAAAAGCAATGCATCTGCAGAAGACGAATTCGCATGTGGATATGAATCCTGCAGATAGAACGTTAAACGATAGTTATATTCGTAAACAACTGTCTCGCTTCCAAGAGGCATAAGGAGGATGCTTTCATGGCAAAACAAGATGTAATCGAAGTGGAAGGCGTCGTTACCGATGCCCTGCCCAACACGAATTTTAAAGTCAAGTTAGAGAACGGACACGAGATTTTGGCACATATCTCCGGAAAGCTGCGTATGCACTACATCCGCATTCTTCCGGGGGACAAGGTCACCGTAGAACTCAGTCCCTATGACTTGACCCGCGGAAGAATTACCTGGAGAAAGAAATAGGATTAGGAGGGGACGAAATGAAAGTAAGACCTTCAGTAAAGAAGATGTGCGATAAATGCAAGATCATTAAGCGCAACGGACGCGTTATGGTGATCTGCGAAAACCCGAAACACAAACAGAGACAAGGCTAAGGGGGTGTAGGCATGGCAAGAATTGCAGGTATTGACTTACCGAGAGAAAAACGAGCTGAAATCGGGCTCACCTATATTTACGGAATCGGTCGCCCTCGCGCGCAAGAAATCCTGACGAAGGCGGGCGTTTCCTTCGACACGCGCATTAAGGACCTCACCGAAGCGGAAGTTGCATCCATCCGTGAAATCGTAGACGCATATGCGGTAGAAGGGGATCTCCGTCGCGAAATCGCCTTAAACATTAAGAGACTGCGCGAAATCAACTGCTATCGCGGTATTCGCCATAAGAAAGGGCTCCCCGTTCGCGGTCAAAAGACCAAGACCAACGCCAGAACGAGAAAAGGTCCGAAGAAGCTTGTAGCAAAGAAGAAGTAGGAGGGCTAAATGGCTAAACAATCCAGAGCTACGCGCTCCAAAAAGAGAGTGCGCAAGAACATCGAAAAAGGACAAGCGCATATCGTTTCTTCCTTTAACAACACCATGGTGACCTTGACCGACGCAAGCGGCAATGTCATCTCCTGGGCGAGTGCCGGACAACTCGGCTTCAGAGGCTCCAGAAAATCCACTCCCTTCGCGGCTCAAGAAGCGGCGCAGGAAGCGGCCAACAAGGCAAAAGAATACGGTCTAAAGAGCGTAGAAGTCTTCGTAAAGGGACCCGGCAGCGGACGCGAAGCCGCCATCCGTTCCCTGCAAGCTTCCGGTTTGGAAGTCACCATGATCAAAGACGTTACGCCCATTCCCCACAACGGTTGCCGTCCGCCGAAGCGTCGTAGAGTCTGATAATACGGCAGATAGCCTGAACGTATTATTGTCTCCAGTGACCCATTCAATAGGAGGGCGGATAACATGATCGAGATCGAAAAGCCTAGTATTGTAGTTGAACGATTAGACGACGACGGCAATAAAGGAAGATTTGTCGTAGAACCGCTGGAAAACGGCTATGGAGTCACCTTGGGCAATTCCCTTCGGAGAGTCCTGCTCTCCTCCCTGCCGGGATGCGCCGTGTCCTTTGTCAACATTCGTGGCGTAGAGCACGAATTCAGCGTCATCCAGGGCGTACTGGAAGACGTTCCGGAAATCATCCTAAACGTCAAAGGCATCGTGTTGCGCAGCGACCAGGACGAACCCGTTCGTCTGAGCGTAGAAAAAGTCGGGGCGGGCGAGTTGACCGCGGCGGATATCGAAGTGCCCGCCGGGGTAGAAATCGTCAATCCCGACCATCATATCGCGACCTTAAACGAAGACGCGGACCTGTATATGGAACTCGTCGCGGAACGCGGCCGCGGATACGAGCCCAGCGAACTGAAAAAAGACGAGATCACCGAAATCGGCGTGATTCCCGTCGATTCCAACTACACCCCCATTCGCAGGGTCAATTGGAACGTAGAAAACACGCGGGTCGGCCTCCGTACCGACTACGATCGTCTGATCCTCGAAGTCGAAACCGACGGATCCATGTCTGCCGATGCGGCGACGTCTTTGGCGGCCAAGATCCTTACGGAACATCTGGACCTGTTTATCTCCATGACCGAGACCGTAAACGACGTCAACATCATGGTGGAAAAACCGGAAGACAAAAAGGAAAAGGTCCTGGAAATGACCGTCGAGGAACTCGACCTGTCCGTTCGCAGCTTCAACTGCCTGAAACGCGCGGGCATCAACACCGTCGAAGAGCTGACGGATAAGACCGAAGACGAAATGATGAAAGTTAGAAATCTCGGGAAGAAGAGCCTGGAAGAAGTGCAGGAAAAGCTGTCTGAACTGGGTCTCTCTCTCAAAGAAGACGTTGAATAAAGGAGGAATCCATTGTGGCAAAACTCAGAAAATTAGGCCGCACGACTCCGCACAGAAGAGCCATGTTGCGTAATTTGACCACGGATCTTCTGCGCGAAGGCCGGATCGAAACCACAGTGACCCGTGCAAAAGAAACCAAGCGCATGGCGGAAAAAATGATCACCCTCGCCAAACGGGGCGATCTCCACGCAAGACGCCAGGCATTGGCCTACATCTTCGACGAAGACGTAGTGACCAAGCTGTTTGAAGAAATTGCGCCGAACTACGCGGAACGCCAAGGCGGCTACACCCGCATCCTGAAAAAGGGACCCCGCGTCGGCGACAGCGCAGAAATCGCCATCATCGAATTGGTATAAGAGCCGGCACGCCCGGCTACATAAAAGGCATCTCCAAAGCGGGGATGCCTTTTTCTTGCGGCAAAAATGCGGTAGAATGGTAGAGTCAATGAAAGAGGTGAACCCGTGAGAAAGATCGTACAATTTGTAATCCTATGGGCGCAAAACTTCGTGCTCTACGCCACCATGGCGCAGACCGAAGCGGCCCTTTCCGCACTGAGCGCCGCCATGACCGCCGCCTTCGAGTACGGCGTGCTCACTGCCCTTCATACGAAGAAAAAGCTAGCCGCCACCTTGGGCGTATTCGGCATGGCCGCCAAACTCGCCCTACATATGTACTACCGCTATTACGGGAGCTTTCCCGACATCTACAAGATGACCCAGGTCACCTACCTAAAAGATGTAAAGGAAGTCGTACTGGAGCTCATACACCCGCTATACCCGCTGTATTTGGCGCTGGGGATCGCCGCACTCGTCTTTATTCTACGGGATGCGGATGCGCCCAAAAAGCGCATATCGCCGGCGTGTTTTGTCGCGGCGGCGGCCCTCTACGGCATTTTGTTGGCGCTTCCCGGCACCGATTACGGCCTTTATAGCGGCGCCGCACGGCAGATGGCGGCGAGCCTTTCGGATTACGGGCGGGCGCAAAAAGTCGCCTCTCTGGTCGCCGAAGAAGACGACCTCGCGGCGGCCTATCCCGATTTGTTGACGCGCCTCGACCACAAAAACGCCTATACCGGCATCGGAAGCGGCAAGAATCTTTTGGTGATACAGGTCGAAAGTCTGCAGAACGACGTGATCGGGAAGCGATACAAAGGACAGGAAATCACTCCGCACTTAAACGCCCTGATCCGCGACCGGGGCAGCCTCTACTTTACGGACTATATGCAGATGTTGGGGCTCGGCAACTCCTCGGACGCGGAGTTCGTCTCGCTCTTTAGCCTATATCCCAACAATCGCAAGGGCGCCTACAGTCTCTATGCCGACAAAGACTTATACGGCCTGATCGATATGGCGAAAAATCGCGGCTACGATACCTTTGCCATGCACGGCTACCGGGGCGACTTTTACCACCGCGATGCGGTCTATCCGAAGCTGGGATTCGACGAAATCGACTTGGGCGAATCATATGCCCAGGACGATAAGATGGGCATGGGGCTTTCGGACGGCAGTTTCTTTCGCCAATCCGCCGAGAAGCTGATCCAGCGCCGCGGCGCGGACGCCGACCCCTTTTTCGGCTTTATGATTACCCTTTCGAGCCACACGCCCTTTTACTGCCCCGACAAATACAAGGCGCTTGAGATCGATCCGTCGATCGAAGGGCATATTCTCGGCAATTATCTAAACGCCATTCACTATACCGACGAAGCATTGGGGCAATTTCTCGACGAACTGGATCGGGCCGGGATCTTAGAAAATACGGTGGTGGCGCTCTATGGCGACCACTTCGCCATGACCAAAAACGATCCGGAGCAGACCGCGGACATGACCGCCTTTAACGGCAGGCCCTACGACTACGACGATATGATGAATATTCCGCTGATCGTGCACGTGCCGGGGGCGGATATACGAGAGACGGTTAAAACCACAGGCTCGCAGCTGGATTTTCTGCCCACCATCGCGAACATTATGGGCTGGAACGACGAGATCGCCGTCCTCTTCGGCAGAGATCTCTTAGAGCCGCAGACGGAAGAACACCGCGTCCTGCAGCAGACCTATATGCTGAAAGGGTCGTATCTGTCGCAAGCAGAACTCTTTGAGATCACCCGAGACGGCCATTTCGCCAATTCGCGCTATATCGACCGAACGAACAGAAAGCCGCTTGCCGTAAAGACGGCGGCGGAAAAAAGCGACGCGGCGAAAGAAACCATCGACCTTTCCAATGCGCTTTGCGAGACCGACCGCATCGGCGAGATGCGAAGGGCGGCGATGGAGGGAACAGAGCGGCTGGATGCGGCGCTAACCGTAATGCACGCCGGCGGCACCATAGACGGCATGCGCTACACCAATTTCAAGGAAACCCTGGACAAAGAGTATGCGGCGGGTAAGCGGTACTTCGAGATCGACCTGTCGGAGACCACCGACGACCGTCTGGTCTGCATCCATTCCTGGGACGGCTATACGCAGAAGTTTTTCGGCTACGGCGGAAGCGAAGAGACGCCGGTGAGCCGGGCGGAATTTCTGGCGCTCAAAGAACGCCACGGCTACACCCAGATGGACCTCTCCATGTTGCTGGACTGGTTTCGGGCGCATAAAGACGCGTATTTGATTACCGATATAAAGACCGACAATGTGCGCCATCTCGTGCGGGATTTCGCCGATGTGGAACCCGCCCTAAAGGCGCGCATTCTGCCCCAGATCTATGCCCAATCGGAATATGCGCCGGTGCGCCAGGCGGGCTTTGAGAAGATTCTCTATACCCTCTATCTTTCCGGAGACACGCCCCAAGAAGTGGCGGCATTTTATGACGCGGCGCGGCCCTATGCCATCACCGTGTCAGAACAAAAAGCGGAGGCGGGCTATGCCGATGTACTGCGCCGGGCGCAAATTCCCTACTATGTACACACCGTAAACGACGCCGATGCCGCCAAGGCATGGATAAAAAAAGGAGCCATAGGGGTCTACACAGACCGCCTATAGCTCTTTTTTCTTGCGTTTGTCGGGCAGATTCAATAAAAATACCGAGACCAAAATCAGCGCCATGCCCAATAGATCCGTCGGCGTAAAGGCCAGATGATAGATAAAGACCGCCACCAGGGTCGAAAAAATCGGCTCCGAAAGGGAGAAGATGCCCGAGCGGGTGGGTCCGGTGAGGCGCGCGCCTTCCATAAAGCTCCAGAAGGGGACGAGGGTGCCGCCGAAGATGCAAAAAAGCACCGCCGCGATCGATTCCTTGTCCCAGATGACGGCGGAAAAATCCGGTCGCGTCGCGAGGAACAAGAAGCCGCCGGCGAGGAGCATCGACGGCCCCAAGATTTCCATAGAATGGTAGGTCTTCGAGAGGCCGGTGGGAGCGAGGTTAAAATTGGCGAAGCCCACCGCCGAGACCGTGCCCCATAAGAGCGCCTGTTTGCTGATGGCGAGGCTGTAGGGATCGCCGCCGGTGACCATAAAGAAGAGCCCCGCCGAGCAGAGCAAAAGGGAAAAATAGACGATGGGTCGCGGCGCCGTGCGGGTCGTAATCGACGCATAGGCGATAATGATAAACAGCCCCGCATATTGCATCAATGTCGCCGAAGGCGCATTGGAATGGGAGATGGCGGAAAAATAGCCGAACTGCATACACAGGATCCCGCCCAGGGCGTAGAGCACAAAGGGCGGCCAGTTTTCGCGTTTGCGGACCACGCGAAAGGCGTAGCGGCCGCTGCGGAATAAGTCCGTTAAAAAAAGTACCACGCCGACGGCTGTGAGTCGGATTACGACCAAAACTTCCGGCGTAAAGTTTTTGTATTCGAATATGTAACCGCCGACGTTACCGTTGAGTGCCCACAGCAAGGTACATAGGGAAATGTAAAATAATCCTTTCAGCATAAAAAACCTCCTTCCCCTCCATGGTAACACGGAGACGAGAGGGAAAACAGCGCTTTGTGATTATTCTCTTCTTGACTTTCGGGCCCTGGACGAATACAATAAATCAGATGGATATCCTTGCTCAGAAATGAGCCGTCAGTCCACAAGGAGGTGAAACATGAACAAATATGAAATCGTCCTTATGTTCTATCCCGACGTCGATGCCGATGTACGCGAAAAGCACTTGGAAAGGCTCAAGAAGATCATCGAAGACAACGGCAGCATCCAAACGGCAGATGAATGGGGAAACCGAAAACTCGCTTACGAAATCGAATACTACAAGGAAGCATATTACGTACTCATGGAGTTTGAGGCACAACCGGAAGCGATCAAAGAGTTGGCGCGTATCGCCGGCATTTTGGATTCCGTAATGCGTCATATGATCGTCCGCGTAGATGAATAAGAAACGGGATTGGTGATATCGTGAATTTAGTTGTACTCTACGGAAGATTGACCAGAGAACCGGAATTACGTTACAGTCAAAGCGGCGTTGCCAATACATTTATTACCATAGCCGTGGATCGGGGCATGAGCCGAGAAAAGCGCCAACAAGCGGAAGCCTCGGGTCAACCCACCGCCGATTTTATCGCCGTAAAGGCCTTCGGAAAGACCGCGGAACTCTTGGGGAACTATTTCCACAAGGGCAATCGCATTGCCGTAGAAGGCCGCATCAATACGGGCAGCTACGAGAAAAACGGCGAACGCATTTACACCACGGATATCGTGGCGAACCGGGTGCATTTCATCGAATCTGCGCAGGAAGCGGGAAATGCCGGCGGCAATTACCAAAACACGCCGACCAATATGGCCTATCAATCCGAGGGACAGGACGCGTCCCGCAACAATTTCGGACCCAAGTCCGATGATGAAGGGTACTACCCGATCGACAACAATGATATCCCATTTTAACTATAGTTAAGGGGTGAGAACATGCAAAGAAGATACCGTTCCAGAAAAAAAGTCTGCATTTACTGTGCGGATAAGGACAAGGCAATCGACTACAAGGATACGCAAACCTTGAAGAGATTTATTTCCGATCGCGGAAAGATCCTTCCCCGTCGCGTAACCGGCGCTTGTGCAAAGCACCAAAGAAAGATTACCACCGCCGTAAAACGGGCAAGACAAATCGCTTTGTTGCCTTACAGCGCAGACTGATACAGAACAAAGAGCACTCCGCATTTGCGGAGTTTTTTTGTCAAAACTTTGAGGGCAACAGGGGTGCATGGCGCAAATAGTTTATAGATCTCCTGCGCGGAATATGATAAACTGATACGGTATGAGGTGATATATTGTTTCGAGATATACGCGGCTTGCGGGCGGCCAAGCTGTTTTTATATGCCATACTGCTGACGGCGGGCGGGGTGTTTTTCCCCGTGCTGTTCGCATTTATACCGGCACTGTTTGTATCGGAAATGCGCCTGCAGGGCGTATTGCCCGTCTCCGCGCTTTTTGTCGGCGTCTGCGTGATCGTCGGCTTTCTTATGGACCCCATGCTGGGGCTGTCGCTCCTTACGACGATGGGGCCGTTGATCTTGATCTTGGATTACTGCATGCGCACCGACCGCCCCGTGGATAAGACGCTGCTCGCGGGCGCGGCGATCTTTCTGATCGGGCTCGGATTTGTCCTATACCGATCGGGCGCGCTCGCCTCCATTCGAAGCGGAGAGATGCTCAAGCAGATCTACGCCGTACAAAAAGACGTACTCAGAGAGACGGAGCTTTCCGCCATGGAAAAAAACCGCATGGCGATCTACCTGGGAGGCGTCCTGCGCCGCGTCTTCGATCTTCTGCCCGCCTTCTTTTTGCTGACGGGACTGGGCGTCTCGTACACGTCCTATCGCCTGGGCGGCAGAAATATGCGCGCATTCGGCGAGAAGGTCATTTGTCCCGGGCCGTTTTTTCTGCTCAGAGTGCCCAAGATGCCGGTCCTTGCGGGGGTGGCGGCACTCGCGACCGCTTTTCTTATGAACCTTCTGTTCGACTTAGGCATACAGGTCTTTTTGCTGAACGGCATCGTCCTTTTGTCGGGACTGCTGTCTTTTCAGGGGATGAGCATCGTAAACTTTTATCTCTTGCGTTTTGTGCCCTCCCCGATCTTGCGGGGCGTGATTATGATCCTGACTCCGATCCTGCCCATCGGACAGATGGCACTCAGCGCCCTGGGACTGTTGGATCAGGCGCTGGACATTCGGGGCATAGAAGGAGTGTGACCGACGGTGGACCCACAAAGATTTAGCTTAAAGGACTTCCGCCTGTATTTGGCGGTAAGCGGCGTCACGGCGGTGGCACTGTTTACCTACAACCGGATTCTGGGCACCGTCGCCCTGATCCTCACCGCGATCTGCGCCTATTACGCCTATAACAGCGCAAAGCGATACAATCAGGAACTCGACGACCGGATCAAATATCTGCATAAAGACTTTGAGAAGGTCACCGAACAGACCGTATTTGCCATGCCCTTTCCCATGGCGGTCACCGACGAGGCGGGAAAGATTTTGTGGCACAATTCCCGTTTTTCCAAGTTATGGGATACGAGCAGTTTACAAGGGGAATTCTTGCCCAAACTCGTCGACGATCTCGCCACCGAAGAAAAGGGCCTAAAGGCCATCGAATCGGGCGAGGAAATCACCGTCGCCGAAAATCCCTATGCCGCCTACAGCAATTTGGTGGCGCTCTCGCGAAACGGCAAGGAGGACAATCTCTGTCTGTTTTATTTCGTCGACCGTAAGGAATACAAGGATCTCGAGCTCCTCTATACCGACACGCGCGGCGTCGTCTTGGTGGTGGAAGTCGACAATTTCGACGAAGTGGTCGACGGCGCCCCCACCTCCAAGCGGCCCCTGTTGATCGCAGAAATCGACCACAGCATCAACGAGTACTTTCGCTCCCGCAACGCCCTCGTGCGCAAGTTCCAGGAGGATATGTACTTGATCGTAATGCGCGAGATGGATCTCGAGTCGGTGTATGCGCAGAAGTTCGACATCTTGGACACCATGCGGGAAATCGACGCGGGCAATACAATCAGCGTTACCATCTCCGCCGGCGTAAGCCGACCGGGCCTAGCCTTTATCGACGCCTATCGCGAGGCGGACACCTGTCTCGACGTGGCGCTGGGCCGCGGCGGCGACCAAGTGGTCGTACAGACCGAAGACAACTACGCCTATTTCGGCGGCAAGAGCAAGGCGGTGGAAAAGCGAAACAAGGTGAAGGCGCGGGTGCTGGGAATCGCCCTGCGCCAGCTGATCGAAAAAGCGCCCCGTGTCTTCGTCATGGGCCATACCAATCCCGATATGGACTCCATCGGCGCCGCCGTCGGCGTAATGCGTGCCGTCGCCAATCAGAAGAAAGAGGGCTATATCGTCCTCAAAGAATCCAATCCTTCCATCGACGTGCTGATGAAGCGCATGCAGGCGGAAGCGCCGGAACTGTACGCACGCATTATACCCGGCACGCGGGCGGAAGAGCTGATCCGCCAAGGGGATCTGTTGATCCTCGTCGACAACCACAAGCCCTCGTTTACGGAGTATCCGCCGATCTTGGAAAAGACGGTCAATGTCGTCGTGGTGGATCACCACCGGCGGGGCAAGGAGTTTGTCACAGACCCCGTGCTTTCCTATGTGGAGCCCTACGCATCCTCGACCTGCGAGCTGATCACCGAGATGCTCACCTATATGTATAAGGACGTGGAGCTTACGGATTTTGAAGCGGACGCTTTGATGAGCGGCATTGTAGTGGATACGAAGAACTTTACCTTCCGCACCGGCGTGCGCACCTTCGAGGCGGCCTCCGCCCTAAAGCGCAGCGGCGCCGATATGTCCAAGGTCCGCTTTTTGTTCGAAGACGATTACGACACCATCGTCTCTCGCGCCGAAGTGGTACACAATGCGCGGATCGTTTTCGACAACATTGCGATTTCTCGCCTGGTCGACGATATGCCCAATTCGGTGCTCGTCAGCGCCCAGGCGGCGGATGAGCTCTTGGGAATTCACGGTGTTAAGGCCTCCTTTGTTCTCAATCAGAAGAAAGGGGTCGTTCACATATCCGGACGCAGTTTCGGCGAGATCAGCGTACAGCTGATTCTCGAAAGATTGGGCGGCGGCGGCCATCTCAATATGGCTGGCGCCCAAATCGAAGGGGAAGATATCGACGAAGTGGAACACCGCCTCGTCGAATCGATACAATGGTATTTAGATAAAGGAGAGAAAGAATCATGAAAATCATCTTATTGGAAGACATCAACAAATTGGGTAAGGAAGGCGACCTCGTAGACGCCAAGCCCGGTTACGCCCGTAACTACCTCTTTCCCCGGAAGATGGCTGTAGAAGCGACGCCCGAAAACATGGAAAACTGGAAAGAAATGAAGGCAAAGGAAGCCGCCGACGAACAAGCGCGCGTCGAAAAGGCACAAGAAACCAAGGCCCTCCTCGAATCCAAGAGCATCGCGCTTACGGCAAAGGGCGGAGAAGGCGGAAAGCTCTTCGGCGCCATTACCACCAAAGACATCGCCGGCAAGGTCGAAGAAGTCTTCGGCGTAAAGCTCGACAAGAAGAAGATCGACCTTTCCGACAATATCAAGACCGTCGGCAACCACACCGTTCCCGTCAAACTGCACGGTGACATCAACGCGGATCTGACCGTCGTCGTCGAAGCGGAATAATGGACAGACCGGACGTGGGAAGGACGCCGCCGTATGACGAGCAGGCGGAGATTTCGGTACTCGGCGCCATGCTCTTGGAGAAATCCGCCATTACCACGGCCATAGAAATATTGCGGGTGGAGGATTTCTACTACGATAGCCATAAGGCGATCTACGAAGGCATCCTCAGCCTCTACAATCAAAACGAGCCGGCCGACCTCATCACGCTGTCCGCTTTTCTCAAAAAGAGCGGGCAGATCGATGCCGTCGGCGGCTATACTTATTTGGGGCGTCTGACCACCGGGGCAGGCGCCGCTTCCAATACGGAAGCCTACGCCAATATCGTCAAGGAAAAAGCGACGCTGCGCGAGTTGATCCGCGCCGGCAGCCAAATCGTCGAAGACGGCTATCGCGACGACGACGAGGTGGGGGCGATTATCGAAAAGGCGGAAAAGACCATTTTCGACATCACCCAGGACAATCAGAGAAACGGTCTGGTCGATATGTCCGAGGTCATGGTGGATACATTCACCACCATGCAGGAGCGCGCCGCCAACAAAGGGGGGCTTACGGGGCTCACCACGGGTTTTATCGACCTGGACCGCAAACTCTCGGGGCTTCAAAAGGCGGATCTCGTGCTTCTCGCCGCCCGCCCTTCGATGGGAAAGACCGCGCTGATGGTGAACATCTCTACCAACGCCGCCATCAAGGCGGGTGCCACGGTGGCGATGTTTTCACTCGAGATGAGCCGCCAGCAGCTTTCTCAGCGGATTCTCTCGTCGATCTGCCATGTGGATCTGATGAAGATTATATCGGGGGATCTGAGCACCGAGGAGTGGACCAAGGTCATCGAGACCATGACCTATGTCAACGATATGCACATTATGATCGACGACACGGCGGGCATCAGCCCCCTGGAGGTCAAGGCGAAATGTCGCCGCCTCAAGGCGGAAAAAGGGCTCGATCTGGTGGTCATCGACTACCTTCAGCTGATGGAAGTCGGCGGCCGGGCGGAATCCCGTCAACAGGAGATCTCTGCCATTTCCCGACAGCTCAAGGGCATCGCCAAAGAACTCGACGTGCCCGTCATCGCCCTCTCGCAACTTTCCCGTGCGCCCGAGATGCGCGCCGACCACAGGCCCATTCTCTCGGATTTGCGGGAATCCGGCGCCATCGAGCAGGACGCGGACATCGTCATGTTTTTGTATCGGGACGAGTACTACAATCCCGAGACCGAAAAGCAGGGGCTCGGAGAAGTCATCATCGCCAAGCACAGAAACGGCCCCACGGGGACGGTAGAACTCTTGTTTAAAAACGAATACACCAAGTTCGTCAATCTACAGGTGTAACGGAGGATTTATGGATATACTGAAAGTACTGTTTTTAGGGATTATCGAAGGGGTTACGGAATTTCTGCCGATTTCGTCGACGGGGCACTTGATCCTCGCCCACGAATTCGTCTCCTTGGATCCTCAAAGTTTTCAAAACGCCTTTGACGTGTGCATCCAGCTGGGCGCCATTTTAGCGGTGGTCCTGTTGTATTTTTCGAAGCTGTGGCCCTTCCGAAAAAACGACAGCGGCGAGACGCGCATCGACGCGCGGACCATGCAGCTGTGGCTTAGGGTCCTCGTCGGCGTGATTCCTTCCGCCGTATTGGGCTTTTTATTCGACGACTTTATCGACGCCCACCTCTTTCGGCCCGAAGTCGTCGCCGTGACCTTGGTGCTCTACGGGGCGCTGATCCTCGCCATCGAGCGGCGCAACAAAAAAAGACGTAGCGAAAAGCGGATCCAGCGGGTAGAGGATATTCCCTACGGCATGGCGCTTTTGATCGGGCTGTTTCAGTGCCTCGCCATGATCCCCGGCACTTCCCGAAGTGCCGCCACCATTTTGGGCGCATTGATCCTCGGCGTAGGGAGGGGCGCTGCGGCGGAATTCTCGTTCTTTCTCGCCATCCCCACTATGTTTGGCGCGACGCTGTTAAAGACCGTAAAGAACGGATTGCTCTTTTCCGCCTACCAATGGTTCTTGATCCTCTTAGGTGGCGTAGTGAGCTTTTTTGTGGCGGTCTTCGTCATCCGAAAGTTTATGGCCTATATCCGAAAGCGCGATTTTCAGATTTTCGGCTACTATCGAATCGCCCTCGGAATCATCGTCTTTTTGTACTTTCAATTTCAATAAACCATCGCCCCGCACAATTGGCGGGGCTTTTTCATGCCAAAAAGGATTGAGAAACTGTATTGATTACTTGCAGCCGCGAGGACGGGGTGCTATAATATAGACAATGATAAATAGTATTAGTTGAGGGGCTTCGGCCCTTTCTTAATCGGCAGCGTTGATAATTTGTTTCAATACAGGAGAGGTACATATGAATCTATTATTGGCTCCCAAAGACGTAGACCTAAAGGTTTTAAAGATACGCACAAAGCGCTTGGACAAACAGCAGCTGAACCACTTGCAAAATCTCGGGTTTGTGGAAGGTGCCGACGTACGGGTTATCTCCGACGTCGACGGTTCCGTCATTGTGCGGGTAAAGGGCGCGCGCATCGGCCTCGGCAGAGAACTCGCCGAGTGCATCCGCGTCGCGGCGTAAGGAGGAAAGCATGCGACTGAACGAAGCGGCACAAGACAGACATTATGTCGTCGAGAAAATCGAAGGAAAGGGCCCCGTAAAGCGGCGCATTATGGATATGGGCATCACGCGCCATACCGAAATCTATGTGCGCAAGTTCGCCCCCTTAGGCGATCCCATTCAGGTCACGGTGCGGGGCTACGAGTTGAGCCTGAGAAAGGCCGATGCCGCGCTGATTGTGGTGCGGGAAGAGGAGGCGAAAGCATGATTCGCATGGCGTTGGCGGGAAACCCCAATAGCGGAAAGACCACGTTATTTAACGCCCTGACGGGCTCCCACCAGTATGTGGGCAACTGGCCCGGGGTCACCGTCGAAAAAAAGGAAGGAAGCTATCGAAAAGATTCGGACATCGCCATAACCGACCTGCCCGGCATCTACAGCTTAAGCCCGTACACCTTGGAAGAAGTGGTGAGCCGGGAGTACTTATTGGACGGCGAAGTCGACGTGATCATCAACATCGTCGATGCGGTCAACTTGGAGCGCAATCTCTATCTGACCACACAGTTGATGGAACTGGGCATCCCGGTGGTCGTCGCCTTAAACCGCATGGACGTGGTCCGCGCCAATGGCGATGTGATCTATGCGGAAAAGATCGAAGCCGCACTGCGGACGCCGGTGGTCGAGATTTCGGCCCTCAAAAAGGAAAACCTCGACGGGCTGATCGAGGCGGCAAAAAAGGCGGCCATCGAAAACGCCGCCCCGCATCCCGTCTACGAAGACGAGGTGGAAGAGGCGGCGGCCGATATTCTGGCGACCGTGCCCTCGATCGGCGAATCCGGCGCCGCACGGTTTTATGCCATGAAGCTCATAGAGGGCGACGAAAAGTTGGACCTCACGTTGACGGATTCGGAACGCGCGGCCCTCGATGCGCGGATCGAGTCCTTGGAAGAGGCGCTGGATGACGACGGCGAGGGAATCGTCACCGAAGCGCGGTATCTGTATATTGCAGATATCGTCGCGGGAAACTACGTCTCTGCGCGAAAGGGCGGCACCCGAAGCGACAAGATCGATGCCATCGTCACCAATCGCGTGTTGGCACTGCCGATTTTTGCCGCCATTATGACCTTTGTCTACTTTGTAAGCGCCAAGGTCGTGGGCGGGGCCGTCACCGACTGGGTGAACGAAGAGCTCTTGGGCGGCTATGTCGCGGGCTTTTTGTCCGACGCGCTTACGGCGGCGAACACCGCCGATTGGCTCCACTCCCTCGTCATCGACGGGGTGGTGGCGGGGATCAGCGCCGTATTGGGCTTTTTGCCGGTGATCGCGACGCTGTATTTCTTCCTCGCGATTTTGGAAGACGTGGGCTATATGTCCCGGATCGCCTTTATCCTCGACCGGATCTTCAGAAAATTCGGTCTTTCGGGCAAGAGCTTTATCCCCATCTTGATCGGCACCGGCTGTTCCGTGCCGGGCATTATGGCCACCCGAACCATCGAAAATGAGCAAGACCGCCGTATGACGATTATCGTGGCGAGCTTTATGCCCTGCGGCGCCAAGACCGACATCATCACGCTATTTGTGGCCGCCTTCGGCATTTGGTATCTGGCGCCCATCGCCTATTTCAGCGGAATCCTCGCGGTCATTCTGTCGGGGCTGATTCTCAAAAAGACATCGCTCTTTCAAGGCGAGCCGGCGCCCTTTGTTATGGAGCTGCCGGAGTACCACATCCCCTCGGCAGAAAATGTGTTCAAGAGCGTCTGGAGTCGCTGTAAGGCATTCGTCAAAAAGGCGGGTACGATTATCCTCTTGGCGAGCGTCGCCATTTGGCTTTTGCAAAATATCTCCATTCACGGCGAATTCGTCGAATTTGCCGATTCGAGCGACAGCATTCTCGCCGCCTTGGGACAGGTCTTTGCGCCGATCTTTGCGCCCCTGGGCTTCGGCAACTGGATGGCCACCGTCGCAAGCGTCATGGGCCTGGTCGCCAAAGAAGCGGTGGTCTCTACCTACGGCGTGATCAGCGGCTTGGGAGAAGAGGCCGCCGGGGCGGGCCTTCTCGCCTTTATCGGCGGACAGTTTACCCTGTGGAGTGCCATCAGCTTTATGTTGTTTAACCAACTGAATATCCCCTGTTTTGCCGCCATCGGCGCCATCAAAGGGGAGATGCGCTCGAGAAAGTGGACGACTTTTGCCCTCGTGTACCAAACGCTGTTTGCCTATGTAATCGCCCTGATCGTTTATCAACTGGGCGTATTCTTTACCGGCGGCGGCTTCGGCATCTTTACGGCGATCGCCTTCGTCTTGATCGCGGGCATAGTGTGGGCGATCTTTCGAAAACCCGCGAAACCGGCGGCGCGCCCTTCTGTGGACCGGGCGCTGTCATAAGGAGGATAGGATGGGAAATATACTGGTAGGCGGATTGCTGATCGCGGCCATCGCATGGGCCGTGCGCTCTGTCAAAAAGAGCGGCGGCGGTTGCGACAGCTGTGCAGGTTGCAGTGGACAATGCCATAAAGGCTGAGAACGGAGCGGTTTTGCCGCTCCTTTTTTTGGGAAAAGGCGCTGCAAAATTCAAAGTAAAACACTATGATTTGCAAAAAATATTCCTATAAAACGAAATTATTTACGTTTTCGTCTTGAATTTCTCATAGCGGATGCTATAATGAAATCAGGAAGTGAATCATGTGATCGACTTTTCGATTACATAACTGAGTTTTTTGGAGGTATTTGATTATGGCACATAAAATTACCAGCGAATGCATCGCTTGCGGCGCTTGCAAACCCGAATGTCCCGTAGACTGCATCAGCGAAGGCGACATCTACTCCATCGATGAAAATGCTTGCATCGACTGCGGTTCCTGCGCAGCTGTTTGCCCCACCGGCGCTGCACAACCCGAATAAATATTACAAAAAAAGGCGCGATACGCGTCTTTTTTTATGTGCTGTTTTCAAAGATCGACGCAGAACTTTGCAAGAAAATTGATCTGTGGTATACTTATTTTGTATCAAGTGAATATCGACGAAGATGAGGAGCAGTAGCAAAGAAAGCGTGCCAGAGAGTCTGCGGTAGCTGTGAGCAGATACGCGGCATTTGTGAATCCACCTCGGAGTCTGTGCAAGGAAGCGAATCGCCTCGGCGATTAATTTGGGTGGCAACGCGGGTCCGTCTCGTCCCATTAGGGACAGGCGGCCTTTTTTTTATTGGAGGAGGAAATATGTTAGACATTCGCTTTATTCGGGAAAATCCCGACGTGGTCAAAAAAAATATGGAGAAGAAGTTTCAACACGACAAACTTCCCTTGGTCGACGAGCTCATCCGCTTGGATGTGGAAAACCGTTCGGCCAAGACCGAAGGAGACCAACTGCGCTCCGACAGAAATAAGCTGTCCAAATCCATCGGCGCGCTGATGGGGCAGGGCAAAAAAGACGAAGCCGAAGAAACCAAGGCCAAGGTAAAGGCGATCAACGATCGCATCGAAGCGTTGGAAAAAGAAGAAGGGGAAAAATCCGAACGAATTCGCGAGATTCAAATGGCGATTCCCCAAATTATCGACGATTCCGTGCCCATCGGCAAAGACGACACGGAAAACGTAGAAGTGGATCGATTCGGCGAACCGGTGGTGCCCGATTACGAAGTGCCCTACCATATCGACATTATGGAGAGCCTAAACGGCGTCGATCTCGACAGCGCCCGCAATACCTCCGGCAGCGGCTTTTACTATCTGAAGGGCGATGTGGCGCGCTTGCACTCGGCGATCCTCTCCTATGCCCGCGATTTTATGATCGACAAGGGCTATGAGTACCATATTCCGCCCTATATGATCCGCGGCAATGTGGTCAGCGGCGTTATGAGCTTTGCGGAAATGGAAAACATGATGTATAAAATCGAAGGCGAAGATCTGTATCTGATCGGCACCAGCGAACACTCCATGATCGGAAAATACATCAACACCATCACCGAAGAGCACACCCTTCCGCACCGCTTGACGAGCTATTCCCCCTGCTTCCGCAAGGAAGTTGGCGCCCACGGCATCGAGGAGAGAGGGGTATACCGAATTCACCAATTCGAAAAGCAAGAAATGGTCATTATCTGTAAGCCCGAAGAGAGCATGGCATTCTATGACGAACTGTGGAACAACACCGTGGAATTTTTCCGCAGCCTCGAGATCCCCGTGCGCACCCTGGAATGCTGCTCCGGCGACTTGGCGGATCTGAAGGTCAAGAGCGTCGATGTGGAAGCATGGTCCCCGCGGCAGAAAAAATACTTCGAAGTCGGCAGCTGCTCCAACTTGGGCGATGCCCAGGCGCGCCGCTTAAATATCCGCGTCCGCGGCGAAGATGGAAAATTGTATTTGGCGCATACCCTGAACAACACCGTCGTCGCCCCGCCCAGAATGCTGATCGCCTATCTGGAAAACCACCTGCAGGAAGACGGCACGGTCTTTATTCCCGAACCCCTGCGTCCCTATATGGGCTTTAAGGAACGGATCGAAAAGAAATAAATTGACGATCCCCAAAAGCCTTTGATATACTATCCCCACAAGAGGGAGTAACAGCAACACTTAGTCGTCAATTCGGTTATGCCCGGCTAAGTACCGCATCTGCGGTTGTGAGACTTTTGTCCTATGGGCAAAAGTCTCTTTTTTATCGAAAAGGAGGCACCTTTGGAATGGTATAGGACGAGTACCCGGGACGTACTCAAAGAATTATCCGCCGATCCCGAGGCGGGGCTCAGCGCATCGGCGGTGGAGACCCGGCTTTCGGAATACGGCCGCAATGAATTGAAAGAGGAAAAAAAGAAGCCCTTTATCAAAAAGCTGGCGGAACAATTCCTCGACCCCATGATTATTATTTTGCTCCTCGCCGCAATCATCTCGGGCGTGGTGGGAGAAGCCGTAGACTCGGTGATTATCCTCGCCATCGTCATCGTCAATGCCCTGTTGAGCATTTTTCAGGAAGGGAAGGCGGAGGAGGCCATCGCCGCCTTAAAGAAGATGAGTTCGCCTACGGTGAAAGTGGTGCGCGACGGCAGAATATCGGAAATCCAGTCCACCGAACTGGTGCCGGGCGATCTCGTCATCCTCGAGACCGGCGACATCGTGCCGGCGGATATGCGCCTGATCGAAAGCAGCAACTTAAAGATCGATGAATCCTCCCTGACCGGGGAATCCGTCGCGGTGGAAAAGGACGCCGCCGTCACCATGGATGAAGAAGTGGGGATCGGCGACCGCGTGAACTACGCCTACTCCGCTTCGATCGTAAACTACGGCCGCGGCAAGGGCGTCGTCACCGAGACGGGCCTAAATACCGAGATCGGAAAGATCGCGACCACACTCTCCACCATGGAAGAGGAAGAAACGCCGCTGCAAAGGAAACTGGCGGGCCTTTCCAAGACGTTGGGGATTCTGGTCCTCGCGGTCTGCGCCGTGGTATTTGTAGTCGGAAAGATCTACGGGCGGGAAACCCTGCAAATGTTTTTGACTTCGGTATCCCTCGCCGTGGCGGCGATTCCCGAAGGCCTGCCCGCCATCGTCACCATCGTCCTTTCCATGGGCATGGGCAATATGGCGAGACACAATGCCATCGTAAAGCGCCTTTTGGCGGTAGAGACCCTGGGCACCACCACCTATATCTGCTCCGATAAGACCGGGACGCTCACCCAAAACGAAATGACGGTAACCCGCGTCTATGTGGACGGTAAGGTGCTCGAAGTATCGGGATCCGGCTATGCCCCCACCGGTGAGATCACCGGAGGCGGAGAAACCGTGGCCCCCGAATCCATGCCCGGCCTCGATGCGCTCACCGCCGTCGCGAGTCTCGTCAACGACGCCGACCTCTCCGAATCCGGCGGCAATTACAGCATCGTGGGCGACCCCACCGAGGGCGCACTGATTACCCTGGCGGGCAAACACGGCATCCACGAAGAAGAGATCGAAGCGGCATATCCCCGCCTCGAGGAGATTCCCTTTGATTCCGATCGGAAGATGATGAGTACCTTCCACGAAAACTATTTCGACGGCAAGATCTCTTCCTTTACCAAGGGCGCGCCCGATGTCATCTTGAAGCGATGCAGCCATATCTATAAAGACGGCGAAATCATAGAACTCACCGACGCCATGCGCCAAGAAGTGCTGGATCAAAACACCGCCTTCGCCAAGCAGGCGCTCCGCGTATTGGGCTTCGCCTTTCGCAACTTCGACGCCATGCCCTCCGACATCAGCACCGATGCCATCGAGCAGGATATGGTATTTGTGGGCCTCGTCGGCATGATCGACCCCGCCCGCCCCGAAGTAAAAGACGCCATCAAAGAATGCCGCACCGCCGGCATCGTGCCGGTGATGATCACCGGGGACTATCTCGAGACCGCCAAGGCGATTGCCGAAGAGCTCGGGATCCTGCGGGAAGGCGACCATGCGATGATGGGCGAGGAACTTAACGGCAAATCGCCCGAAGAAATTCGCGAGATCGTAAAGACCACCCGCGTCTTTGCCCGCGTATCGCCCCAAAATAAGGTACAAATCGTAACCGCCCTCAAGGAAAACGGCGAGATCGCCGCCATGACCGGCGACGGCGTAAACGACGCTCCCGCCATCAAAAAGGCGGATATCGGGATCGCCATGGGCATCACCGGTACCGATGTCGCCAAAAATACCGCCGACGTTATCCTCACCGACGACAACTTCGCCACCATCGTGCAAGCGGTGGAAGAAGGGCGGATCATCTATGCGAATATCAAAAAATTCGTCACCTTCCTGTTGAGCTGCAATATCGGCGAAGTGCTGGTCGTATTTTTGGCCATCATCCTGAATTTGCCCACCCCGTTTTTGCCGATCCAGCTCCTATGGCTAAACCTCGTCACCGACTCCTTCCCGGCGCTCGCGCTGGGCGTGGAAAAGGGCGAAGAAGAGACCATGCTCGAGCCGCCGAGAGATCCCCAAGAGCCGATCCTCGACCGCAAAGTGACCATCACTCTTATCATCCAGTCTATCGCCATCACCGCGGCAACCCTGGGCGTGTATTACTACGCCTTAAAGACCCATGGAGACACCGGCGCGGGACTCGTGTATTCGAGGACCATGGCATTTACCACCCTGATCTTCTGCGAGCTCTTCCGTTCCTTCTCCTCCCGGAGCATCGACGATACCCTCTGGAAGATCGGATTCTTCAGCAACAAGCGCCTCGTGCAGGCGGTGCTCCTGTCCTTGGCATTGGTCTTGGTCGTACTCTATGTCCCCTTCCTGGAGGACTTGTTCCACTTGGTCGACCTCAACGTGAAGGACTGGGCCATCGTGCTGATTTCTTCTTTGATCCCCTTAGTGATCGGAGAAATTCAAAAGTTTATTCGCTTCAACCAAAGCCATCCCCAAGATACACAAGAGTAACGCTCGTAGCCGAGCGGAAAAGAAGCTGTGCGCTTAGGCGTGCGGCTTTTTTTGTGCATAGATAAGCGGGGGTCGTCTCGGGAAAAAACAGGGAAACTATGATACAATAATCTTTCCAAGATCGGGACGGAAAACGGGAGGTAGAAAGAAAAATGAACGATTCGATTCGCAAAATCGGAACGAAGGAATTGGTCGCCTGCGCGTTGTTCACGGCACTGATTGCCGTCGGCGCCTTTATAAAAATCATGATTCCCTTAGGGCCCTTTGCGGTGACCTTCTCGCTACAATTCTTCTTCGCCCTGATGGCTGGTTTTTTGCTGGGGCCCGTAAACGGCCTTATGAGTGTGTTGTTGTACTTATTTATCGGCTTGATCGGCATCCCGATCTTCGCCCATGGCGGCGGCCCGGGCTATTTAATGCGGCCCACCTTCGGCTTTTTGATCGGATTTGCGGCGGCGGCTTACGTAGTGGGGCGGCTCTCGAAAGACCTGCGCGCCATGCCCCTTCGGCATATGATTGCGGCGGCATTTGCGGCAGAGATGGCCTATTACGCCTGCGGACTGGTGTATTACTTTGTCATGTTTAACTACGTCGTGCCGGGCGTCGCGGGTATCGGCCTTTCGGAGCTATTCTCCGTGTGGTTTTTCAGCACCGTGATCCCCGATTTCGCCTTGTGCGTGGCGGCGGCCCTTGCGGCGGATCGCATACGGCCCCATATCGGCTTGCCGCGGCGCCGATAGATAAAAGCACACATCCCATCCCGGACTAGAAACGAGGAAAACCGCCTGCGGGCGGTTTTTTGTTGCGCCGCGGAAATGATTTGAGGGAGAACAATTTTGATGATATGATATATTCATCAAAATAAAGGCTGGGATGCATGTGAGAAAATACAGAAAAAGAGAACACGTAGAAAACTACCTGAGGGCGGAACACCAGGGCGATCCGCTGTTCGGGGATATTTTCCTGCCCCATATTTCCCTTCCGGAGGTAAATATCGGGGAAATCGATACGACGACGCGCTATCTGGGACGGGAAGTGCCCTTCCCGCTGATGATTAACGCCATGACCGGCGGCACCGATTTTACCGAAGATATCAACGCCGATCTGTCGGAACTCGCGCGCCGCTTTGCGCTTCCCATGGCCGTCGGCAGCGAAACCATTGCCCTGGAAGATCCTTCGGCAGAAGAGAGTTTTCGCATTGTGCGCAGAAACATCGGGGAAGCGGGCATCGTACTCGCGAACTTAAACGGCAATTTGCGCGTAGAAGACGCACGGCGTGCGGTGGATTTAATCGATGCTGACGCCCTGCAAATCCACTTAAACCCGGCGCAGGAACTGGCCATGAGCGAAGGCGATCGGGATTTTCGCGGCATTACCGAGCGCATTGCGCGGGTCACCGAGGCCCTGGAGGTCCCCGTTATGGTCAAGGAAGTGGGTTTCGGCATGGACGCTTCGGTGATCGAATCTTTGTATGCAATCGGCGTGCGCTACGTCGATATATCGGGATTCGGCGGCACCAATTTCTTCGAAGTAGAAGATATGCGTTGCTCCACCGTAGATATGACCGATCTATACGACTGGGGCATCCCCACCGCCTACGCCCTGTATAATGCGGTGGCGCTTCAAAAAGAAGGCCTTCACATCACCGCGTCGGGCGGCATTCGAAGCAGCCTCGACGTCGTAAAGGCGCTGGTGCTCGGTGCCGATATGGTGGGAATCAGCGGAGAGATTTTGAAGTATCTGATCCACGGCGGGTTGGACTATGCCTCCGTATATTTGGAAGACTTGCTCTATAAAGTGCGCGTGCTGATGGTGCTCGTCGGGGCAAAAGACATACAGGAACTGAGAGAGGTGCCCTGGCGTGCCACGGGCCGCCTCCTCGAACTCATGAGGTGATAGAATGTACGACGTAATCATCGTAGGCGGGGGACCAGCGGGACTGACCGCGGCCATCTATTGCGGCCGGGCCAACTTGAAGACCTTGGTGCTCGAACCGGAACTCGAAGGCGGACAGATGGCCATGACCATGGAGATCGCCAACTACCCCGGCGCCAACGAGGACGACACGGGCATGGATCTCGCCATGCGCATGGGCAAACAGGCGCGCACCTTCGGCGCGGAATTCGCCCGTGCATCGGTGGAATCCTTGACATTGGACGGAGAGGACAAGGTGCTCGCCACCACCGACGGCGAATACCGCGCCCGCGCCGTAATCGCCGCCACCGGCTCGCGTCCCCATACCCTCGGCATACCGGGAGAGGAAAAATTCGTCTCCCGCGGCATTAGCTACTGCGCCACTTGCGACGGCGCCTTCTACCAAACCGGCGACGTCTACGTCATCGGCGGCGGCAACTCCGCCGTAGAAGAAGCGCTGTACCTGTCCGGGCTCGGCGCCAAGGTGCATATCGTGCACCGCAGGGATCAGCTCCGCGCAGAGGCCTATCTCGCCGACTTGGCGCTAAAAGACGAAAACATCGAAATCCTCTGGAATACAGAGCTCAAAGAAGTCATCGGCGATGTAACCGCCGACGGCCTCGTCCTCTACAACAACAAAGAGGACAAAAGCTATACCGTAAAAAAAGACGACAAGCCATTGGGCATCTTTATCTATGTGGGCGCTCGGCCGCGCACCGAATTTTTGGCCGACGTCTTAGAACTCGACAACGGCTATGTGCCCGTGGATGCGGAACAGCGCACCGCCGTTCCCGGTCTCTTTGCCGCGGGCGACATCGTGGCAAAGAAGTTCCGCCAGGTCATCAACGCTTGCGGCGAGGGCTGTACCGCCGCCATGGCGGTGGCACTGGACCACGTGCGGGAACAAAAATAAGAGATTTATTTGCAATCCCCCGATTTCGTCGGGGGATTTTTTGTGGCGCGATCCACTACGCGACCTTGTCAAGGCATATACACAAACGGTATGCCCGACGATCTGCCATTTGATTTTTCGATAGCAGGGGATTCCGATTGTTCGGGCAAATCGCCCTATGGTATATTGAGAGGCAGAGTATCAGAAAATGGAGTTGAGATCTTGATTGAAGTCAGCCATCTAAAAAAATCCTTCGGCGAACACACGGTGTTGGACGACATCAGTTTTCGCATCGAAGACAAGGACGTCTTCGGCATTATCGGAAAGAGCGGATCCGGAAAGACGACTCTACTGGATTGTCTGTCGGGCTTACAGCCCTTTGAGTCGGGGAGCATCCGCATCGACGGCAAAGAAATCGCCGCCCTTGATGCCGACGAGGCGCGTATGCTCCGCAAAGAGATCGGTTTTGTGTTTCAGCATTTTTCGCTCCTATCTCGGCGAAATGTGCTCGAAAACATCGCGCTTCCCATGCAGTGTTGGAAGTACGATAAAAATACGATCGATACGCGGAGCCGACAACTGGCAGAGACCGTGGGGCTGGGGGAGCATATACATAAGCGTCCCCGCGCGCTTTCCGGCGGGCAAAAACAGCGCGTCGCCATCGCCCGCGCGCTGAGCCTGGAGCCGCGATATATCGTCTGCGACGAGTTTACTTCTGCCTTGGATCCCAGCACGACCAAATCGATTTTGGCGCTAATGGAGGAGATCCGAAGACAACAAGACGTCACCATTCTCCTCGTCACCCACGACATGGCGCTGGCGGAGCGGATGTGCAATCGCATGATTCTCTTGGAAGAGGGAAAAATCGTAGAAAGCGGCGAACCGTCGGCGATCTTTGCCGGCAAATCCGAAGCGTTGCGGCGATTGACAGAGGGGGAGGCGTAATATGTTTGAAAACACGCAACTGGCGGAATACCTGCCCGATGTGATCGTGCCGGCGCTTCTCGCCACCTTCAAGATTATGTTCTTTTCCGCCCTGATCTCTATGGCCTTGGGCGTGGTATTCGGCGTGCTCCTCTTTATTACGGGGAGGGGCGGCCTGTGGGAAAAACCCGCCTTGCACGCCGTACTCGGAAAAATTACCGACGTGCTGCGCGCCTTTCCCACGATGATCTTAATCGTCTCCTTGGCGCCGATGACCCGGCTGTTAGTGGGAACCGCCGTGGGGGCCGATGCCGCCATCGTAGGCATCAGCGTCGCCTGTACGCCCTTTGCCACCCGCATGATCGAAAACTCGCTTCAGACCGTAGATCCCAATCTGATCAAGGCGGCGCGCTCCTTCGGCGCGAGCAATTTTCAGATCATCTACCGCGTGCTCTTGGTGGAGGCACTGCCGTCGATCGTTTCCAATTATACGATTCTATTGATCAACATGCTCAATGTATCCACCATCGCCGGCGCAGTGGGTGCGGGCGGCTTGGGCGCCGTGGCACTTACCTATGGCTATCAGCGATTTGACTACGGCATTATGTACTTTATCGTGATCATACTGTTGATCATCGTCCTCTCCATTCAGGGGACGAGCAAGTGGTTATTCCAAAAATTGAAGTAGGAGGAAATTATGAAGAAACTATTTACAGCGGCGGCGCTTCTCGCCGTGATGATCGCGGCGGTGGGCTGCACGAAGGCCGATACGGGCGCAGGCGCAGAAGACAAAGAATTGATCCGCATCGGCGGAACATCTGTCTCTCAAATCTACTACGAAGCCTGCAAAGACGACTTTGAAAAAAAGGGATACAAGACCGAATTCGTTCCCTTCGACGCCAATCCCGTCGTATTGGAAGCCTGCAACAGCGGCGATGTGGATATTTCCATCGGCCAACACCTCAAGTTCGTCGAATCCTTTAACGCCAACAAATCCGGCGATCTGACCATGGCAAAGCCCTATGTATTCCATACCGGCATCGGTTTGTACTCCGAAAAGTACGACGCCGTGGACAAAATTCCCGACGGGGCGAAGATCGCGGTTATGAACGATCCCATGAACGAAGACATTGCCATGCGGATTTTGGAAGAAAACGGATTGGTCGAACTAAAAGAAGGAAAGGATCTCTACACCAAAGCCGATGTGACGAACAATCCGAAAAACATCGAAATCGTCGAAATGGAACAGGCACAGACCGTAACGGCGCTTCAGGATTTGGATGCCGCCTGTGTATTTTTTACGCATATGGCGAGTGCCGGAAAGGATCCGAGCACCTATCTCGCCAGAGATACCGTAATGATCCGCTACCCCATGGGCGTAATCGTCAAAAAAGAAAATGAAGCGGCACAATGGGCGGTGGACTTCGCCGAAAGTATGCGCACGGACGCATCGCAGAAAAAAATCGAAGAAGAATTCCCCGGCGTATTCACCTTCTACACCAGCGACGACGAGGCGAAATAAATGGACGATTTTCTCGTCGCGACCCAAAAGCTGTATGCCCTCTTGGATCTAAAGTACAAGGCTGTAAGCGTCGAGGTGCTCAAAGATCGAGAAGCCTTTGAAGCGGAAGACGCGCAGCCCATCCAAAATGCCATCAATTATTGTGGGGCGGTGCGCGCAGCCACGCGGGGACACGGCATCAAAATTTCCCGCGGTAAATTCCGCTGCAAAAGCGCCGAGCGCTTCTTCGGCATTCATCCCGACGATCCCGCAAATGCGCGCGGAGAAAATTGGCATAGATTGGGGCTATACGAACAAAAAGAAGTATCCGAAGCGATCCGAACGGGCCAGCGCACACTCCCCGATGGCAACTACGGCGTCGTCGTGCGCCCTTTGGAAGCGTGGGGCCGCTGCCCGGAAGTCGTACTGATCTTCGATGTGCCATATATTGCTATGCGCATCGTACAGGGATACGGCTATAAATACGGCGAGCCGGAGGGGCTACGGATCTTGGGGAATCAAGCGGTGTGCTATGAGTCCACCACCTTGCCCTTGACCACCGGTTCGCTCAACCTCTCGCTGTTGTGTATCGGCACCCGACACCGAGCGGGATGGGCGAAAGAAGATATGTCTGTCGGCATTCCTGGAGATAAATTTGCGGGCGTCGTAGAAGGCATAGAGAAAACGGCCAATACTATGGAGGGGGATGACGAAAAGCGCAGAATCCTC
Organism: Aedoeadaptatus ivorii; assembly: GCF_030815095.1. Classification (NCBI taxonomy): domain Bacteria; kingdom Bacillati; phylum Bacillota; class Tissierellia; order Tissierellales; family Peptoniphilaceae; genus Aedoeadaptatus; species Aedoeadaptatus ivorii. The sequence goes on from NZ_JAUSWF010000008.1 coordinate 97,560, forward strand.
TCCCGGTGGGACGAAAAATCCTGGGGACCGCTACCTTTGCGGTTTCGATACAATTACTATATGGACTGCAAATAATCGAGTTCAGCTGAAACCGAGTCCGGAAGGATTCGGTTTTTTTGTCGCCGAACAAAAACAATAGGCGCAAAAAAAGCGAGTACGTGCATTGCACGTACTCGTTTCTATTTGTAGATCTTCGCGGGCGCTATTTATTCCGCCGGCGCTTCTTCGGGTGCGGGTTCTTGGGGCGCCTCTTCTGCCGGTGCCGCTTCTTGGGGCGGCTGTTCGGAGAATTGGGTCATGGCGTCGATCAAGTCCTGTGCCTTGATGGGGGCGTGGATCTCGTAGCCGCCGGGCAAGATTTTCGCCGTGGCGCCTTGTTCCTGGAGCATGGTGAGGAAGGTGTAACGGTCCTGCACCAAATTTTCCTTGGCGACGATATCGGCGACGATTTCGTCGGTGGCGTTATAGGGGATTTCGATGGTGACGGTGCGGGTCGCCTTTTGCAGTCCGTCTTCGGTGAGTTGTTTTAGAATGGTCTCGGGGGATGCGCCTTCGGAGATCTCGAAGGTGCCCTCGGTAAAGTAGTTGGCGACGCCGGATTGAACCGCCATGGCGCGAAAGGCCTCGGCGTCGTTGATCAGGCCGAGTTCTTTCAATCGGGCGGCGATGGCCGCAGGCGTCGTGTCTTCTACGGTAAGTAAAGTCGTCTCTTTCGACGCGTTTTTGGCGGCATCGGTGATCTTTCCGAACTGCTCTTTGGAGGACTCGATTTCCGCCACGATGCCGCTGTCTTTTGCATTTTCGGGGGCGGTCAGTCCGAACAAGTGGTTCATGCGCCATTTGATGACGAACAGGAGTACGGCGAGGACACAGACGATGCCCAAAAATCGCAGTACATTTACCAGAGATCTCGCTAATCTTCCGCTATATTTCATACTGCCTCTTTTCCTTTTTGTGCGTAAATTCGATATAATCAATGAGAATGGCTATATTATACCACAGCCGCGAGAAAGGAAGGGAATCGCACTTGATCTCTTACAAAATTGACACAAACGATGCGGGAATGCGACTGGATCGCTACTTAAAAAAGCTTTTGCCCAAGGCCAAGCCCTCGCTCTTGTATAAATCCATCCGCAAGAAGAATATTACCGTAAACGGAAAGCGCGCCAAGGAAGACGATATGTTAACGGCGGGCGATTCGGTGGAGGTGTTTTTTAGCGACGAGACGATCGAGAAGTTTTCCCGCAGGCCCCGCTCGGCGGCGGGCAAATTCCCGAAGATCGTCGCCGAGACCGAGGACTTTTTGATTATGGACAAGCCCGTCGGGGTGCTGAGCCACGGCACGGGACGCCGGTATGAGGATAATATGGTCGATCGCATGATTGCGTATTTGATTCATACCGAGGCGTACAATCCCCGGGCGGAGCACACGTTTACGCCTTCGGTGGCGAACCGCCTGGATCGAAACACCGGCGGGCTGATCATCGGCGCAAAGACCGCCGAAGGGCTTCGCCATGCCAATCTGTGGCTTCGGGAACGAAAGCTGAAAAAATACTATCTCACCATTGTCGAAGGCCGGCTGGAGGATGTGCGGGAGGTGGAGAATTACCTGGAAAAAGAAGGGGAGAAGAACCGCATGCGCGAATCGGCGGACGGCAAGTACGCCCGGGGCATTTACCGGCCCCTCACCTATGGGGACGGCTGCACGCTGGTGGAAGCGGAGCTGATTACCGGGCGCACTCACCAGATCCGCCAGCAACTCGCCTCGATCGCGCACCCCATCGTGGGCGATCAGAAGTACGGCAAGAAGGCATCGGCCTTTCCCGCGCTCCATCACCAGCTCTTGCATGCCTATAAGTTAGTCTTTCCCAAAACCGAGGCGTTTCCCGCGGTCTCGAAAAAGACCTATTTATCGGAGCCGGGCGGCAAGTTTCGGGCGATTCGGAGGGAACTGCATGTGTAATATCGGGATCGACATCGGCGGCACCACGATCAAGCTCGGGGTATTGAATGCGGCGGGCGCACTTGCGGCGAAGCGCAGTGTAGACACCCCCGATACGCCCGATGGGGTGGCGGATGCGATTAGAGAGGCGGTGTCGGAATTTTCTGTCGAGAGCCTGGGGATTTCTACGGCCGGGACGGTGGACAGAAAGACGCTGTCGCTCACGGATCTCGGCGGCAATGTAAATGCCTGGGGCCACTACCCCCTAAAGGACGCGCTGGCGGCGCGGGGCGTGCGCCTGGACGCGCTGGAAAACGACATGAACTGTGCGTTGATCGGCGAAATGCACGGCGCCGATGCGGTGGCGCATACGCTGTGGATCGGGATCGGAACGGGAATCGGCGGCGCCTATTACGGCGAAGACGGGCTCTTTCGCGGCGACCGCGGCCACGCTCTCGAGATCGGGCACACCATCGTGGTGCGCGGCGGCAGGCGGTGCAGCTGCGGGCAGAGGGGCTGTGCCGAGGCGTATTTCAGCGCGGGAGCGCTCAAGGCGGCGCGCGATGCGGCGGGTTTTTCCGACACGCAGGCATTTCTTGCGAGTGAAGATCCCGCGGCGCGGGCGTATCTCGAGGGGCTCGCGGATTTTTGTATCGGCCTGGAAAACACCTTCGATCCGGCGCGGATTGTAATCGGCGGAGGAATCGCCGAGTACGCGCCGCAGATCGGCAGGCTCTTATCCGAATTGGTGCGATCCCGGGGAAATGCCAACTGCCGGGGCCGCATCGCCGTCGCGACCAAGGGAAACGACGCCGGCATGATCGGCGCGGCGCTTCTCGGAAAGGCCGCCAGAGAGGAGGCGCAATAGATGCGCATTGTAGAGATACCGGTGGGTACGGGTCCGGAGATCGTAGAGCAATACGCCTCCGGACCTTTTCGCACCACCTATGTATTGGAAAACGGAAGAAGTTTGGCGCGTATCAAGGAATATTGGGCGCGTCGGGGCGGGGCGCTGGGAATCGACTGTATGACGCTCACCGACGTGGCCGAAGAGCTCGCCATGGAAGAAGTGCGCAACGAGCGGGCGGCGTATCTGCACTTTCGCCACCGCCTTCGCCGCACAAAAAGCGCCCTTGCGCATATCGGGGAGCCGGAGCGGGTGCAGGCGTTGTTTTCGTTTTTGGATCGCGCCCGATGGGTCGATTTTTCCTACCGCGAACTGCCCTATTCCTGGAAGCCAGAATACCCCGAATTGCTGCGTCTGTTCGAGGAAGTGCGGCGCGAAGAAGACTATGTCGGGGCGCCCGAGATCTTTACGCGCGCACTGGAGGCGGAGGCCTATGTAAAGCGGGCCTATTATGTATTCGGCTTTTTCGAGTTTACCGAAGCGGAACGCGCGCTCCTCGAAAGGCTGGACGCCGTTTCCCCGGTGACGGTCTTTCGCTTTGTGCCGGAAGAGCCCGTTTCTGGGGTACGGTGTATTGCCTCGCTCGACGAAGCGCGGATGTTTCGGCATATCGGTGACACCGTACGAGAGGCGCTCAAAGACGATCCCGCCGCGCGCGTGGCGGTGGTGGCCTTTCACGAGGCGGATCGATACGCGATCGAAAGCACGCTCGAAAAGGACGGCGTTTTTGTATCGAAGTGTACCAACGTCCTGGACACTTCGCCTGTGGCCGGCGAGCTGCGGATTCTCCTGCGCTTTTACGACGAGGGCATGGAAGGGCTTTTGGCGCATTTGCGCTCCCGCTTTTCGCGGATTGCGGACGGAAAAGAACTCGCCCGCGTGCTCGAATCCGTCGGCGCAGACAGCCTCAGGGCGGCACAGGAGGCGCTCTCGTATCGCTGGTTGGGCGAGGAAGCGGATCGGGCGTTATTGTCCCGAAACTTGCCCGCACTCCGCACATTGTATCGCAATCGGGCGCGCACGACGTCCGATTTTCTCGACGCGATAGAATCCATCTTGCCCACGGGAGAGGCGGATTTGGACGAAGCGCTCGCCGAAGTGATCCCCGCACTGCGGGAGGGTTTCGGCGCCGATGTGGACGCCCGGGAATTCGAGGCGCTCCTTTCGGCAGAACTGCCCGCCGAAGAGACCGACGGGGTCGAGGTGCTCTCCCTCGCCGGCGCATCGGGCGGCGCGTACGACCTCTTGATCGTCTACTCCCTGGACAGCCGCTTTCCGCAACGCGAAAAGGAGAGCGGTCTGATCCACTACGACAACGAAGCGCGGTTAAAGGAACTGGGGCTGTTTGCGGATTTTCACCGCAAGGAGACGGATTCCATGCGCCTGGACCATTTGATCGCCTCATCGGGCAGGGCCATGCTCTATACCATCGGCGACCAGGAGGCGTCCGCCGCCTTTACGAAATACGCCGAAGCGACGGGGACGATAGATCTCGACCAAAAGCGCGAGGCATATGTGCAGGCGGCGGATCTCGGCGTGGATGCGCGGGGATTTTCGCCGGCGGGGGCGGCGGCGCTTTCTGCCCATTTGCAGCAAAAGTCCGTATCCACGACGCAGATCGACGACTTTCTCGCCTGTCCCTTTCGCTTTTTTATGGACCATGTGTTAAAAGAAAGCGCAGAGGATCGGGGCAGAAGGCGCTTTATCGAGCGGGGAAACTTGTACCACAAGGTGTTGGAGTCGTACTTCGCCGGAACCTGCCACCAAGAAGACATCCCCGATAGGGTGCGCGCCTACTTTGATGCGCATCTGGCGGATCTCCTGCCGCCCTATATGGCGCCGTATTATAAAGCGCGGTTTGTCGAATTTGTCGGCGCCGCCGCTCAAAACGAAGAGGAGCGCCTACGGTCCGCGGACAAAAACGGTGGGTTCGCCCCCGCCTTTTTTGAGACCGACTTTACCCTCCCCTTCGGGGCCTATACCATTCGCGGGCGGATCGACCGGATCGACCGCGACGAAGCGGCGAACGAAATTCTGATCGACTACAAGTCTCGGGGCGTGCCCGCCTTTACGGAATTTGAAAACCATACCAAGCTCCAGCTCTATATCTACGCCATGGCGCGGATGTATATGGGGCACCCTGTGGCGGGACTCGAGTACGTGTCGGTGGAAGGGGCGAAGGAATCGATCATGCTCAGAAATACCGAGCGAATCGGATCGTATACGCGCCTCCGGAAGGTGCGAAAGACCGACGATGCGGGCTGGCAGCAAAAGATCGACGATGCGAAGGCGGCGGTGGCACGCGCGCTGGAGGACATGCAATCGGGAGAATTTCCCGCACAGCCTGCGAAGGAATCGGTCTGTACCTATTGTCAATATATGCCGGTGTGTAGAAAGGACGAAGCGGAATGCGACTAGACGAAATGCAGCGAAAGGCGGCAGAGGGGATCGACGCGTCGATGGCGGTTTCCGCCGGCGCCGGGGCGGGAAAGACCCGCGTCCTGACCGAGCGCATCCGCAACATTCTCACCCGCACCGACGAACGGGTGCTCGCCATCACCTTCACCGTGCGCGCCGCCGAGGAGATGCGCGCGCGGATCGAGGCCGCGGTGGACGATCTCGATCCCGGGCGGGTGAAGGTGTCGACCATCGACGGATTCTGTCGCCACTTGCTCCATATCCACAGCGACCGCGCCGGGACCTTGGGCGGCATGGAACAGCTGCAGGAAGGGGAGTCGCGGGCGATGCTCGAGGCGTCGTATCGAGAGATCGAAGAGGCGCTGATAGCACTCGGCGCGGATACATTGATGCACGCGCTCGATATGCGGCCCGCTGCCTTTTCTGCGGAGGTAATGGATTTTTACGAGGAGCTCCGCACGCGGGGCAATCTGCATGCCTTTCGGACCAAGCGGTTTGCGGCGACCGATCCCGAGGGCGAACTCATGCGGCATGTTTTATATATGAAGCAAAATTACCCCAAGGGGAATACCAAGTTTCAACAGGCGCTCAAGGCGATCGACGACGAGGCGCTATCCGCCCTTTCCGGGGCGGATCGGACCGCATTTTTGGAAAGTTTGCCGGCCCCCGGCGGAAAGAGCACCTTTCGGCCCGAGGATCAGGAGAAGTTCGACCGATTGCGCCGCGAGATGATGATGGCGCGCGAAGAAGAAAATCGCCCCTATACCGAAATTTTGGCGCAGATCTTTCGCCGCCTCGACGAAAACTACCGCAAGCACAAAGACGCGGCGGGGGCGGTGGATTTTGCGGACCTGTTGGAAAAGGCGACGGCGCTGATCGAGGCCGAGCCGGCTCTTAGCGCTTCCTATGGCCATATTCTGGTCGACGAGTTTCAGGATACCAATCCCCTGCAGATCCGCTTTTTGGAGCGCCTGGCCGAATCGAGTACGGTCTTTGTGGTGGGCGATAAGAAGCAGTCGATTTACGGCTTTCGCGGGGCGGATCTCGACGAGAGCGCGGCATTTCGCCGCAAGCTGAAAGAAGCGGGGGGCGTCGTGGCGGAACTGACGAACAACTACCGCTCCCACGCCGCGCTGGTGGATGCGATCAATGAGATCTTTGCGCCGCAGATGCCGGACTATGTGCCCCTCGCGGGCCACGGGACGGGCGATGTACGATTGGAAGCGGTGGACCTGGGCGAATCCGCTTCGCAAGAAGAGCGGGTGCGCAAAGAGGCGGAATGGATCGCCGCCGATATACAAGAAGGCGGAGGCGGAAGCCGCGCCCTCCTTTTGCGCACCACCACCCACGCGGCGATTTACGAGGCGGTCTTTCAGGCCTACGGCATCCGCCACCGCAACCGGAGCGGCCGGGGATTCTTTGAGACGCGAGAAGTGCGCGATCTCCTCGCGCTACTGCGCGCCAAGGCGAAGGGCACCTTCGATGCCGAAGCCCTTCGCGGTCCCTTCGTCGGCTACAATCGCGAGGATCTCTTTTTGGAAGCGAAAGATCCGAATTATAGCACACAAAAAAAGCGGGCGTGTCTCGATCTGCTGCAGAAGATCGACGCCTACGGTTCCGCCTACGACGCCCTGCAGACGGCGGTGTATGCGACGGGATATGCCGTCTATGTGCGCGAACGCCGCGGCGAGCAGGGCATCGCGAATCTGGACCGCCTGTTTGCGTTGGCAAAGGAATACGACGCCGAGGGATCGACGCTGTACGGCTTTGTCGGCGAAATGGAACGCCGCGCCCGGTGGGAAGACGAGGGACAGGCGCGCTTCGGCGGCGATGCGGATATCGAGATTTCCACCATTCATAAGGCGAAGGGGCTGGAGTACGACACGGTCTATTTGGGGGCGCTGTTTACCAAAGAAAAAAGCGACGGCGGCCATTGGAACTATTCCGATCTCTACGGCGCGGGCCTCTGCCGAGACGGGGCGCGCTACGCATTCGATCAAAACGCCGATGCGATGGCGCGCTTTCGCGAAGAAGAGGCGCGCCGGCTCCTCTATGTCGCCATGACCCGCGCCAAGAGCGCCCTCGTGCTCTTGCGGTCGGGCAAGGAGACCGAGGGATTCTCTGGCTTTTTGCAGTCGGTGGCATTTACCGCCGATCCCAAAATGCCCAAGCCGCCGAAGCGCGCGCAAACGGTTCCCCCGGCCCACGCCGTTTCCGCGCCGGTCTCGGTAGCTTCCCGAAAACCCGTCACCTCGGCGAGTGCGCTCTTACAAACCGTAGAGGCGCCCTACGCGTCGGCGGGCTTCGGAAAAAAAGAAGCGGCGCGCCGCCGTCACCTGGGGGTGTTGTTTCACCACTATATGCAGCGGGCGCAGGGCCCCGACGCGCGCCTTCGTGCGCACTTGCTCGCATCGGCCCGCCGGCGGGGCTTGGACGAGGCGCGGCTTTCGGCGTATATCGACGCCTATGACGATCTCTTCGGCTGGGGCGAGATTCTCGCCGCCGAAGTGCCCTTTGTGGCGGATTTTCCGCGGGTTATATTGGAAGGGGCCTTCGACCAGATTCGAAGGATCGACGGAAAGATCGCCATCGTCGACATGAAGACCGGCACGCGTGGCGCAGAAAGCCCCGCCATGGCGGTTTACCGCCTGCAACTGGGCCTTTACGGCATGGCGTATCGGCAGATACGCGGCACATTTCCCGCGCTATATATCTATACGCCGGCGGACGGAAAAAAGACCGAGGTGCGACTGACGACAGAGGAAATCACGCGCATTGAAAAAATGTTAAAGGGATAGTTTTACAGAGAAACGAACGGGGTATCATTAAGATCAAAGAAGGTAAAATTTTTATTGACAATGACCAAGCAGATTGGTAGGATATAAGTAGACAAATCTGTGATCTGTGCGGAAAGGGAGGACAATATGGAATTAAAATTCGACGTACAGGGTATGACCTGTTCCGCCTGCTCCGCCGCCGTGGAGCGGGAAGTCTCCAAGGTGGACGGGGTTTCCTCTGTGGCGGTCAACCTTCTCACAAACTCCATGAAACTCGAGGCGGACAAGAGCCGCATTCCCGCCATTTTGCAGGCGGTGGACGATGCGGGCTATACCGCAACGCCGGCCGATGCGCCCGAGGGGGTGCGCGAAGCGGCGGATCCCTTTGAAAAAGAAGCGGAGGAGAAGAAGCGGCGACTGATTTTCTCGGTGGCGCTTCTGATTCCCCTTTTATATATCTCTATGGGCTCGATGATGGGAATTCCGATCCCCGCATTTTTAGCGGGAACGGAAAATCTGCTCTCCTTCGCGCTGGCACAGGCGATTTTGACAATGGCGATCTTATTTCTCAATCGCCACTACTATAAAAACGGCTTGAAGTCCCTGTGGAAGCGCCACCCCAATATGGACGCACTCATCGCCATCGGATCGGGCGCGGCCTTTCTCTACGGCATTTACGTCATCTTTCAGCTGTCCTACGGCTTCGGCCACGGCGATATGGAACGGGTGATGCACTTCGGCCACGAACTGTATTTCGAATCGGCGGCGACCATTGTCGTCTTGATCGACTTCGGAAAGTGGCTCGAATCCCGCGCCAAGCATCGTACCTCCGATGCCATTCGCGGCTTAATGGACCTGACGCCCAAGACCGCGACGGTCATAAGAGACGGCGCAGAAATGCGCGTTCCCGTGGCAGAGATCGCATTGGGCGAGAAAATCGTATTAAAGCCCGGTGAGAATGTGCCGGTGGACGGCACGGTGGTAGAAGGCATCAGCTCCGTCGACGAATCCGCCTTGAGCGGCGAGTCGATCCCCGTCGAAAAGTCCGAGGGGGACGCGCTGATGGCGGCGACGACCAACGGCTCCGGCCGGCTGGTCTTTACCGCCGACCGGGTGGGGGAAGACACCACCATCGCGAAAATCATCGCCTTGGTAGAAGATGCCAATGCGACCAAGGCGCCGATCTCGAAGATCGCGGACCGCGTGGCGGGCGTCTTTGTTCCCGTGGTCATCGCCATCGCGGCGATCGTCGGCATCGTATGGCTTCTGCTCGGCTACGGCGCGGAATTTGCGCTGCGTCTCGCGATCTCGGTGCTCGTCATCAGCTGTCCCTGTGCACTGGGCCTTGCCACGCCGGTGGCGATTATGGTCGGCACGGGACGGGGCGCCAAGGCGGGCGTGCTCTATAAGAGCGCCGAATCGCTGGAGGTGCTCCACGAAGCCGACACCCTGATTTTGGACAAAACCGGTACCATCACCCGGGGCAAACCCTTTGTGACCGATGTAGTGGCACTCGATCGCGATCCCGAGGCATTTTATCGCATGGCCTATGCGCTCGAAAAATCCTCCGAGCACCCCTTGGCCGAAGGCGTGATCCGCGGCTTTGAGGCGCGCTACCCCAACGCATCCGCCGACCGCGTGACGGATTTCGAATCGCTTCCCGGCAGGGGACTGCGCGGTAAGATCGACGGGCGGTGGATCTACGGCGGCAATATCACCCTTATGGAAGAGATGGGACAAGACCTCTCGCCGATCGAACAGGCGCTGGACGAAGCCCTTGCGGCGGGAAAGACGCCTCTGGTATTTGCCGATGAAGATGAAGTGTACGGCTTTATCGCCGCCAAAGACATCGTGAAGGCAAATTCCCCGCGCGCTCTCGAAGCGCTGCGCAAGCTGGGCAAGAAGATCGTGATGCTTACCGGCGACAACGAAAAGACGGCCCATGTCATCGCCGCCTCCCTTCCCATCGATACGGTGCACGCCGGGGTCCTTCCCGACGAAAAGGAAAGCGTCGTGCGTCGCTATCAGGAAGCGGGCAAGGTCGCCATGGTCGGCGACGGCATCAACGACGCCCCGGCACTCGCGCGGGCGGATGTGGGTATCGCCATCGGCGCCGGCACGGATATCGCCATGGAAAGCGCCGATGTGGTTTTGATGCACAGCGACCTCTTGGATGTGGTGAGCGCCACCAAACTCTCCGAGGCGACCATCCGCAATATTAAGGAGAATCTGTTCTGGGCGTTTTTCTACAATGTCATCTGTATTCCCGTGGCGGCCGGGGTCTTTTATATCCCCTTCGGCCTCACCTTAAGCCCGATGATCGCCGCTTTGGCGATGAGTCTGAGTTCGGTCTTTGTGGTGACTAACGCCCTTCGGCTGAACTTTACCAAATTGGACACCGATCGCGGCGAGCGGGAGGCGGAAGCGGCGCCCGAAGCAAAAATTTATCGATTAAACGCTACCTCTCACCCGCAAAAGGGGTATACGCATAAATACAGCGGAAGCGGAAAGGAGAAAATACAAATGGATAAAAAGATTTTGGAACTCGACGGCATGAGCTGTAACCACTGTGTCGGCAGAGTCGATCAGGCATTAAACGCCCTCGAGGGCGTAAAGGCGCAGGTTACGCTGGATCCGCAACAAGCCGTCGTCGAAGGGGAAAACCTCGATGCGGACGCGTTGAAAAAAGCGGTGGAAGACGCAGGGTATACGGTAAAATCCGTAAGATAAGCGAAAAGCGCCCACGGCGCTTTTTTCTTTCGGGAGGAAATATGGCAGATTTTCGATTTGAGATCGTAGAACACATCGGCGTGCTGGGCGAATCCGGCATTTGGAAGAAGGAATTGAACAGGGTGTCGTATAACGGCGGGGCGCCGAAATTCGACATTCGGTCCTGGAACGAGGACCATACCAAGATGACCAAGGGCATTACCATGACGCCCGAGGAATTCGAAGCCTTAAGAGAACTCGTCAAATAAGGAGGGGCGTATGGCAAAACTCGGAATCGTAGGCGCGGGCCACGTGGGCGAAATCGTCGCCTATACGGCGGCGCTCCGTGGGGGCTTTCGAGAGATCGCCCTGTGCGATGTCGACGAAAAACGCCTCGACGGCGTGGTGAGCGACTTAGAAGACGCGACGCGATTTTATCCGCACAATATCGATTTTTTTGCGGCGGACTACAAGCAGATCGCCGATGCGGACATCATCGTCATCGCCAGCGGGCGCATCCCCGAGAACGCCCAGCGGCGCGACGAGTTCAAGAACAATCACGAAGACGTGGCGCACTATGTGCCCGAAATCGTAAAGAACGGCTTTACCGGCGTATTTGTGGTGGTCACCAATCCCTGCGATGCGATCGCATACCATGTGTGGAAGTACTCGGGCTTCGACAAATGCCGCATTATCGGAAGCGGCACCGCCCTAGACAGCGAGCGCGCCCGCACGATGCTCGCTCGCATTTTGGGCGTCGCCCCCGATTCGGTCGCATGCATGATGCTCGGAGAACACGGCGACAGCCAGTTCCTGCCCTATTCCCGCGTGCGCATTCACCATATGGCGCTCGACGAATACCTCAAAAAGCACTATATGGAATTGGACAAAGCGGAATTCGAGGAGTCGGTCATCTACCGGGGCCACCGCGCCTTTTTCGGAAAGGGTTCGACCCAGTACGGCATCGCCAATACGGTAAACGACATCTTGGATGCGGTGCTGTACGACGAAAAGCGCACGCTTCAGGTATCGGCCCTCCACCAGGGAGAATACGGCGTCGACGATGTGTTTATCTCCACGCCCTGCGTGGTGGGCACAGCCGGCATCGAAGAAGTGGTGGAGCTCACCCTGACTGAAGAAGAGCTGGCGCGGTATAGGGAGAGCGCCGAGACCATCCGCAAGTACCGGGTGGAAGCATGAAGCGCGAGGAAATTCAAGCAAAACTTCGCCGTTTCTTCGCACACAGATACGGCTGGGACCGGCTGAACCGCGCCCTGTATGCGGCGGGTTTGGTGCTCCTCGTGATTTCTTTGGTCTTCAAATGCGAGCCCTTGTCGCTGTTTTCGGCGATCCTGCTGGGGCTATGCGTCTTTCGCGCCCTCTCGAAGGATCGCGGCAAGCGTCGCAAGGAGAACCAAAAATATCTCGACGGCACAAAGCCCCTATATGCACTCGCGGCACGCATCAAAAACAGCCGATACTACCGATACGTACACTGTCCCTCCTGCAACCAACTCGCCAAGGTGCCCAAGGGAAAAGGCAAGGTGCGCATCCGATGTCCCCACTGCGGTTTTCGGTACGAACGACGCGTGTAGGGCGCGAAAGGACCGGATTTGTGGCCGAAGGTGGGAAAATTGTGCCCAACTGTTGCTTTTATAGCCCTTATGGTATAATACTTGGGATATAAATTATGGAGGGATACCGATGACAGAAATCAAAAAACAAGAAAAGAATAAAGTGTACTTTGACGTGGTCGTACCCGCGGCCGAAATCAAGGAAGCGGAGACCAAGATCTATAAAAAGAACAAGAACTACTTCAACGTTCCCGGTTTTCGGAAGGGACATGTGCCCAAGAAGATTATCGAGCAGTTCTACGGCGAAGGCATCTTCTTCGAAGACGCGTTGAACGAAATTCTGCCCAAGTACTACGAAAAAGCAGTCGAAGAATTGGACCTGAAGGTCATCGACCAACCCAATGTGGAGATCGACGAAGAGACCTTTGACCGCAACAAAGACGTCACCGTGCAAATCGACGTGGACGTGCGTCCCGAGGTCACCCTCGGCGAGTACAAGGGCGTCGAAATCGAAGCCGTACCCACCGAAGTGGGCGAAGAGCTGATCGACAACGAAATCGACAAGCAAAGACATCTGAACGCGCGCCATATCAACATCGACGACCGCGCCGCCGAAGAAGGCGACAAGGTCAATATCGACTTTAAGGGCGAAGTCGACGGCGAAGCCTTTGAAGGCGGAAGTGCGGAAGATCAGGAACTCGAACTCGGTAGCGGCTCCTTTATCCCCGGCTTTGAAGAAGGCATCGTGGGACACGAAGTCGGCGACGAATTCGACATCGACGTCACCTTCCCCGAAGACTACTTCTCCGAAGATCTGAAGGGAAAAGAAGCGGTATTCCACATTACGCTCAATTCCATCGGTCGCGAAGAGCTGCCGGAATTGGACGACGAATTTATTAAGGACATCTCCGAATTCGACACCGTCGAAGAATATCGCGAAGACATCCGCACCAAAAAGACCGAAGAGGTCGTAAACAACGCCAAGAACCTGCGCGCCAACCGCGTACTGGAAAAAGTGGCGGAAAATATGCAGGTCGAACTGCCGCCGGTCATGGTCGATGCGGCCATCGAAGAGCAAATTCGCAATATGGATTACAATATGCGCTCCCAAGGCATTCAACTGGAACAATATCTGGGTATGCTCGGCCAGGATCTCGACGAATTTAAGGCGAGCATGCGTCCCGACGCGGAAAAAGAAGTCCTCAAGTCCCTCGCACTGGAAGCGGTGGTCGCAAAAGAAGGCTTTGCCGTCGACGACGAAGAGATCGAAAAAGAAGCCAGAGAAATGGCGAAAAACTATTTCAAGGGCGACGAAGATAAACAAGAAGAGATGGTCAAGACCATGCTCGAAACCAATACCGACGCTTTGCGCGGCGATCTGGAACGCAGAAAAGCCGTCGACTTTTTGGTAGAACATGCCGTAGAAGTCGAAGCGGAAGAGAAAGACGAAGAAGAAACAACAGAAGCATAAACGAGGCCTCGGGCCTCGCATAAGGAGGCAATCATGGCATTAGTACCTATGGTCGTAGAACAGACCAATCGCGGTGAGAGAAGTTACGATATTTATTCGAGACTGCTCAAAGACAGAATCATCTTTTTGACCGGAGAGATCAACGATCAGATCGCCGATTTGGTCGTGGCACAACTCCTGTTTTTGGAGTCCGAAGATCCCGATAAAGACATTCAGATCTATATCAACTCCCCGGGCGGTTCGGTGAGCGCGGGCTTTGCCATCTACGATACCATGCAATATATCAAACCCCACGTCTCTACCATTTGCGTAGGCCTGGCGGCATCGATGGGGGCATTTTTGCTCCTCGCTGGCGAAGAAGGCAAGCGCTATGCGCTCCCCAACGCCGACATTATGATCCACCAACCCTTGGGCGGCGCCCAAGGACAGGCGACGGATATCCAAATCCACGCGAAGAAGATTTTGAAGACGCGGGAACAGATGAACAAGATTATCGCCGAAAGAACCGGACAACCGCTGGAAAAGGTGGAAACCGACACCGATCGGGACTTCTTTATGTCCGCCGAAGAGGCGAAGGCCTACGGCATTATCGATGACGTCATCGAAAAACGTAAATAGTTAGGAGCATTCATGTCGAAAAATTCGGACGATTTGCGCTGCTCTTTTTGCGGCAAATCGCAACAACAGGTAGAACGCCTCATCGCAGGCCCGAATGTGTATATTTGTAATGAATGCATCCGCCTGTGCGATGAGATTTTGGAAGAGGAATCGCGCATTCGCGAGATTCCCCGCGAGGAAAAGCTGCCCACCCCGGCGAAGATCAAAGAGACCTTAGACGATTACGTCATTCGCCAGGAACGCGCCAAGCGCTCCTTGGCGGTGGCGGTATACAACCACTATAAGCGGATCGGCAATTTGGACCGCGCCCAGTCCGACGACGGCGTAGAGATCCAAAAGAGCAACATCCTTATGGTCGGCCCCACCGGAAGCGGCAAGACCCTTCTCGCGCAGACCATGGCGAAGATCTTGGATGTACCCTTCGCCATCGCCGACGCCACCTCTCTTACCGAGGCGGGCTATGTGGGCGAGGACGTAGAAAATATCATCCTCAAGCTGATTCAGGCGGCGGATTACGACATCGAAGCCGCCGAAAAGGGCATCATCTATGTCGACGAGATCGACAAGATCGCCCGCAAATCCGAAAACGTCTCGATCACCCGCGACGTAAGCGGCGAGGGCGTGCAACAGGCCCTCCTCAAGATGATCGAAGGTACCGTCGCCAATGTGCCGCCCCAAGGGGGCAGAAAGCACCCGAACCAGGAATTTATCCAGGTGGATACCACCAATATCCTGTTTATTCTCGGGGGCGCCTTCGACTCCTTGGACAAAATCATCGAGGCGCGCATGGGAAAAGGCGGCATCGGATTCGGTACGGAAATCAAGCGGAGCAAGCACGACGAGATCGACCTCTTAAAGCATCTCGAAGGCGAAGACCTCTTAAAATACGGCTTGATTCCCGAGTTTATCGGCCGTCTGCCGGTTACCGTGACCTTAGAAGAGCTGGACAAGGACGCGCTGGTGCA
Organism: Aedoeadaptatus ivorii; assembly: GCF_030815095.1. Classification (NCBI taxonomy): domain Bacteria; kingdom Bacillati; phylum Bacillota; class Tissierellia; order Tissierellales; family Peptoniphilaceae; genus Aedoeadaptatus; species Aedoeadaptatus ivorii. The sequence continues at coordinate 112,941 of NZ_JAUSWF010000008.1, forward strand.
CATCCTTACAGAGCCCAAAAACGCCCTGGTCAAACAGTACGAAGCGCTGTTTGCCATGGACAATGTGGAACTGGAATTCGAGGAGAGCGCATTGGAAGCCATCGCCGAAAAGGCGATCGTCAAAAAATCCGGTGCGCGGGGCCTGCGCGGCACCATCGAAGAGGTGATGATGGACACCATGTTCGAGATTCCCTCCTTCGAAGACATTCGGCGGGTCATCGTGACCAAAGAGAGCGTAGAGGGAACGGAAGACCCCGTTCTAATCAGAGACGAGCCCTTACAGAAGACCTCGTCGGACCAATAAGGGAAAGGCTCACTGCGGTGGGCTTTTTTGTATAAGGAGTATCTATGGCAACAGTAAAAAAACGAGAGGCATTTCCCCTGCTCGCCCTTCGGGACATGGTCATTCTGCCCCACGTCATCACCCACTTCGACGCCGCGCGCAAAAAATCCGTCGCCGCCATCGAGCGGGCGGATGCCGGGGACGGCTATCTGTTTTTGACCACCCAAAAGGATCCCGACGTGGAAGAGCCGGAAATCGACGACCTGTACGAAATCGGCACCCTGGTTAAGATCAACCAGATTCTGCGCCTGCCCGGCGACATCGTACGCGTGCTGGTGGAAGGCCATGCGCGGGGACGCATCGTCGCGTCGGATTTTTCCGACAGCTATATTCGCGCGCAAGTCGATGTCTTCGAGGAAGAAGAAGTAGACATGGACGCCGAAATGGAGGCGCTTTTGCGCATGGCAGAGGCGGATCTCGACGAATATATCGAAAAAAACAACAAGATCTATCCGGGACTTTTGGATTCGGTGATTAATTACGACACCCCGCAGACCTTTGCCGATACCGTGGCGGGCTATGTCAATTTACGGGCGGAAGACGCCCAGTCGGTTCTCGATGCGATCGACATTAAGGCGCGGCTCACCACTCTGCATATGGTGCTTTCGCGCGAGATCGAGCTTTTAACCATCGAAAACGCCATCGACGACAAGGTAAAGCGGAATATGAGCCAGAGCCAGAAGGAGTACTTCCTCAAAGAGCAGATGAAGGTGATCCGCCGGGAACTGGGCGAAGGCGGAGACGAGGAAGAAGAGATCGACAATTACCGGGAAAAGCTCGAGGAAAAGGCGCTCCCCGACGCCGTGCGGGAAAAGGCCGAGAAGGAACTGCAGAAGCTCGGCCGCATGAACAGCGCCTCCCCCGAATACGCGGGCATCACCAATTATTTGGATTGGGTCCTCGATCTGCCCTGGTGTGAAGAGGCCGAGGAGGACTACGAACTCGCCGAGGCCCGAAAGATCTTGGACGACGAGCACTACGGGTTGAAGGACATCAAAGAGCGGATCCTCGAGTTTATTGCCCTGCGCAAAAAATCCTCCAATGCCAAGTCGCCCATTCTGTGCCTGGTGGGTCCGCCGGGGGTCGGCAAGACCTCCATCGCCGCCTCTGTCGCCAAAGCGCTGAAAAAGCCCTATGTGCGCATGAGCTTGGGCGGCATGACCGACGAGAGCGAAATTCGCGGCCACAGACGCACCTATATCGGCTCTATGCCGGGGCGGGTGCTTACCTTGATGAAGCAGGCGAAGAAGAACAACCCGCTCTTTCTGTTGGACGAGATCGACAAGGTGGGCAACGACTACCGCGGAGACCCCGCATCGGGCCTGTTGGAAGTATTGGACCCGGCACAGAACAACACCTTTACCGACCGCTATATGGAGGTGCCCTTCGACCTCTCCAAGGTGTTCTTTATCACCACCGCCAATACCACCAAGACCATTCCCGCGCCGCTATTGGACCGGATGGAGATCATTCGCCTCGGCGGCTACACCCCCGAGGAAAAGCGCGAGATCGCGACGCGCCACTTGTGGCCCAAGCATCTCAAGGACGTGGGCTATGATCCCGAGGAGATCACCATCTCGAACAATGCCGTCGACACCGTAATCGAAAGCTATACGGGCGAAGCGGGCGTGCGCATGCTCGACAAGGAACTCGCGAAGATCGTCCGCAAGGTGACGCTGGAATATCTGGAACGCGACAAAAAGCGCGTGCAGATCACCAATCGCAACTTGAGCAAGTATCTGGGCGAAAAAAAGGCGCTGCGCGATACGGTGGAAGAGGAAGATCTGGTGGGCTATGTAAACGGCCTGGCGTGGACCTCGATCGGCGGCGTGCTCTTGGGGATCGAAGTCAATATCGTCCCCGGCAAGGGCAAAATGCAGCTTACCGGCCAGCTGGGCGATGTCATGAAGGAATCCGCACAGGCGGCGCTCAGCTATATTTGGAGCAAGAGCGAAGAGATCGGCATTCCCGCCGACTTTAAGGAAAAACACGACATCCACATCCACGTTCCCGACGGCGCCACTCCCAAGGACGGCCCCAGCGCCGGGATCGCCATGACCACCGCACTCTATTCGGCGCTGACGGAAAAGCCCGTAAACCGACTGGTCGCCATGACCGGCGAGGTCACCTTACGGGGGCGCGTGCTCCCCATCGGCGGCCTCAAGGAAAAGCTCCTCGCCGCCCAGCGGGCGGGCGTCAAGACCGTGCTCATCCCCAAGGCGAACGAGCGGGAGCTCAAGGAAATGGATTCGCCTTCGATCGCGCGGCTTACGATTATCCCCGTCGAAAGCATGGAAGCAGTCATCAAAGAGGCGATTGCCGATGGTCATTAAACAACTGGAGCTCGAGCGCGTCGCCGTCAAGGCGGCGCAGTACCCCGCGGCGGATCTGCCGGAGTTTGCGTTCTGCGGACGGTCCAATGTGGGAAAGAGCAGCTTTATTAACGCCATGTTCGGCCGAAAAAACCTCGCCCGCACCAGCGGCAAGCCGGGCAAGACCCGCACCATCAACTTTTATCGGGTCAACGACGCATTGCGCTTCGTCGACCTGCCGGGCTATGGCTACGCCGTGGCGTCGAAGAAAGATATGGACGCCTGGGCGAAGACCATCAACGAATACCTGGCCGAGCGCGAGAATCTTTCGGAGCTGATCCTCCTGGTGGATATGCGCCATGCGCCTTCGGCAAAGGATCGGCAGATGTACGATTGGATCATAGAGAGCGGATTTGCCGGCATGGTGGTGGCCACCAAGGCGGACAAATTGTCGAACAATCAGCGGCAAAAGGCCGTTTCTGTCATCAAGAAGACGCTCTCCATAGAAAACACGGATCTGATCTTTCCCTTTAGCGCCGTCGACAAAAAGGCGGTGCCCGAACTCTGGGACGTCATCGAAAATATGGCGGAATTTCATCGAAAACGGCAATAAAAAACGGCGTGTTGTAGAACACGCCGTTTCTGTATTTCTTAGTCGACTTTTTCGAAGTCTTCTTTGCCTGCGCCACAGAGGGGACATACCCAGTCTTCGGGAATGTCTTTAAAAGCGGTGCCGGGCTTTACGCCATTGTCCGGGTCGCCTTCTGCCGGGTCGTAGATGTATCCGCAAACTGTGCATTCGTATTTTTCCATGAATAGAACTCCTTTCAAAAGTTAACTCTTTGTCTTACTCCTTTTATACCCTCGAGACCGAAATTCTAAAACCGAAAATTTAAAACCGAAGGGAAAAATATTTTACGCGCTCGTCCGAAGACCGAAACAAATCGCCGCGCAGGGACCGAAAAGAAAACAGAAAAGAATAAAAAAATAATTCCGTATAAGAAGCACAGAATTGGGTACAATAAAAATAGAATTAGGGGTGAAGTTTTGAAAGAGCTAAGAACCATCGAGGGATCTGTCGAGAGCGATATGCTTTCGCTGCGCGGCTTTATCGCCGAAGCCATGCGACAGGTATCCTTTTATATTTCAGATATAGATTTACAGTACGACATTCGGCTGATCATCGACGAGCTGTTGTTGAACGGCGCGCAGCACGGCAATGATTGGGACAGCGACAAAAAAGTATATCTGCTCGTGGAACTCGGTCCCGAGACCGTTTCCATCGTCGTGCGGGACGAAGGGCGCGGCATCGACACGGTGCGAGAGGCCTTCGATTGTTCCAGCACGCGATGTAACGGGCGGGGTCTGTTTTTGGTGGAATCCATCTGCGAATCGGTCCGATACGAGGGCAACACCATTCGCTGTCATATGAATATTTAGTGCGGCATCTTTTACAAACGCGGCCGTTGCTGTATAATAGATAAGTTAGAGGATTGGCTTGACCGATCCTATTTTTATGGAGGCTTTTGCCGAGAAAGGAATTGTATGGAATCCAGGGAAATCAGAAATATCGCCATCATCGCCCACGTCGACCACGGAAAGACCACATTGGTCGACGTATTGCTCCGCCAGTCCGGGGTGTTTCGGGACAACCAGGTCGTCGCCGAGCGGGTTATGGATTCCGGCGACATCGAAAAGGAGCGGGGCATCACCATTCTTTCAAAGAATACCGCCATCCGATACGGGGACACGAAGATCAACATCATCGACACCCCGGGCCACGCCGACTTCGGCGGCGAGGTAGAGCGGGTGCTCAAAATGGTATCGGGCGTGGTGCTTTTGGTCGACGCCTTTGAAGGACCCATGCCCCAGACCAAATTCGTCCTCAAAAAGTCCTTTGAATTGGGCCTCGATTTGATCGTCTGCATCAACAAAGTCGACAGAGACGGCGCCCGTCCGGACGAAGTGGTGAACGAAGTCCTGGATCTGTTTATCGAACTCGGAGCCGACGAAGACGTGCTCGACTCTCCCTTTATCTTCGCCTCGGCGAAACAAGGTTGGGCGAGCGAAGACGCCGAAACCAAAGGGGAAAATATGAAGCCCCTGTTCGATGCGATCCTCGAGCACATCGACCCGCCCACCGGCGATGTCGATCAACCCGCGCAGCTCTTGATCTCGACCATCGACTACAACGACTATGTGGGCCGAATCGGCGTCGGCAAGATCGAAAACGGAACCATCGACAAGGGCGACGAAATGCTCCTCGTAAACGCCGCCCGGCCGACGCTCAGACGCAAGGTGAAGATCAACAAGATCTTCGAATTCGAAGGTTTGGACCGCGTCGAGACCGATGGCTCCTCCGCCGGCAATATCGTCGCGGTGACCGGAATCGAATCCATCAATATCGGCGACACCATCACCGATCCGGAACACGGCGAGGCGCTGGAATTCGTCAAAATCTCCGAGCCGACATTGGCGATGACCTTCTCGGTCAACAACTCTCCCTTTGCCGGCAGAGAAGGGGAATTCGTCACCTCGAGACAGCTTCGCAGCCGCCTTTACCGGGAGCTGGAGACCGACGTGAGTCTCAAGGTCGAAGACACCGACTCCACCGATGCCTTTAAGGTCAGCGGCCGGGGCGAGTTGCACCTTTCGGTCTTAATCGAAAACCTGCGCCGGGAAGGCTACGAATTTCAGGTTTCCAAGCCCGAAGTGCTGTTTAAGGAAATCGACGGCAAGCGCCACGAGCCCATGGAAAAAGTCACCATCGACGTGGGGCAGGAATTTATCGGCTCCATCATCGAAAAACTCGGCCGCAGAAAGGGCGAGCTGCTCACCATGCAGGAACCCAGCGGCGGGTACAGCCGTTTGGTATTTCGCATTCCCGCCCGCGGCCTGATCGGCTATCGCCAGGAATTTATGACCGACACCAAGGGCAACGGCATTATGAACTCCGAATTCGAAAACTACGCCCCCTATAAGGGCGACATTCCCCGCCGCAAGACCGGCTCCATCATCTCCTTCGACACCGGCGTGGCATCCGCCTACGGTCTGCACAACGCCCAAGACCGCGGCGATCTCTTTGTAGAGCCCGGCGAAGAAGTGTATGCGGGCATGGTGGTGGGCTCTTCCCCCAAGGGGCTCGATCTCGAGGTGAGCGTCACCAAAACCAAGAAGCAGACCAACGTCCGCGCCGCCGGCAGCGACGATGCGCTGCGCCTTTCTCCCATCGAGGACCTGAGCTTGGAAGAGGCGATCGAATTTATCGAAGACGACGAGCTGATCGAGATCACCCCCAAGTCTTTCCGCATTCGAAAGACCATTCTCGATTCCAACCGGCGGTACAAATCCAACAAGAACAAATAGGAGGGCAGTATGTCGAAGGAAAGAGCCTATGCATTCTTAGAAAAAAAGGGCCTCACGGCACATTTCATAGAAACCGAAGACTCGACCGCCACCGTTTCTATGGCGGCAGAAGTCCTGGGCGTTACCGAAGGCGAGATCGCCAAATCCCTTACCTTTCGCGACAAAGACGGCACGCCGATTTTGATCGTGATGGCGGGGGACAAGCGGGTCGACAACAAAAAGTTTAAGGCGACCTTCGGCACCAAGGCGAAAATGCTGTCGCCCGAAGAGGTGGCGGACGAAATCGGCCACGAAGTCGGCGGCGTCACGCCCTTCGGCGTAAAGGAAGGCGTAAAGCTCTATGTCGACGAGAGCCTCCGCGCCTACGACATCGTCTACCCCGCCTGCGGCTCGGCCTACGCCGTCTGTCGCTTTCGCCCCGATGAATTGATCGAAGCCATAGACGCGGACGGCGCGGTGGATGTGGCAAAGTAGAAGGAGGTTCTCCCTCTCTTTGCTATTTGTTGGATATTGTCTGTTATACTCATAGCAAAGGAGGAGAGAAATGGATACCGCTTACGGATTTATCGACGAAAGACGGGAGAAAAAGCGCAGAAAGAGACGGCGTCGCCGCATCCGCCGCCTGCTCGTATTCTTTCTCCTGATGGCGTACTTATTTTCTAACGGCACATTGCAAAGACTGTACTACAAGACCGACGGCGCCCGGGTAGAAGACGTAGTGAGCGCCGCCGAGGGTTCCGTCGCCTATGCGCGGGACCATATGCCCGACATACGGGAATGGGTGGCCGATACCATCGGACATGTGGCGCAGAGAATGTAATGCGAATAAAAAACAAAAGTGCTTCGGCCTTTGCCGGAGCACTTTTATTTTTGCCGCACTCTCTTTTTGAACCAATGCGCCGTCGGCGTATCGGCACAGAGAAGCGCTTCGGGCGTGCCTTCAAAGAGCAGATGCCCGCCGCGCCTTCCGCCTTCGGGGCCCAGTTCTATGATCCAATCCGCCGCGGCGAGAAAGCGGAGATTGTGTTCCATAATGATCAGGCTGTTGCCCCGATCGACTATTGTGTCGAACAGGCGCAGAATATGCTCCGCATCGCGGGGGTGGAGCCCCGTGGCGGGTTCGTCGATCAGATAGATCTTGCCCTCGTATTGTAGGCGGCTCGCGAGTTTTAAGCGCTGCAGCTCGCCGCCGGAAAGATCTGCCGTCGATTGTCCCAGCCGCAGATAGTCGAGGCCCACGGCCTCCAGGGTCTTCAAGCGGTGCAATATCTTGTCGTTTTCGGCGATGGCAAGGGCCTCTTTGGCGGTGAGGCGCAAAAAGTCGACGATGTTTTTGTCGTGGTAGGTATAGGAAAGCGCCTCGTCGGAATATCGGAGGCCGCCGCAGCTTTCGCACACCAGCTTTACGGGATCGGCAAAGGCCATATCCGGTTCATGATAGCCCTTTCCGCCGCAAACCGGGCAGGCGCCCAGGGAATTAAACGAAAACAGTCCCGGATCTTCGCCGGTGGCCTTGGCGAATACCTTTCGGATGTCGTCCATAATGCCCATATAGGTCGCCAGGGTAGAGCGGGAGGAAATGCCGATGGATTTCTGATCGATCCGCACGGTGTCCTCGCTGTGCGCGGGGTAGAAGGCATTGAGAATTAAGGAACTCTTGCCCGAGCCCGAAACGCCGCAGACGGCGACGAAAACGCCTTTGGGGATGGTAAGGGATAGATCCTTGAGATTGTGCACCCGGGCATTTTTGATTGAAAACGCGTCCTTCGCGCTGCGATACGACGGCTTGAGCGCGAGGGGCCGGTTGCGATAGACACCCGTGGGCGTCTGTTTGGGGAGGCGTTCGGGCGGCCCCTGAAAGAGCAGCTCGCCCCCTTCGTCGCCGGCGCCGGGGCCCAGTTCGATCAGTTCGTCGGCGGCTTCGATCACCATGGGATTGTGCTCCACCACCACGACCGTGTTGTGCTTATCCACCAGATCCCGCAGCACCTTTACGAGCCCCGCCACCTCGCTCGCGTGCAGGCCCGCGGTGGGTTCGTCGAAGATAAAGGTAAGATTGTTCAAACTCGATGCCAGCTGGCGGGCGATCTTTACCCGCTGCGATTCGCCGCCCGAAAGCGTCGCCACCGCGCGGGAAAGGCGCAGATAGCCGAGCCCCAGGCGGATCAGATGTCGCGTCGTCTCGGCGGCTTCTCTGGCGATGGGCGTGCCCAGCGGGTCGTCCACGGCATCGAGCCAGCGCACCAGTTCGGTGAGTTCCAGTTCGTTGACTTCGACGATATGCTTGCCCGCGACCTTCGAAGTCAAGAGCTTGGGATTCAGCCCGCTTCCGCCGCAGGTCGGGCAGGTGCTGTGCCGGGTCATGGCGAGTACGTCGTCGCGATCGACTTCCTTCAGATCCGAAATATCGCGGTTCACATACAGCCGCTCGAAGCGCGGCACCAGGCCGTCCCACTTCGCCTGATGGGGACCGTTTTTGGTATGAAAGGGCATAATCACATATTCCGCGTCCTCGGGGCCATAAAAAAATAGCCGGCGCTTCTCTTCGGGCCAGTCGCGGATCGGCAGATCGGGATCAAAGGTGCCGCCGGTGATCATCCAACGCCCCTGCCAGCCGGAAGGGGAAAGCGGCTTAAAGCGCACCGCGTAGTCGCGTAAGGACTTGTCTTCATCCACCAATTTCGAGAGATCCGTCTCGACAATCAGCCCCTTTCCCGCACAAGTCGGGCAGCGGCCTACAGGGGATTTTTTCGAATAATCGGTCGCAGAGCCCAACGACGGCACCGCCGCCCGGGAAAATAGCAGGCGAATCAGCGGGCCGATTTCGGTATAGCTCCCCAGATCGGAGCGGGCATTGGCGCCGATGGGCCTCTGTTCCACTACCAAGGCGGGGCTCAGATTCCGAAGGGACTCCGCCTCCGGGCGGGGAAAGAGCGGCATATGGCGCCGCAGATACTGGGAAAAATTGCGCGTCATTTGCCGCCGGCTCTCCGCCGCCAAGGTGGAAAACACCACCGAACTCTTGCCGGAGCCCGATAGACCGCAAAAGACGATCAGCTTTTCTTTGGGAAGAGACAGACTGATGTTTTTTAAGTTGTTCTGCGTCAGTCCCTCCAAAATGATTCGATCTTCCATGGTTCCTTCTTTCTGTTTCTGTATGGGATACATTTCACCTATACCCGAAGCAGGGTTTGGTACGCGTCGGCAAAGGCGCCTCGAACGCGCGCGGGCGAATTGCAAAAGCGGCTTTGCTGTGGGAAAATGATACGAGGAGGCGCTATGTTTACTTTCAGAAAAAAGCCGAAGACCGTATACGAAAAGGTCGTAAAAGACATCCCCTTGGATTCCGCCGAGGACGGCAGCTACGAACTCGCCGTCCTAAAAGGCGAAGAGACAGTCCAAAGCGTGTCCACCGACGCCTTGGACGTGGGCATAATGGAATACTTTGCCCGGGAACCCTTCAGCATTCCACACATCGAAAACTACTTTCGCAAGCACCGCGCCATGGAGGCAAAATCCCATTTTGAAAACTGGCTCTACGCCTTTGACCAAATGGACCGCCCTTTTTTGGGCCTAAGCATCCTCCTAATGCGCGACAGCGAAGTAACAGAAGCCGTAAAATTCGGCATATACCTGACCCAATTCACTGACCTGAGCCACAAGACGCAGGCGCGGAAAATCGTAGAAGAATTGGGGCGACACGACGCATTCAGCTACTACGCCCTCGACGCCCTCTTGAAGAGCGCCGATTCCACCCACGCATTTTACGAATTGGGATCGACGCTAACGGGCCGGGGCAAAGAAATTTATGAGACCATGGCGAAGGCGCTATTGGAGAAAGGACGAAAATGAAACTGGGAATCGTACAAGATATGGAGCTCGTGCAAAAGGGAAAATACCTCTGGGCGAGAGAAGGAGAAAACGAAGTGCCGATCCACGGAAAAATGCGCGCAAAAGACGGCGAGATCCGACCGGTATTTTTGTATAGGGAAAACAACGGGCAAATCGCCGGCATGCTCGAAACCCCCTATATTCAGGTGGGGGAGGTAAAGCGCCTCAAAGTATTGGATAAGTCCAAAATCGGCTACTTCGTCGACATCGGCGCGCCCAAGGACATTCTGCTGCCCTTCTCCGAGGCCACCGAGCGCATCGCCGAAGGAGAGCGCTACCTCTTTACCATGTATGTGGACAAATCTGAGCGTTTGGCGATGAGCATGCAGATCAAAGACGCCCTACGGACCGACAGCCCCTATAAGCGCGGCGATACCGTAAAAGGCACCGTCTACCATACCGGCGACATGGGCGCCTTGGTGGCGGTGGACGACACCTTCGACGGCATGGTGCCCAAGCAGGAGCTCAAGGGCATATACCGCGCGGGAGATGCCGTAGAGGCGCGGGTACAGACCGTCCTCGACGACGGCAAACTCACCCTGAGCCTCCGCGACTACGCTCATATCGAAATGCAGCAGGATTCCGACGTCCTCTACGATATGATGGGCGAATACGGCGGCGTCTTGCCCGTGGGCGACAAATCCGATCCCGAAGAGATTATGCGCATCACCGGCCTTACGAAAAAGGCATTCAAGCGCGCCGTCGGAAAACTCTACAAAGAAGGCAAGGCCGTGCCCGGCAAACAAGAAACGAGACGCAAATAATGGAAGTTTTCGATCATGCGGAACTCGAAATCGTCGACTACGACCATAGGGGAAGGGGAATCGGCAAGGTAGACGGCGCCGTCGTCTTCCTCGACGGCGGCCATATCGGCGATGTGGTAGAAGTCGAAATCACCAAAAAGAAAAAGCGCTTCTACGAGGCGCATATTCTCCGCACCCTAATAAAGTCGGCCTTGCGGGCCAAAAACCCCTGTCCGTACACCGACTGCGGCGGCTGTGCGTTTCTGGAACTCTCCAGAGAGGCGGAACTGGCGTGGAAGAAAAAGCGCATCGAAGATGCCCTGGCGCGCATCGGCGACGAGCCCACACACGTCGAGGACGTCCTGGTGCGGGGCGGCGACAGCGCCTACCGAAACCATATGCAGTTTCATGTGCGCGACCGCAAACTCTGCCTCTACGGCAAAAACGGCGAATCCGTGCCGGTAAAGCGCTGTATGATGCAGACCGATAGCGGCAATCGCATCCTCTTCGCCCTTACGGGACAAAAATTCTTGGACGCCCTCTCCTTTGTGGGGATCCGCACCAATCGGGCGGGCGAAGTGCTCCTGATCCTCGTAGCGGATCAACCCTTGCGCGAAAAAACCAAAACCGCCGCCGTCGCCTTTGCCGTAGAGCACGGCGTAAGCGGCCTCTACTACTCCGAACGCAAATCGAAAAAGGGCCACTACGGAGAACGCCTCACCCATATTTATGGAAAGGCGGCCATTACCGAAGAACTCGCAGGCTACCGCTACGGCATCGCCGGCACCAACTTCTTTCAGGTAAACCCCGAAGGCGCCGAAGCCATCATCCGCGGCGTCGCCGATGCCGTCAAAGGCGCGGATACCGTCGTAGAACTCTACTCGGGCATCGGCATGATCACCCTGCCCCTGCACGAGGAGGCAAAAGAAGTCGTCGGCGTCGAAATCTCCGCCGATTCCGTCGACTACGCCCGCAAAACCGCCGAAGAAAACGGCGTCAAAAACGTTCGCTACATCGCCGGTGCCGCGGAGGACATACTGCCTCGATTGGTAGAAGAAGGCCCCATCGACGTCATCGTATGCGATCCGCCCCGCGCGGGCCTGCATGAGACCGTCGTCAAGAGCATACAAGAAGCCGCTCCCGCCAGCGTCATCTACGTCAGCTGCAACCCCGCCACCTTGGCGCGCGACATTCGCCTGCTGGGCGATGCGTATCGGGTAGAGCACGTGCAACCGATCGATATGTTCCCGCGTTCGGCCCACGTTGAGAGTATAATTCTGATGACGTATTGTGGTTTGGAGAGTGAAAAGTAGAGGTCGACCACAACATATAGTGGTTCAAGAGTGATTTTAGAGCAAAAAATGAGCGAAAAAACACCGTTTTTTGACCCCTATTTTTGGGGTGCTTTATAGATGACATAGGGTAAAAAGAGTGATGACATTATAAAGGTGGAAAAATTGATGGCTCAGAAAGAGGGAGAAATAATCCTCTGGGATGATAAGAATTTTATATAATCTAATGTAGTGGTAGTTGTTTTGAAACAGCTACCACTATAGTTTTTTAATAGTTTGAAATTTTATTTCAAACTATTATAGAACCTACAACAATTGTGTATTTAAAAAAAGTTTGTATAGAAATCACCCTTTTATGGTTCTAATGTCGTAATAGATGGTTTTGAGATATTTTAAATAATATAAAAAAACACCTGAATAAATTCTCATATAACTATTGACACAAGAGAAAAACAATAATATAATAAATATACAACGTATGAATGCTTGTCCAAGTATTCAGATGAAATGATTTAAAAGGAGGTCATAATATGACTAAAAAATTTAATTCAATTGAAAGATGTGACTGCAATGTAATTCATGAGGATATTGTAAATCAAGTTAGAGATAAAATGCCTCAAGAAGAAAGCCTTTATGATCTAGCAGAATTATTTAAAGTATTTGGAGATTCAACACGAATCAGGATATTATGGGCTTTACATGAAGCTGAAATGTGTGTTTGTGATATCGCTGTATTACTTAACATGACACAATCAGCAATTTCCCATCAGTTGAGAGTCTTAAAACAAGCTAATTTAGTGAAAAACAGAAAAGAAGGCAAAGTAGTATATTATTCATTAGTTGATGATCATGTAAGAGAAATATTTGACCAAGGTCTAATTCATATCAACGAGAAGTAGTAATGCGGTAGAATAGAATATTTTTTGAAGATATTTGGGAATATATTTAAGTCTTCATTTCAAATGAGCAATGCTTCAAGAAAATCTGAAAAAGACTTGTAGTATTCAAAATAAAATTACAAATAACATTTAGGAGGATTTAATAATGAAAAAGAAATTTATACTTGAAGGTTTAGATTGTGCAAATTGCGCGGCAAAAATGGAAAAGGCTATTAATGAGCTTGATGGAGTGAAAGAAGCTACTGTTAACTTTATGACCACAAAACTCGTTATTGATGGTGAGGATGAAAAAATGCCAACAATAATAGCAGAGGCCGAAAAAATAGTTAAAAAAATCGAACCCGATACAACTATGAAAAAGGCTTAAAGGAGGCTATTTAGTATGACAAAACGACTATGGCGAATAATTATTGGTGCAGCCGTGTTAGCTACAGCAGTATTGCTTAGTTTAAATAACGAATGGTTACAGATTGCTCTCTTTATAATAAGTTACATTATTGTAGGTGGAGATGTTGTAAAAAGAGCTGTAAAAAATATTTTTAAAGGTCAAGTTTTCGATGAAAACTTTTTAATGAGTATTGCAACAATTGGTGCATTTTTTATTGGTGAGTATCCTGAAGGTGTTGCAGTTATGCTGTTTTATCAAGTTGGAGAACTGTTTCAAAGCTATGCAGTTGGCAAGTCGAGAAAGTCAATTGCAAGCCTTATGGATATTCGACCAGATTATGCAAATGTTAAAAAAGGTGATGAACTTGTCAAAGTTGACCCAGATGAAGTACAAATTGGTGATATTATTGTAATTAAAGCAGGAGAAAAAATTCCTCTTGATGGCAAGGTAATTGAGGGAAGTTCAATGATTGATACATCGGCACTAACAGGCGAATCTGTTCCTCGTGAAGTAGAAGTTGGAAGTGATATCCTAAGTGGGTGCATCAACATTAATGGGGTTATTACAGCAGAGGTTACCAAGGAATTTGGAGAATCTACTGTAAGTAAAATTCTTGATTTAGTTGAAAATGCAAGTAGTAAAAAATCCAATTCAGAACAATTTATTACGAAGTTTGCGAGATATTATACACCGGTTGTGGTTATAATTGCAGTTTTTCTAGCTATTATACCACCTCTTGTTATAGACGGGGCGACTTTTAGTGATTGGATATATAGAGCACTAGCATTCCTTGTGGTATCCTGTCCGTGTGCTTTAGTTATTTCAATTCCTTTGAGTTTCTTCGGTGGAATAGGTGGAGCCTCAAAAAAAGGTGTTTTAGTCAAGGGTAGTAATTATTTAGAGGCATTAGCAGAAACTGAAATTGTTGTTTTTGATAAAACTGGAACACTAACGAAAGGTGTATTTAATGTACAGGAAATTCATCCAGAAGGAGTTTCCAAAGAAGAGCTACTAGAATTAACTGCACATGCGGAAAGCTATTCCAATCATCCGATTTCACTTTCACTGAAACGTGCATATAGCAAAGAAATAGACAATGGACGTATTTCAGATGTAGAAGAGATATCAGGTCATGGTGTTATTGCAACAGTAGATGGCAAAAAGGTTATGGCAGGAAATATCAAACTTATGAAAAAGATGGATATCCCTTATTTCAAGGGAGAGCTGATCGGTACTGTTGTACATGTTGCTGTTAATAACAAGTATATAGGTTACATTGTAATTTCCGATGAGGTAAAGGAAGATTCAGCACAAGCAATCAAGGAACTTAAGGCAGCTAATATTAAACAAACAGTTATGTTGACAGGTGATAATAAAAGTATTGGTTCAAAAGTTGCTAAAGAGCTTGGTCTTGATAAGGTTTATGCAGAACTGTTGCCAGCAGACAAAGTTGAAAAACTAGAAGAATTATTATCGCAAAAATCTAAAAAAGGTAAACTTGCCTTTGTTGGAGACGGAATCAATGATGCACCTGTATTAGCTCGTGCAGACATTGGAATAGCAATGGGTGGTTTAGGTTCTGATGCGGCCATTGAAGCTGCTGATGTTGTGATTATGACTGATGAGCCATCGAAAATTGCTACTGCGATGAAGACTTCTAAAAAGACACTAAAAATTGCAAATCAAAACATAGTATTTGCAATTGGAATAAAAATAATTGTTCTTATTTTGAGTGCTTTTGGAATAACTACTATGTGGGCGGCTATATTTGCAGATGTAGGTGTAACTATCATTGCAGTATTAAATGCTTTTAGAGCTTTGAATGTAAAGAATCTATAAACTATTTTTCCTATTCACCCCTTGAATGATATCGATAATTGACGATACAATCAAGGGGTATTTTTTAATTTAAAAACTATAAATGAAAATTGGTTGGGATTTACCTTGAATTAAATGGTTTTAAAGATGTGGAGGTTATGTAATTGAAAGTTATTGATGAATGTTGCTGTGAATGTATCACACAAAATTTAAATAGAACAAAGGAGAGTTGCCCTGTCTGTAATAATGAAGGAGTAACAGTTAGTAGGATAACCGTTGAACACTTGGTGACAGATGATTATCGTAATGCTGTTGATGGAGATCAATATAAGATATGCATGAATGAGGACTGCGACGTTATTTACTATAACTTAGATAAAGAAATAAAATTCTTAAAAGACCAAGTTAGGGTTCCTATCTGGTTTAAGAAAGATGCAGATCCTAAGTATGCTTGTTATTGCAGCAAAGTCACAGAAGATCAGGTAATTGAAGCAGTTGTAAAGCATGGTGCGAAAACCGTTAAAGAAGTAAATGCCATAACTGGAGCAATGAAAAATCCGCATTGTAAGGAAAACAATCCTTTGGGGGTATGTTGTCATAAGATTATTCAGGAAGCCATTGATAAGGGATTAACCATGAAATGATTTGAGTTGATATGTTCTCACGAACAGACAAAACCGTTGATATCTTCCCACAAACGAGAGCCAATGTTGGATATGTTTCCAACTACGAGTGTGGATATGTTCCCCTTAACCATAGGGGTTGAGAACGCAGTTTTGATAGCTATCAAGGCAACTCGAAACATGTTGAAGCCCTAACCCTGCTATCGCGCGATTAGCAAAGCTAATCGATGCGAAGCAGAGGTACCAAAGGCATTAGTTTTTCTTAGCCAATCGCTACGCTCTTGGAGAAAAACTGAATAGGCCTCACGTGTGCCCTGTGGGCATGCCAGACTTTCCCAAAGAGAAGCGAGTGAATAACGAACTTCAATTGGTGAAAGCTACGGCTGAGGCTCTAGTATTGATGACAAGGGAATAGAGGGTTAGAGGCTCTGTAAAGCTTGAAATCAATAGGTTTATGAATTTTGAACTAAATAATCATATTATTAATTTTTTTATTAAAAGGCTAAGCAGCATTAAAAATAGTGAATGAGATGATTCAATATTAGATAAATAATCTTTGTTCGATCTAATCTTATGTATATACAATCTTCGTAGTTTGAGTGGATATCTATTATCATACTTGACAAAATTTGATAATTTAAGTAGAGTTTAAATAATACTTAAAAGAAAGGTTGGAAAATTGTGAAATTATTTCTTCAAATGTCTCCATTGGCAACTGCCAAGGCAGAATGTGTGTGCAATCACTTTTGATTGACTATAAAAATTAAATATTTTGAAAGGAGAAATAATGGAAACAATAGTATCCGCTTTATTAGTTTTTGTCTCTACATCAATTGACTACTTAGTTGTTTTGACTATTTTATTCGCCAGTCAAGGCAAAGAAGGTTTAAAATCAATTTATGCAGGACAGTATTTAGGTACAGCACTGCTTGTACTGATTAGTCTTATTGCCGCTTACTTTTTAAATTTTATTCCACAAGATTGGATTATAGGTCTCCTTGGTCTAATTCCACTAGGTCTTGGTATAAGAGCAATTTTTGTGGATGAAGATATTGATGAAGAAGACATCGAGGGAAAAATTACCGGAGATGGATCAAAAATCTTAGCATTTACAAGTTTAACAGTGGCAATGGGTGGAGATAATTTAGGAATTTATATCCCCTATTTTACAGGAAAGAGTTTGATTGAGATTAGTATAAGTTTAGTAATATTTGCGTTAGGAATTTTGATACTATGCAAATTATCTCACAATCTCGCTTCAATATCTGCTATCGGAGAGACTGTAGAAAAGTACGAAAAAATAATAGTACCAGTCGTGTTTATTGGACTCGGTCTCTATATATTGATTGAAAATGGAACGATTAATTATCTCATTTCCCTAATTGCAAGTTAATAATCTAT
>NZ_JAUSWF010000009.1:0-82606 GCF_030815095.1 Aedoeadaptatus ivorii
ATTCATCGTTCCTCCTGGTTGATTGGTTTTTGTCGACATAATTTTACCAGAAAACGGTGAATCATTTTTTGTTGCACTTAGATTGTAAATTCAAGACAATAAAAAACCGCCAAACGGCGGTTTTGTGTGTCATTCTTATTCTTCTTCGATTTCTTCCTCGTCGAAGTCGAAATCGTCGTCTTCTTCGTCGAAATCTCCGTAGAGCTCGTAGTCGTCAAAGTCGAGATCGTCGTAATCGTCGAAGTCGTCTTCTTCGTAGATAAAGTCTTCCAATTCGCCGAGATCTTCTTCCACGACGTCTACATAATCTTCGAGATCGTCCAGGCGGTCGTCTACGGTTTCAGCCAATTCGGCCACGACATCCACCAATTCCAGTAAAATTTGGCCTTCTTTCGATGTATCGTCCACACCCAAACCGTCCGCTAAACCTTGTAAATAGGCGATTCTTTGCAAAATGTTTTTCATAGCATCCTCCTTGGCTATACCCTGGACATATATTCGCCGGATCTGGTGTCGATGCGGATGATATCGCCGCGGTCGACAAAAAGAGGTACAAGTAGAGTAAATCCGGTCTCTACCGTCGCGGGCTTGGTGGCACCGGAAGTGGTATCCCCTTTTAAGCCGGGTTCCGTTTCGGTGACTTCGAGCTCGACGAAGTTGGCCGGTGAAACGTTAAAGGGCTTCCCTTGATAGATTTGAATGGTCGCGGTGTCGTTTTCGCGCATAAAATTCAGCGCTTCCTCCACATAAGACTTTTCAATGGGAATTTGCTCGTATGTATCGTTGTCCATAAAGTAATACAATTCGCCGTCGTTGTAGAGGTACTGCATTTCTTTGGTTTCGATTACAGCGCTCTCGAACTTCTCCGAGGGATTGAAAGTGGTTTCTTTGGCCCCCCCATTGATCACGGAACGAATCTTGGCCCGAACAAACGCCGCACCTTTTCCCGGTTTTACGTGTTGGAAGTCGACGATTTGATACACATCTCCATCCATTACAAAAGTTACGCCTTTTCTAAAATCACCAGCTGAGATCATATTTTCCTCCTTAAATGTACTTCGGTTCAATTATACCAAAAGGAAATTTCCCCCTCAAGTTTACTTTCTCCTACCGGAACTCCTTTTTCGTGCGGATATTGCCGCACTCGAGGAATTCGGGAAAATTTGCCAAATATCGCTCTGCCTTTCGGGGGTGAAAATTGGACACCGTATCCATCGGCAGGTACCCGATACAAAGGCCGTCGCAGACGATTTTCCCCTCGACGACGCTGTCCGCTTCGGCTATCACGACGCCGCGCACATACAGGGTTCCCCGTAAAACGCTGCCGGACCGCAAAAAGACGAGACCTTCCGTCGAATACCCGTCCGGGACCGATAGCTCACTGCGAATGTCGAGGGCCTGTTTTGCCTCGGTCTGTATCTGTCCATCCGCCCCATCCGTCAGGATCCATTTACCTCCATTGTAATGCATTTCGCTCGGCCGATCGACGACCACAGAAGGCAGTCTATCCTTCGGCGCATACGACCAGAGGCGAAATGCCTCTTTCCACGCGGGCAAAAGCCCCGCCGTTTCGATTTCGTCGGCAGAGAGAATGCCGTCTTGCTGCGCAAACAGCGGGTGGACGAGTTCTCCCGTTACGATCGCGCGGCTGTATATCCCCCGGTAGCGACAGTCGGCGGAAAGAGAAAACCTCGTATAGGCGCCGGACGTGCGTATAGGCGAGATCTTCGCCTTTTCTCCGGCGATGCCATCCCAACTGGGCGCGCTGAGGGCAATGGCATCCCTTTCCAAGAGCACTTGTCGAAACACTTCTTCGTCCGTCGATCGATAGGCCAAATGGGCCATCGATTCTGCGGCATAGCCGCTCTTCAGACCGTCTCGCTCCGCTTCCAATAAAAGGCCGCCCCGTTCCAGTCGAGACAATAAAAAGAGCAACAAGAAAGAAAGGATGGCGAAGATAAAGATCACCAAAATACTCACCGATCCCCGCGCCTTATTCATACTTCCCCCGGGCGGCGACGATCCGCTCTCGTTCCTCTATGCCGTCTTTCCATCGTATGCGCAGCAAATTCTGATCGCGTACAAAGCGTATATCCCCGCTCCCTTCCCATATGCGATTTTTTACGCCGTAAGGGCCGTAGCTTTCTTTCTTCCGCGGTACGCCGATATGATAGTCTGCATAGCGATCCAATCGACCCCGTTTGGAAACATAGGTGATGATGCCGTGTTTTTCCTTGCCCTCCCTTATGCGATAGATGGTGATCGCATCGGAGGAGACGGCGCGGATTTCTTCCGCTGCCAATACTTCCTCGGCCAGGGAATCTACGGCAAAGTCTCTGTCCCTTAATCGGTCGATCCTCTCATTTATATGCATGGCGCTCGTCAGCGATCCCGATAGAATCTCTGCCGTCGCCGCAATCAACACGGCGCTCAATGCGATGGCGATCAAAATCTCAAGGAGCGTAAATCCCTTCTTTCGGCCGATACACGCTGAAGAACTTTTCTCCCGTTTCTTCACTATATACCTCCACCATATCTCCATAAGGGTCGTAGGGCGTAATCATAACCATGATGCCCGGCTCTCGGCTTTCCTCGTAGGCGAGGGCGCATTCCGCGGCATTCTCCGCGCGGCGCAAAATTTCTTTTCGCGATTCGATGCGCCGCCCCTGCCGATACCCGCTCCCCAAAGCGGATGCGACGAAAATCACCAGCAGGCCCATCAAGGCGACCGCCGCCATCACCTCGATCAAGCTGAATCCCTTACTCTTCACGAATCTCCTCCACGCGAATACGCGCATTGACCGGCGACAGGATCAACAGATACCTGCCGTTTTTTGTTTCGAATTCGACCATTCCGCTATTGGAAGGCCGCCCGGAGGCACTGAATTCGAAATAATCTTTTCGGTTTGCCGTCCTACAAAGCCGCATATAGGTACCGGGTTCATAGACGACGGTTTTCGTTTCGCTGCCGTCTTCTAGTGCATAGCGATCCTCGAAAAAGTCCATTCGACAGCTCTTTCTTTTGACCATCGCCTCTCTGCGTAAGTCGTTCAATTCCGCTTTCATTCCATAAATTTGGCGCTCAGCACGGAATCGCTGAACGCCAAAATATCCCAAAGACGCAATGCTTACGACGATCGCCAATACGGCGACCGTACAGAGCACCTCGATCAGCGTCATAGCCGGGATCTTATGATTCATTGGAAAGAATTTGCACATTTTTAACGGCCATCGTCTCCTCTTTCGCCGTGTGCGGTGTAAAGCGATAGCGAATTTGCGTGGCGCGCATGGTGCCGTCCATGCCGTTTAAGGGGAAGAAAATACGGTGATAGCCGTCGCCCATATCGTCCGTGCGCACGGGCACGACTTCTTTACTATTGCCCTTGAGATCTGCCAAGACAAGGCTAAATTTGCCGTCGCTTTCGAGGGGCATTGATACGTCGATGCTGAACTCGTATCCGTTTTTCGGCAGATAGAATCCGCCCGTATCCATGCGGAGTTCGCGTTCAGTCGCCTCGGTTTCCGTTACGGGCACATCGGCGCCTTCTTTTTCTTCTGTGGTCTCGTCTTTCGACGCGTCGAGAGCCTGGATTTTGTACTGTAGCTTCAAAACATCTTCAGATTCTTTGTGTCCGGAAGGCTCCTGTGCCATGGAGACCGCATTTCCGTCGACAAAGTTTGCAGAGAGAATGCTCTTGAGCGCCGAATAACGGGTAATCGGCGGAGCGATATACTCCGTTTCGGCAGTCATGGGCGGTTTGTCGGTTTGCGGCTTCACCTTGGGTTTTGTCGGCGCTTGGGGCTTCTTCTCGGCGGGTTTGGCACTCGGCGTACTTGCCCTGGGCGGCGTATAGCTGACCGAAGGTTTGCGGCCGGTGATCACGCGGGTCTTGGGCGTCTTCGAAGCGTCAAATGGCTTGGTGGTCGCCGTAGAACCCGACGCGGGCTTGGGATTCGAAGAACTCGTACTCGGCATAGACGTCGACGGATTCGTGGGCGTCGCCGTCGTATTCGGCGTAGGCGTCGGCGGCGTCGGTGCCGACGGTTCTTCCGAAAAGGTCTTGTTCTCCAAGCTGTTGTCGGTCACCGTATAGGGAAGGAATACCCTAAGCACGGTAGATTCCGCGCCGGACGGGTCTTTCTGGTATGAAATGGAGTCGATTTGAATTTTTTTCGGCGCGCTTTCCAAGGTTTCGATATACTGCGCCAATACATCGCCGGAGCCGTTGTGCTCGACAACGAGATTAAGCGATCCGTTGCTGTCGTCTGTCTTTACGACTTCCTCGCTCACGATCACGGCATTGGGATCGGCAGAAATATAGTTGGCGACTGCGGCCTCGACTTCGTCCTCGCGCAAGATTTCCTTTTCCGGCGCATAGACGGAGGCATCGGGTTTTTCGGCATGGGCCACCGAAGAGGCATTCAATGCGGCCTTTAGGGCTTGTTGCTGCTCCAAAGGCGCCTTCAAAAATGCGGCATACCCGCAAGCACCGGTCAAAGACAATAAAAGCGCGGCAAACACGGCCTGTTCTCTCTTCGAAAAGTTTCCCTCTTTAAGTCGCTCCAGGCCGTTCTTAAACAGCGGATTGATAGGGCGTTTTTTTTCGGGCGTTCCCTCCGCCCGTTTCGGCAAAAAATTAAATTTCACTCCATCACCTCGCAAATATTGTATCAAAACTCACAAAGAAAGTCGATACAATCAAAAAGAAGAGGAGTCGCCTCCCCTTCTTACCAAAATTTTCTATCATTTCCTCCTGCATATACCGCATCGGCGATTCTTTCGTGCCCTTCGGGTACGAGATGGATGCCGTCGAAAAACAGGTCATCCGAACCTTCCAGCACCGCTTCTAAATGCAGCCCCTGGGCGATATGATCCCACTCTATCGCCTTTTCTCGCAGCGAATCCAAAAGAGAGATTCCTACAAACGGTTCTTCGTTTACAATCACCGGTACGGGCGGCACGATATACAGAAACCGCGCCCGCCGCGATTCGACGTAGCGTCGAATCGCGGCGACCGCCCTCTGTAACGTTTCGACCGAAGCGCCGCCGAGCAAGTCGTTGCAGCCGCCCAGTGCGAGTACAATCTCTCCCGGTGCGATCTCCGGCAGATTGTTTGCAATCTCCGTGATCCATGCCCCGTTTGCGCCCGAGTTTATAATGGGTCGTTCGAGCTTACTTTCTAAAAGCGATACCCAGCATTCGCTTGGAGCCACGCCGTAGCCGGCGACATAGGAATCGCCCAGGGCGATGATATTAGCCAATGACGTGCTCTTTGATTTCTTTTTGGAGCGAGGCGATCAAGTCTTCCATCTTTACGCCGGCGGTCTCTTCGCCGTCGCGGGCACGGACCGACAGAGTCTTGTCCGCCTGTTCCTTTTCGCCGACGATGACCATATAATTGATGCGGTTGATGCGGGCGTCGCGAATCTTCTTGCCGATTTTTTCATTGCGGCGATCCAATTCGACGCGAATGCCCGCCGCTTCCAATGCGCGATACACTTCTTCGGCATAGTCTTGCGATTTTTCGCTAATGGGAAGGACCGCCACTTGTACCGGCGCGAGCCAAAGCGGGAACTTGCCGGCGTAGTGTTCGACAAGGATGCCCATAAAGCGTTCCATAGAACCCATCAAGGCGCGGTGGCTCATTACCGGCTGTTTCTTTTCGCCGTCTTCGTCGACATAGGTGAGTTCAAAGCGTTCCGGCATTTGGAAGTCCAGTTGAATCGTACCGCATTGCCAGGTTCTTCCGATGGCGTCTTTTAAGTGGAAGTCGATCTTGGGCCCGTAGAATGCGCCGTCGCCTTCGTTGATTTCGTAGGCCATCTTCTTGTCTTCCAACGCTTTTCGCAGCGCTTCGATGGCCGTGTTCCACTGCTCGTCGCTGCCCATGCTGTCTTCCGGACGGGTAGAGAGTTCTACGGAGTAGTCGAAGCCGAAGGTCTTATACAATTCGTCGGCGAGTTCGATCAACTTGCCCACCTCTTCTTGAATTTGAGAAGGCAGCATAAATACGTGGGCGTCGTCCTGGGTAAAGGTACGGACGCGGAACAGGCCGTGCAGCGCGCCCGAAAGCTCGTGGCGGTGTACTTGGCCGAATTCCATCAGCTTGATGGGAAAATCGCGATACGAGTGCATATCCGCTTCATATACGAGGATCGAACCTGGGCAGTTCATGGGTTTAATGGCATAGTCTTCGCCGTCGATCTTCGTAAAATACATATTGTCGCGATAGTGGTCCCAGTGGCCCGAACGATGCCAGAGGTCTTCGTTCAAAATGATCGGCGTCTTGATCTCGCCGTATCCGCGTTCCAGTTGCAGATCCCGCCAATAGCGTTCCAGTTCGTTTCTGATGATCATTCCCTTGGGATGGAAGAACGGGAATCCGGGGCCTTCTTCGCGGAAACTGTATAGGTCCAATTCCTTGCCGATCTTGCGGTGGTCTCTGCGTTTCGCCTCTTCCAGGCGTTCGAGGTATTCGTCGAGGTCTTTCTTCTTCTCGAAGGAAATGCCGTAGATGCGTTGCAGCATCTTGTTGTTTTCGTCGCCCCTCCAGTATGCGCCGGCAACGGAGGTCAGTTTTACGGCTTTGATGGATTTGACTTCTTCCAAATGCGGGCCGCGGCAAAGGTCCACATATTCGCCCAGGCGATAAATCGAGATCTCTTCGCCTTCGGGCAGCTCTTGGATCAGTTCGGATTTATAGGGATCGTCTTTAAAGAGCTTGGCCGCTTCCTCGCGCGAAAGCACCTCTTTTTGGAAGACGGGATTCTCTTTGACGATCTTTTGCATCTCGTCTTGAATCGCCTCCAAATCTTCGGGATTGAGCTGCTCGTCGAGATCGATGTCGTAGTAAAATCCGTTTTCGATAGCGGGGCCGATCGCGAATTTTGCGTCGGGATAGAGGCGTTGTACCGCCGCAGCCAACAAGTGCGCCGAAGAGTGCCAGAAGATTTGCTTGCCCTCGTCGTCTTCGAACTTGACCACGCGGAAATTGCCGCCTTCGGTGACGGTGTCGTGTTTACCGAGAATCTTTCCGTCGACCACCGCACCCACGCTGGCGCGTTCCAAGCCGGTAGAAATATCGGAGATCAGTTCCTTTACGCTCTTTTCGCCTTCGTATTCTCTTACGCTGCCGTCGGGCAATGTCAATTTCATCATAATCACCTCAATAAAAA
Organism: Aedoeadaptatus ivorii; assembly: GCF_030815095.1. Taxonomy (NCBI): domain Bacteria; kingdom Bacillati; phylum Bacillota; class Tissierellia; order Tissierellales; family Peptoniphilaceae; genus Aedoeadaptatus; species Aedoeadaptatus ivorii. Next base: position 7,177 of record NZ_JAUSWF010000009.1, read on the forward strand.
AAGCCGACCGTCCCGAAAGGACGATCGGCGTCGTGGTTCCACCTTTTTTGCTTCTTAAGGCATGTAACGTATGCAGACGCTGCCGATTAAGGCAGAAGTCGGGGTTGGTTTTCCACATGAGTAAGAGCTCGCACCGTCCTCTTATCGCTGATTGGTATGTGTACTCTTCCCGTCAAACTTAAGTGGAGTATAGCAGAATTTCATCGGGAATGCAAGTCGTCAATCGCGCTTTTTGTCACGCAGATATTCTACCAGCGCATCGGGAGAAAGGCGCTCTTCTTTGCCGTTTTCCATATCGCGGAGCGTGACCGCGCCGCTTTCGATTTCGGAAAGTCCGACGACGATGCAATACGGCACGCGCAGTTGGTCGGCGTATTTGAATTTCTTCCCCATCTTTCCGCTTTCGCCGTAATAGCCGGCGCAGATTCCCGCGTCTCGGAGCGTCTTTAAGAGGGCGAGAGACTCGCGTTTTGTCTCTTCAAAGGGAAGAATCAACACATCCAGCGCACTGTCTGTGAAATCGTCTAACAACCCCGCTTCGTTTAATTGGTAATACAGGCGCGACAGGCCGATCGAAATCCCCACCCCCGGCAACGACTGCTTTGTGTAGTGCGCGGCCAGATTGTCGTAACGGCCGCCGCTGCACACCGAACCGATGGAGGGATACTTGTCGAGAATCGTCTCGTATACCGTGCCGGTATAGTAGTCCAGACCGCGGGCGATCTTCATATCGGGTTTGATATGTTCTTTTTTAACGCCCAGGGCATAGGCGATATCGAAGACCGCTTCTAATTCCGCCACCCCTTCCGAAAATTCCGCCTCTTCCACAGGCAGCGCACGGAGGGCTTCAAAGACCTCTTGAGTCGTTCCGTCGATCGCGATAAAGTCGGCAATGGCGGAGACAGACGCATCCGAAAGCCCCAAGGCCTGTAGTTCCTCTTTTACCGCTTCCAAGCCGATCTTGTCGAGCTTGTCGACGATTCGAAGGACCTCGGTAGAATCATCGATGCCGAGGGATCGATAAAATCCGTTTAAAATCTTTCGATTGTTGATATGGATGGTAAAATCCGAAAATCCCAGATCCATAAAGGTGCTTTCGATAATCGAGGGAATCTCTCCATCGTTAAACAGCGACAGCTTTCCGTTCCCTATAATGTCGATATCGCATTGGTAGAATTCACGAAAGCGGCCCTTCTGCGCCCGCTCTCCCCGGTAGACTTTGCCGATATGGTAGCGGCGAAAGGGAAAACTCAAATCGCTATAATGCTGTGCAACATAGCGGGCCAGCGGCACGGTAAGATCAAAGCGCATCGCGAGATCCGTATTGCCCTTTTTGAAGGCATAGATCTGCTTTTCCGTTTCCCCACCGCCCTTCGCCAACAATACCTCCTGCTTTTCCAAGACGGGCGTGTCGATGGGCAAGAAGCCTTTTTCTTCGTAGTTTTTTCGGATAATGTCTTTCATCCGATTAAAAACCCGTTGGTCTTCGGGCAAAAGCTCCATAAACCCGGGCAGGGTGGACGGTTGTACGATATCGGTCATGATCTACCTCCTTGTAGGGCAAACATGGCCACCGATGCGGCCACATTGGCATTTAACGAATCGATGGAATCGCGGATGGGGATGCGGATGCGGTGCTCTGCGGCGCGGGAAATCTCCTCGCGAATGCCGTGGGCTTCGTTGCCCACCGCCAGGATAAAATCGTCTTTCGCCTCAAAATACGGCGTCAGCATATCTCCGCGGATATCCAAAGTATAAATGGGGCACTCTTTGGCCAGTCGGAAGAGCGCAGCATCGTCTATTTTGGCGATGGGAATGCGAAAGGCCGATGCCATCGACGCGCGTAAACTCTTGTCGTTGGCGGGATCCACGCAGTTCGGCCCGATCAGCACGCCGTCAAAGAAAAAAGCTTCCGCCGAACGGATCATGCCGCCCAAATTCCCCGGATCGGATACGCCGTCGGCATAGAGGAATCGACCGCGCTTCGGCAAAGCTTCGGCATCGCGTAGAAAATGTTTCGCCACGGCGACGACGCCCTGATCGCTCTCGGTGGAGACCAGGGAAGAAAATGCGCGCGGAGAAAGCAGCGTGATCGCCGCGCGCTCCTCCGAAAACTCATCCAACAGCGCTTCTGCGCGATCTTCGTCGATAAAGATTTCCTCGATATATCCCGTCTCTAAGACTTCCGTGACGGGAACGATGCCTTCCAGCAACAGCTTTTTGTAGCGCTCGCGATATTTTTTGTCTTTCAGCTTGCGGAGCGTTTTCAGTTTGTCATTGGACGGCGAATCAATTCGATTCATCGTACAAAGCCTTCATGGCGCCCAAATCTTCGCTGGAGCCGAAGAAGATAATGATATCCTCTTTGCGTAGGGGTTCTTTGGAAATATTTTGAACGATCAGATCCTCATTGCGACGCAGGGCGATGACGTTGATATGGTACTGGTTGCGCACCTCGAGATCGCGGATCGTATCGCCCACCCAAGAGTCGGGAATGCGGTATTCTACGATGCCATAATCCTCGGAAAGCTCGAAGAAATCCAAGATGCCGTCGTCGGTCAGTTTTTGCGCTAGGCGCACGCCCATGTCCATTTCGGGATAAATAATCTTGTGCGCCCCCAGCTTTCTGAGAATGCGTCCATAGCGTTTGGTCGGCGCCTTGGCGACGATCAGAGGAATCTCCGCTTCCACGCATGCCATCGTCGCCATAATCGCCGATTCCAAATTCGTGCCGATGGCGATAATCGCCACGTCGAAATTCTTCAGACCGATGTCTTCCAACACTTCTCCGTCGGTGATATCCGCTTGAATGGCGGTGGTCACGTCTTCGGAGATATTGCGCACTTTTTCGGCGTTAATGTCGATGGCGAGCACTTCGTTCTGTAAATCGAATAGCGTCCGGGCCACCGTGGAGCCCAATCGGCCGATGCCGAATACCACAAAACTCTTAATCAAATTTGCCTCCTATCCTACGATAAATCTGCCTTCCGCATAGCGGTATTTTTTGTCGTGTTCTTTTTGGAACAGTCCCATGGCAAAGGTGGTCGGACCGACCCTGCCCAGATACATGGTGAAGGTAATAAACAGCTTCGATAGCGGCGACAGATCCGCGGTAATTCCGCGGGTGACGCCCACCGTTCCGAAGGCGGATACGGTTTCGAAGAGAATGTCCACAAATACGAATTTGTTGTGTTCAAAGAACACGATACAGGATGCCACGAAAAATACCAGACAGATGGCGATTACAAAGAGTGCAAAAATCTTTCGAATCGTCGTCTCGCTGACCCGCCGCTTAAAGAGTTCCGTATCGCGGGTCCCCTTTAGGGTGGTAAAGGCGGCGGCCATGGTGATGGCAAAAGTGGTGGTCTTCAGTCCCCCGGCGGTGGAGCCCGGCGATCCCCCGATAAACATCAAGAGGATGGCGAAAAACACCGTAATGTCGTTCATGCTCCCCATCTCGACGGAGTTAAAGCCCGCCGTCCGGAATGTGGTCGATTGGAAAAACGCCGCGAGCCACTTTTGTTGCTCGGGCAATGCGCCCAGGGTCGCCGGGTTTCTAAATTCGAAGAAGTATATCAAAAACATTCCGCCTAAGAGCAGCATCGCCGTGGTGGAAAGCACCAGTTTCGTATGCGACGACAGGTGTTTGCTCTGCCGGAACTGCCACAATTCCACATAGACGATAAAGCCCAAGCCCCCTAAAATGATCAGGGCGGCGATGGTGAGCGTCACCAAATAGTCGCCTTGAAAGGGGATCATGGAATTGCCGAAGAGGTCGAAGCCCGCATTACAAAACGCGGAGATCGCATGGAATACCGAAAACACGACGCCCTTAAACAGACCGTAGGCGGGCACGAGGCGAAGACTCAACAAAAGCGCGCCGATTCCCTCTACGACAAAGGTAAAACGAATCACGAATTCGATCAGGCGCACCATACCGCTGAGCGTATTCGTATTTAGCTGTTCGCGAATAAACATGCGTTCTCTGAGCCCGATTTTTTTTCCTAAAAGCACCGAAACCAATGCGATTATGGTCATCGTGCCCAATCCGCCGATCTGAATCAGGGATATAATAACAAACTTTCCGAATACGCTCCAGCCCACCGCCGTATTTCTTACGATCAATCCCGTTACACAAGATGCCGATGTGGCGGTGAATAGGGCATCGATAAAACTCGCGCCGTTTCCGTCACTCGAGGCAAAGGGAAGCATCAATAAAAGCGTGCCCATCGAGATCAAGAGCATAAACGAGATGCCCAGCACCAGCGGCGGGTTCTTTAATACTTCCCTCTGAATATGATTCCAAATTTTCACAGTCTGCTCCTATGCACAAGAAAACCCCACGGGGAGACATCCCGGTGGGGCAAATCTTATTCTCCCTTGGCTACTTGAACGAGTTGTGCAAATGCTTCCGGGTCGTGAATAGCGAGTTCGGACAAAACCTTACGGTTGATGTCGACATTCGCCTTTTTCAAACCGCTGATAAAGCGGCTATAGCTCATGCCGTTTTGGCGTGCGGCTGCGTTGATTCTCGTAATCCAAAGTTTACGGAAATCTCTTTTTCTTTGTTTTCTACCGCCGAAGGCATAGCTCATAGAGCGCATAACGGCTTGGTTTGCCGGTCTAAACAGCTTCGACTTTGCGCCGAAATAGCCTTTGGCTTGTTTTAATACTTTTTTATGACGACGCTTTGCGTTCAATCCTCTTTTTACTCTGGCCATGTCTACCTCCCGATTACGGAATCATCTTGTCGATACGGCGGGTATCGGCAGTGGAGACCAAGTCCCCTTTTCTCAAGTTACGCGTTCTGCGCGGGCTCTTCTTGCCCGTCAGGTGGCCTTTATATGCCTTGTATCTTCTCAGTTTACCGGTTCCCGTTCTTCTGAAACGCTTTGCGGAACCTCTATGCGTCTTCATTTTACCCATAGTTTTCCTCCTTAATTTTCGGACTTCGGGGCGAAGAACATAACCATGCTCCTGCCTTCCATCTTCGGCTTCTTGTCGACTTCCCCGTATTCTGAAACGAGTTCCGTAAATTCATCCAACACTTCGCGACCGATTTCGGTATGTCCCATTTCTCGTCCGCGGAAGCGAACGGATACCTTGACTCGATTGCCGTCTTGCAGGAATTCTTTTGCTTTTTTTGCCTTTGTGTTTAAATCGTGGGTCTCGATCTTCGGCGTCAAACGCAGTTCCTTTACGCTGATCGTCTTTTGTTTCTTCTTCGACTCTTTTGCTTTTTTCATCATCTCGTAGCGGTACTTTCCGTAGTCGAGAATGCGGCATACAGGCGGCTTGGCTTTAGGCGCGATATTTACGAGATCCATTTTAAATTCTTCGGCAATCTCCATTGCCTTTTCAATGGACACGATGCCCAGTTGTTCTCCATCGGGGTCGATTAGGCGCACTTGGCGCGCGCGAATGTCTCCATTGACTTGAATTTCTTTAATGATTAAACACCTCCGTAGGCAATAAAAAAACGGGTACAAAAATACCCGCCTTCACACGTTACTGGAACGAAACCTTAAAACTGATGTCGTAAGGTGAGAAGCGGACTTCTACTTGCAATACTAAGTAATTCTACCAGCTTAATCTGTATTTGTCAAATCATTTTTCGATGCCGAAAGGATTTGGTCGATCTTCGTCTGGATCAAATCCACCGCCACCCGATTGTGCCCGCCTTCCGGTACGATGATATCCGCATAGCGCTTCGAGGGCTCCACAAATTGCAGATGCGCGGGCCGCACGGTGGTAAGATACTGCTCCATCACCGAATCCAGACTCCGACCGCGCTCACGCATATCCCGCCGAATGCGCCGCAGAATGCGCACATCGCTGTCGGTGTCGACGAATATACGCATATCCAAAAGCGACAGGATCTCGGGCTCGGAAAACAACAGTATGCCTTCGAGCAAGATAATCTTCTTCGGCTCTATGCGAATCGTTTCGCGTTTCCGGTTGTGGGCGGTAAAATCGTACTCGGGCATATCCACCGCCTGATTTGCCTTGAGCGCACGTATATGCGAAATCAACAAGGCGTTGTCGAAGGCGAAGGGATGGTCGTAATTGGTCTTCTCCCGCTCCTCAAAAGGCAAATGACTCTGGTCTTTATAGTAATTGTCCTGTCGAATGATCGTACAGCGCGCTTCTCCGGTGTGTTCGAAGATCGATTTCGTCACCGTACTCTTCCCCGAACCGGATCCGCCGCAGATCCCTATAATTACAGGTTTCATACCTCTTTCACCCGCTTTCTGATCATATCTTTGGGGGCAACCGGACGATCCACCGCGACGCTGAAATGCTGCCGGGCCCGATTGGCGATTTCGATCTTCTCGCCGTCGAGATCGCGCATATCCGTAAATATCTGGACAAAATGCGGCTTGCCCGGTCCAAAGATCTCCACCTCGTCGCCGTCAAATATCCGATTTCTCTGCTCGATGAGGGCGCGACCGGTTTTCGGATCGTAGTGCAAGACGACGCCGACAAAATCGTAATTTCTGATATATGTCGTCTGCTCGCTGATGCCCCGCGCGTCCTTCGCCTCGGAATAGTAAAAGCCCGTGGTGAAATCCCGGTGCGAGACCTTTTTGATCTCCTCTTCCCAGGCGGGATCGTACTGATAGCCTTCGGGATCGGCGTAATAGGCGTCGATCGCCATCCGATACGAGCGAATCACCGTGGCCAGATAATAGGCGCTCTTTACCCGGCCTTCGATCTTAAGCGAGCGAATATTCGCTTCGATCAGCGCGTCGATGTGTTCGATCATCGAGAGATCCTTCGAATTGAGGATAAAGCTTCCCTCTTCGATGGATTCTATAGGAAAATATTCCCCCGGTCGATTTTCTTCCACCAGATGGTATTTGTATCGACAGGGTTGGGCGCAGTCGCCCTGATTGGCGTCCCTTCCGGTCATATAGTTGCTCAGTAGACAGCGCCCGCTATAACTCATACACATCGCGCCGTGCACGAAGGTCTCTATTTCCACCTCGGACACATTGTTCGCAATGGTCTTAATCTCTTCCAATGTAAGCTCCCGCGCCAAAACCACGCGCTCTGCACCGAGGTCCTTCCAAAAGCGAACGGTATCGCTGTTGGTCAGGCTGCCCTGTGTGCTCATATGGATCGGTATGGCGCAAGCGGCCTTTACCCGTTGGAACATCCCGGGATCGGCGACGATGACGGCATCGACGCCGATCTCTTCCAAGAACGCGAGATAGTCTTCCAATCCTTCGAAATCTCCGTCGTGGGGAATGATATTCAATGTGACATGTACTTTTTTTCCCCGCGCATGGGCGTATTCTACACCTTTTTTCATATCCGCTTTAGGAAAATTTTTAGACGCTTTTCTGAGTCCGAATGCCTCACCGCCCAAGTATACGGCATCGGCGCCGTAGTCGATGGCGGTGATCAGTTTTTCGAGGTCTCCGGCCGGCGCCAGCAGTTCGATCTTATTCATATTCTCTCCTAATCAATAAGAGGCCGTCGTCGATGGGAAGGATGTCCGCTACGATCCCTTCTTCCCGCAGGATGTCGTAGAGCATTCGCTTCAATCGCTTGACGATGGTCACCTTTCTTCGTACATATAGTTCTTTAGAGGCGAGCATGCCGTGAAAAAGTACATTGTCCATGGCGATCACCCCGCCCGGTGCCAATAGGGCCAGCGCGCGCTTTAGATATTTTTCGTATTGGCCCTTCGCCGCGTCGACGAAAATAAAGTCGTATATGCCTTCGTCGTTTCGCATAAATGCCTCTGCGTCTTCCACCACCAAGCGGATGCGCGATTCGAGGTCCTGATTTTGAAAGTGCGTACGGGCGGAAACCGCCCGGTCCGGATCGATCTCCACGGTCGTGATCGTCGCTTCGGGAAGCACTGCCGCCATCACCGATGCGGAATAGCCGATGGCGGTCCCCAGTTCCAGAATTCTTGAAGGGCACAAGACCGGCAAGAAGAACCGAAGGAAATTTTCAACCTCTTCTCCGAAGATCGGAACGCCTTCTTTTTCCGCAAATGCGCGCAATTCGCCGAGATAGCCGCCCCGGTCGGGTGCGATACGGGCGAGAAACCATTCATTATTGTCTTTGATACTATCTTGCATCGCAAAAATAGCCGGAATATCCGGCTATTACACATCCATAATAATGGGAAGAATCATGGGGTTTCTGCGGGTCTTTTTGAAGATAAAGCTGCGCAGGTCGTCGCGAATCTGCGACTTAATCGAAGACCAGTCCTTGACGTTCTGACGCTTGCAGTCTTTGACCGATTTTTGTACCACGCCGCGCACTTCGTTCATCAAATCCGTGGATTCCCGCACATAGACGAAACCGCGGGAGATGATATCGGGTCCGGAGACCATATCTCCGGTCTTGCGGTTCATCGCGATAATGGCGATGATCAGGCCGTCTTCGGCGAGGTGTTTTCTGTCTCTGAGTACGATATTGCCCACATCGCCGATGCCCAAGCCGTCGATCATCACTTGTCCGGCAGGGACATCCTTCACCATGCGCGCGTCGTTTGCCGTCATCTCCAGGCAGTTCCCGTTTTCCAATATAAAAATGTTCTTCTTGGGAACGCCCATTTTTTGCGCCACTTCCGCATGCTTTAAGAGGTGCTTGACCTCCCCGTGGATCGGGATAAAGAAACGGGGCTTTAACAGGTTCAACAACAGTTTATGCTCTTCCTGATAGGCGTGTCCCGAGACGTGAATTTCGGAGAGGGATTCGTAGATTACGCGAACGCCCTTGTCCAAAAGGCGGTTGATTACGGTGTTGATCGCGCTTTCGTTCCCCGGAATCGGATGCGCCGAAAGGATGATGACATCGTCCTTGGTCAGCTGAATGCGCTTGTGCTCGCCGGTAGAAATCCGCGTCATCGCACTCATGGGCTCGCCTTGGCTGCCCGTGGTGATCAAGACCAGTTGTTTCGGATTATAGCGATTCATATCCTTGATGTCGATAATCGTATTGGGCTTGACGCGCAAATACCCCAACTTTTCGGCGATGCCCATGACATTCAACATACTCCGGCCGCTGAGTACGACCTTTCTGTTATAGCGTTCCGCCGCCGTGATGATCTGCTGAATCCGATAGACATTCGACGCAAAGGTCGCGATGATAATCCGATTGCCCTTCATCAGCGCAAAGAGCCGGTCAAATGTCGCGCCGACCTTCCGCTCGCTCATGGAAAATCCTTCGCGCAGTACGTTCGTAGATTCGCTAAAGAGCGCCAACACGCCGCGGTTTCCGATCTCCGCCAAGCGGTTCAGGTCGATGGGATCGCCCGAAATCGGCGTAAAGTCGACCTTGAAGTCCCCGGTGTGAACGAGTACGCCGACGGGGGTGGTAATCGCGAGGGCGGCCGCATCGGGAATAGAGTGGTTGACATTGACCCATTCCACTTCGAAGAATTTCCCGATCTTTACGGGCTTTCTGTATCCGACGGTGACCATCTTCGTGCTCCTGAGGAGTCTGTGTTCCTTCAGCTTATTTTCCAGTAGACTCAAAGTCAATTTGGTTCCGTATATGGGAATATTGACTTGCTTGAGCACATAGGGAATGGCGCCGATATGGTCTTCGTGCCCGTGGGTGATGACGATCGCCTTGATTTTATGTTTGTTCTGCAGCAAATACTTGATGTCCGGAATCACCACATCGATGCCGGGCATATCCTCTTCCGGGAAAGTCATACCGCAGTCTACGAGAATCAGCTCGTCCTGATGCTCGATGACGGTCATGTTCTTTCCCACTTCGCGCATTCCGCCCAAGGGAATGATGCGAAGCTTACCGTTATTCTTCATTCGTTTCTCCTTTCGAGGCCTCTCGACAATGAGAACATATTCCGTAAAATTTTAAATTGTGATCCGTAATATGAAAGCCTTCTCTGTTTTCGATCTCCTCTTCCAAATTGTCTAGGAGGTCCAGGTTTACTTCTGTAATATCGTTACATTTTTTGCAGATTAAATGGTGATGGGCATGCTTTTCTTCTTGCAGGCGCCGTTCGTAGCGCGTTACGCCGTCGTCGAAGGAAAGCACGGTTAAAAACCCGATCTCTTCCAAAAGATTTACGGTGCGGTAGACCGTGGCGATGCCGATTTCGGGCATCTTTTCCGCCGCATAGCGAAACACTTCTTCCGTCGTAATGTGTTCGCCTTCGTGGTCGGCGAACACTTCCATGACGACGGCACGCTGTCTCGTGTATTTGTAACCCTTGGACTGCAAAAATTTTTTGAATGTATTGTCTGACAAACTTACCACCTATTGTGCCTGTTCTATCAGGAGTTCTTCGTAGATCTCCATGGCGCGTACATACTCTTCTTCGTCGATGCCGGCATAATATACGTCCCCCGACTCGTCGTATTCTTCTCGGAGTATAAAAGTACCGTAATCGATATGTTCCGCATCTAAGAGGGCGATATAGTCGCAATCGTCGACGCGAAAACGGGCCTTAATGATAAAGCTGATGCCGTTTCCCATCTCGTCAAAAAACAACTGTCGGTTCATTTTCTCACCTGTGCGCATCCAAATACGTCTGAAGGATCATGGCGGCAGCGATCTTATCCACATGTTCCTTTCGATGTTCCCGGCGAACGCCGCCCTCGATCAACGCCATTTCGGCGGAGGCGGTGGTCAGCCGTTCGTCGACGTATTCGATCTCTATGCCCAAAGTTTCCCGTAAAAAATCGGCATAGCGCATGGTGCGCTCTGCCTGAAATCCGATGGAATTGTTCATGTTTTTCGGAAGACCGACGATCAGCTTTTCCACCGCGTATCGGTCGATCAGTTCTCGAAGCGCCTCCGCATCCGCCTTCTTCGAAGTCCTTTGAATGGTCAAAAGCCCTTGGGCAAAAATTCCCAAGGGATCCGAAACGGCGACGCCGACGGTCTTATTTCCGATGTCTAAACCCAATAGTCTTTTCATTTAAATCACTTTAATACAAAACTGCGGGCAGACTGTCGCACAGTAGCCGCAAAGGATGCAGCGTTCGTCTACGACGGCGCGTCCGTCCTCTACGTGGATGGCATCCTGCTTGCAACGTCGTTCACAATTTCCGCATCCGATACAATAATCGGCGATAATCAGCTTGCGTTTTCTCTTGGATACCGCATCATAGGCGGCTTCGTTTTCGGATTTTCGCAAAAAGAGATCCGCATTATAGTCGATCTCCTGCTTGGACTGCATGCCCACAGCCGTGGCATCGATATGGGGTTGCGCTTGAATCCAACGGAGCGCCTCGGCGCTGTTTCCGATTAGATGTCCGCCGCCCAAAGCCTTCATCGAATATATGCCGATGCCCTTTTTGTGCCGCGCCTCTATGGCGTGAAGCATCTCCGTCGCGGTGCCGTCCTGTATGCCGATGCCCATCCGATTGATAATCGGGTGGATGATCTCGATCTCGGGAAAGAGCGCCGTCGCATTTACACAGCCGATAAAATGGGTGGAAATGCCGATGGCGCGGATAATCCCTTCGCGTTTGAACGCCGCCAGGCGCTCGAGCGCCTCTTTGTGCCCCCGGAGGGTCAAAAGCGATTCCTGCTCGTGGAGCATAAAGATATCAATATAGTCGGTATCCATTTCCTTCAGCGCCTTGGCTACGCTCGCCTCTGCCGTCGCGCGATCGTAGCAATACGCCTTTGTCGTAATCGTCCATCTTTCACGGCCGATCTCTCGAATTGCTTCTCGGAGAAAATGATAGTTGTCGTAAATCTCCGCCGTGTCTATAAAGTTTATACCCTTTTCGTGAGCGTATACCAATAGTTCCGTGCCCTTTTTCAGGGAAAGATTCGCCTGAAATTTAGAAAATGTCAGCGAACCAAAACACAAAGGTGATACTTCGATCCCCGTCTTACCTAAAATCGCCATACTTCTCCCGTCTACAAAAGAATAGAGATGAGCCATCGCCCATCTCTATTTTTCCTTTAAATAGTATTGTAACAACTCGCCCAGCAATTCGTCTCGTTCGATCGACTGTATAATGCTTCTCGCGTCGTTATGGCTCGTAATATAGGTGGGGTCTCCGGAAAGAATATAGCCAATAATCTGATCGATGGGGTCGTATCCCTTTTCGATCAACGCATGGTATACCGTCAAAAGACCGGAACGTATTTTTTCTCCGTCGCCTTCTATCTTTTCAAAAATATGCGTCTCGAAATTATTATTGTCCATATAATCTCCTCCATAGTAAGCATTATACCACAAATTCGAGGCGCTTGGGACTAGTTTCTGAGTTCGGCGAGAATTTCTTCCAGTGCTCCCATCGCTTCGGGGATCTTTGCGGCGTCTTTTGCTCCGGCGGTCGCCATATCGGGACGGCCGCCGCCGCCACCGCCTGCGATCTTCGCCACGCGTTTAACGACATCGCCCGCCTTCACGCCTTTTTCGATGGCGGATTTGGGAGAGGCGCAGACAAATTGCACCTTCCCCGCGTTTTCAGCGCTCAACAGTACCAAAGCGTCTTCTTTGTCGCGGCGCTTTTCCGCCATGTTCCGAAGGTCTTCCACGCCGATATCGACAAAGCTTCCCCGAATCACGGATATGCCTTGGATTTCTTCCGTTTCACCCAGTTCTCGATCCATTTTGCTCGCGGCGATATCCGCTTGCAATTTCGCCAGTTCTTTTTCCAACTGTTTTTCCCGTTCCAAATGGTTGCGGATTTTTTCCGTGATTTGATCCTCGTTGGATTTTAACAAAGAAGCGAGTTCTTTTTGTCTCTCATCGAGTTCATTCATGTAGGCATATACCCCGAGTCCGGTCTTGGATTCGATTCTGCGAACGCCGGCGGAGATGCCGCCTTCGGAGAGGATCTTGAACATCCCGATCTGCGCGGTATTGTCCACATGGGTGCCGCCGCAGAGTTCTTTGGAATACTCGCCCATACTGACCACGCGTACCCGATCGCCGTATTTGTCTTCGAAAAGGCCCACAGCGCCTTCTTCCTTGGCTTCGTCATAGGACATGAGCCGCGTCGTCACCGGCAGGGACCGGAAGATTTCGACGTTTACCTTTTCTTCCACGTCTTGAATCTGTTCGGGTGTCATCGCCTCGTAATGCGTAAAGTCAAATCGCATGGCATCGGGCGCCACCAAAGACCCCGCCTGATTGACGTGCTCGCCCAAAACGTCGCGCAACGCCCGGTGCAAAAGGTGCGTAACGGAGTGGTTTCTGCGCGTCTTTTCGCGACGCGCTTCGTCTACGTAAAGGTCCACATCGCCCAATTCCACCGTGCCTTCTTTTACCGTTCCGATGCAATAGCTATGGCCGGTTTTGGTGCTTTTGGTATCGGTCACTGCGATTTTGAAATCTTCGCCGACGATCACACCGGTATCGCCCACCTGTCCGCCGCCTTCGGCATAGAAGGGCGTGGGATTTACGTAGAATATGCCCGTTTCTCCGGTTTGAAGGTGGTATGTCTCCTCGCCCTCTGCGAGAATATGCAGCAGTCGAGCGCCCGAAACTTGAAGCCGCGTATATCCCACAAATTCGATGTCCTCTTTGATTTCTTCGGGCGCCATCGCGCCGCCGGCGGACCAGCCGATATTGTCGGAGTCGTCGCGGGCCTCTCTTGCGCGCACTTTTTGTTCTTCCATGGCACGCAGAAACGCCTCTTCGTCGAGCTGCATATCGGATTCTTCGAGGATCTCTTTGGTGAGATCCAGGGGAAACCCGTAGGTATCGTATAGCTTAAAGGCATCTTCCCCGGAGAATCGGCGAGAACCTTCTTTTTTGAGACGCGCCACTTCCCCTTCCAAAAGCGTCATGCCCGTCTCCAGGGTCTTCAAAAACCGCTCCTCTTCTCTGCGGATGACGCGCTCGATCATGTCGCGATTTTCGTCGAGCTCCTCGTAGCGAATCTTCCAGGAGTCGATGACGGCGGCGGACAGTTTGTATAAAAATGCCGCATCGATGCCGAGATTTCTTCCGTGTTTGGCCGCCCGCCGCGTCAGGCGACGCACCACATAGCCGCGCCCTTCGTTGGAAGGAATGATGGAGTCGGAGATCATAAAGGTGACGGCGCGAATGTGGTCGGTGATTACGCGCACGGAAATATCCTTTTGCGGATCGCTGCCGTATTGATAGCCGGCGGTCTCGCAGACTTTTTCTAAGATGTCGTGGATCGCATCGATCTCGAAGATATTGTTCGCTTCCTGCAGCACCGACGCAATGCGCTCGAGACCCATGCCGGTATCGATATTGGGATTGGCGAGGGGGTGATACTCTCCCTCTTCGTCTTTGTCGAATTGCGTAAATACCAAATTCCACACTTCGATATAGCGGTCGCATTCGCAACCCGGCTTACAATCGGGATCGCCGCAGTCGTATTTCTCGCCTCGATCGAAGTAGATTTCCGAACAAGGGCCGGAGGGGCCTATCGCCAGTTCCCAGAAGTTGTCCTCTTTGCCCAAGCGGACCAATCGCGATTCGGGGATGCCGATTTCTTTGTTCCATATTTCATAGGCCTCGTCGTCATCCAAATAAACCGTCGCCCACAGGAGGTCGCCGTCGATTTCCAAGACTTCGGTCAAAAATTCCCAGGCCCAGTGAATGGCTTCGCGCTTAAAATAGTCGCCAAACGAGAAGTTGCCCAGCATCTCGAAGAATGTCGCGTGTCGGTCGGTCTTTCCGACATTTTCCACATCGCCGGTACGAATGCATTTTTGGGATGTCGCTACGCGGGAGCGGGGCGGCAGGGCTTCGCCCGTAAAGTACTTCTTCATCGGCGCCATGCCCGCGCCGATCAAAAGCAACGATTTGTCGTTTTGGGGAACCAAAGAAAAACTCGGTAAAATTAAATGTTGTTTGTGCTCGAAAAATCGCAGGTATTCTTGCCGTACTTCGTGTAATCCCAATGCTTTCATAATTCCTCCTATGATATATCAAATCTATGTTTTAAATTATAGAGTTCGCAGGAAATAAAGTCAATTCGCGCAAAATCCGATCGCGCAAAAAAAGCGACCGCAGTCGCTTTATTGCACTTTCCTGATTTCTTCTTTGTTCCGCCGATCTTCTTCGATTTTCATGCGAATAAAATTTTTCAAAATCACCAATACCGAAAACACCGGCACCGACAAAATCATACCCAACACGCCGAAGGTGCCGCCCCCGATAAAGATGCACAAGAGCACCACCACCGGGTGCAGACCCGTTCGCTTGCCGAGGATCTTCGGCGCTAGCAGATTGTTTTCCGCCCACTGCAAGAATACGAACAGGATCGCCACCCAAAACGCCTTGGCAAAGGAATCCATCAGGGCGAAGAAAAATGCCGGGACAAAACCCAAAAACGGACCGATATAGGGAATGATGTCGGCCACCATGGTAATCAGGCCGATGGCGACGGCAAAATTCACCTGCAAAATCCAGAGCATAATCATCGTCGCAATGCCCACGAAAAACGCCAAGAGGAGCTTCCCCTTGATAAATTCCATCATGGCGGTGTTGATTTCCGTCGCAAGATACATCGTATCACTCCGGTAGCGGACGGGAATCGACTTGTACAGGCGCACCTTGATGCGGTTCTTGTCGACGGTAAAGTAATAGGTCAGGATCAGCACCAACACAAAGCTGATGGCGCGACCCAAAGCCTGATACATCCCCGATGCCATAATGCGGAGCCGCCCCAATATGTCGGTCTCCAATACGGCCAGGTATTTTTCCATCTGTTGCTGCACGCTCTGCATGATGCGCGTCATATCCAGGTTCGTGATCTTCTCGATCTGATCGGAGGCTTGCAAAAACCAGTCGTTTACGCTTGTCACCATCTGCGGCAACGATACGACGAAGTTTCGTAGTTCCTCGATCGTCTTGGGGAGTACCACGACGAACAGCAGGACAAACATCAGCACAAAGCCCACATATACGATCAAAACGCCGATGCGCCGGGGGATATTCTTCCTCTCCATGGCGCTTACCAGCGGATTGATGATATAGGCGAGCATCGCCGAGATCGCGATCGCCGCCAAGGTCGTGCCCACTACGGGGAAGCGCTTGAAGACATACCGCAGGACGATAATCCCCAAGACGAGCCCCAAAAAGATCCCGACTTTTCGAAAGTCGAAGTGAATGCGGCGATTCCTGTCGATGTATTGATTGCCGATGTTCACCAAATAGTAAATGCTCAAGGCAATCAGAAGGATCAAGAGGATCCCGCGGATCGCAACGAGAAAATTCGGCGTCACCACGTTAAAAAAGGAATCGAATTGATTCATGCTCTATTGCCTCATATCCGCCAATGTCATGGAATCCAAAACGCTGTCCACCTGCGCCTGAATGCGGTCGAGGATGGACTTGGCGGAACAGGCTTCCCCGCGCTCACAGGAGATCTCGTCTTCCGCGCTGCAACAGGAAAAGGACATCTCCCCTTCCAGGGCGGAAATCACATCGCCGATGGCGATCTCTTCCGGCGGCCGCGCCAAAACGTATCCGCCCTGGGCGCCGCGAATGCTCTTGACGAGCTTTCTGGTCTTCAATCGTGAAAACAGTTGTTCCAGATAGGCCACGCTCAGGTCTTCCGCTTCGGCGATATAGTTCACGGATAGGGGACCTTCCCCGTAATTTTCAGCCAAATGATACATCGCCATCAATCCGTAGCGACCTCGTGTCGACAGCTTCATGCCTTCACCTCCCAATTCCCAGTAAATTCCTATGAATAAGATATCCTAACGGAATCCGTCTGTCAAATCATCGAACGACGATATTCAGAATCTTTCCGGGAACGTAGATTTCCTTGACGATCTCTTTGCCTTCTACCTGTTTTTCGTACGATTCCGACGCCCGCACGGCGGCAAATACTTCTTCTTTGGAGGCGTCTTTTGCCGTTTGCACCTTAAAACGGACCTTGCCGTTAAACTGCACGGGGATTTCGATGACGTCCTCTACCGTCTTTTCCGGGTCGAATGTCGGCCAATCCTGTTCACAGAGATGGCCGCCCAATTCGCAGATCTCCCACAATTCTTCGGTAATATGGGCCGCGACAGGGTTCAGAAGCATCAAAAAGGTGGAAAATTCCCTTTTGTTGACGCCCGTGTTTTGGAAGGCATTGACCATCGTCATCAGCTGCGCGATGGCGGTGTTCGCCTTTAAGTTTTCGTAATCGCGGCTTACCTTTTCTATGGATTGGTGCATCAACACTTCCACTTCGTCGCGATAGCGATCCCCTTCGAGGAGGCCGTCTTGAAGATTCCACACCCGCTCCAAGAAGCGGCGGCAGCCCTTTACGCCGTTTTCCGACCAGGGCACGGCCTTTTCAAAGTCGCCGATAAACATTTCGTAGGTCCGTAGGGTATCGGCGCCGTATGCGTCGACGATGTCGTCGGGATTGATGACATTTCCGCGGCTCTTGCTCATTTTGCCCCCGTCTTCGCCGAGGATCATGCCGTGGCTCGTCCGCTTCTTATAGGGTTCCTTGGTGGGAACCACGCCAATGTCGTAGAGGAATTTGTGCCAGAAGCGGGAGTACAGCAGGTGCAGCGTGGTGTGCTCCATGCCGCCGTTATACCAGTCGACGGGCATATAAAAATCCAGCGCTTCTTTCGATGCCGGCGCTTCGTCGTTGTGCGGATCCGTATAGCGCAGAAAATACCAACTGCTTCCCGCCCATTGGGGCATGGTGTCGGTCTCGCGCTTGGCCGGTCGATTGCATTTGGGGCAAGTGGTATTGACCCAATCCTCTACCAGGGCGAGGGGACTCTGTCCGTTGTCGGTGGGTTCGTATTGCTCCACATCGGGCAGTTCCAAGGGCAAAGATTCTTCGGGGACCGGCACCCATCCGCATTCTTCACAGTGCACCAAGGGGATCGGCTCTCCCCAATAGCGCTGTCTGGAAAAGACCCAGTCGCGGAGTTTATAGTTGACCTGCTTGCGGCCAAGTCCCTTTTCTTCGAGCCAGCGGATCATGGCGGGGATCGCCTCTTCGACCTTCATGCCGTCCAAAAAGTCGGAACCGGTCATCGTTCCCTCTTGATTATCGGTATAGGCGCCGTTTTCTATGTCTCCGCCTTCGACCACGCAGACGATGGGGAGGTCAAATTTTTTGGCGAATTCCCAGTCCCGCTGGTCGTGACCCGGCACCGCCATAATCGCGCCGGTGCCGTAACTCATCAATACATAGTCGGAAATCCAGATCGGAATCTCTTTTCCGGTGGCGGGATTGATACCATTTAATCCCTTTAGAGCGACGCCCGTCTTCTCTTTGGACATCTCGGTGCGTTCGAAGTCGCTTTTCTTTTCGACTTCATGCAGATAGGCCTCCACCTCGTCGTAATTTTCGATGCGCTCTTTGTATCGCTCCACCAGAGGATGTTCCGGCGCGATCACCATATAGGTGGAGCCGAAGACGGTATCGGGGCGGGTCGTAAAGACTTCGAGTGATTCGTCGGTGTCTTTGACGCGGAAGCGAATTTCTGCACCGACGCTCTTTCCGATCCAGTTTTTCTGTTGAATTTTAACGGCTTCGATATAGTCCACTTCGTCGAGATCTTCGAGGAGACGCTCCGCATATTCTGTGATCTTGAGCATCCATTGGCTGCGTCTTCGGTGAACGACGACGGTACCGCAGCGCTCGCATTTTCCGCCCACGACTTCTTCGTTGGCGAGGCCCACCTTGCAGGACGGGCACCAGTTCACGGGCATTTCTGTCTTATAGGCGAGCCCATGTTTGAACATTTGCAAAAAGATCCACTGCGTCCACTTATAATACGACGGATCGGTGGTATTGATCTCGCGGGACCAATCGAAGCTGAACCCGAGACTCTTCAACTGTTTTTTAAAGTTGGCGACGTTTTTTTCGGTGACTTTTTTGGGATGAATATTGTTTTTCATCGCGTAGTTTTCGGTGGGCAGACCAAAGGAGTCCCATCCCATGGTAAAGAGGACATTTTCGCCCTCATAGCGCCGCTTTCTCGCCACGATGTCCATGGCGGTATAGGGCCGGGGATGGCCTACGTGTAGTCCCTGTCCCGAAGGATAGGGGAATTCGATGAGGGGGTAGAATTTCTTACCGCCCGCGGCGAGGTCCGACTTATAGACTTCCCGGTCTTCCCAAAACGCTTGCCACTTCTTTTCTATCGCTTTCGGATCGTAAGTTTTCATTCCGACACCTCTCTAAAACTCTGCATTGCCGACTGTACGGGGGAAGGGAATGACGTCGCGAATGTTGCTCATGCCCGTTATATACATGACCGCGCGCTCAAATCCCAACCCGTAGCCAGAATGAACGACGCTGCCGTATTTTCTGAGATCCAGATACCAATCGTAGTCCTCGGGCTGCATGCCGAAATCGCGAATCTTCTCGGTCAAGACGTCCAATCGCTCTTCCCGCTGGGAGCCGCCGATAATCTCGCCGATGCCGGGCACCAATAGGTCCATGGCGGCGACGGTCTTTTTGTCCTCGTTTTCTCGCATATAAAATGCCTTGATTTCCTTCGGGTAGTCGCGAATAAATACCGGCTTTTTGTAAACCTCTTCGGTGATATAGCGCTCGTGTTCGGTCTGCAGATCGATTCCCCAGGATACGGGATATTTAAATCCCTGCCCGCTTTTTTCTAAGATGTCGATGGCTTCGGTATAGGTAATCCGCACAAAGTCGGATTCTACCACGTTTTTAAGCCGATCGATGACCCCTTTGTCGATAAAGGAATTGAAGAATTCCATCTCTTCGGGTGCGTGGGCGAATACATAGCGGATGATGTATTTGAGCATGTCTTCCGCCACGTCCATATTTTTCTCCAAGTCGGCGAATGCCATCTCGGGTTCGATCATCCAAAATTCTGCCGCATGGCGCTGTGTATTGGAGTTTTCCGCCCGGAAGGTCGGTCCGAAGGTATAGACATTTCGAAATGCTGTGGCGAAGGCCTCCGCTTGCAACTGTCCGCTTACGGTCAGATTCGTATGTTTGTGGAAAAAGTCTTCCTTATAGTCCACTTCTCCGTTTTCTGTGGTGGGCACATTTTCCATATCCAGCGTGGTTACCTGAAACATCTCACCGGCGCCTTCGGCATCGGATGCGGTGATAATCGGTGTATGCACGTAGATAAAGTTTCTCTGTTGAAAGAACTCGTGCACGGCAAAGGCGATCAGGCTCCGTACCCGAAATACCGCCTGAAAGGTATTGGTACGGGGACGCAGATGCGCCTTGGTGCGGAGGTATTCGAAGGTATGTCGCTTTTTCTGCAAGGGGTAGTCGCCGTCGGCGAGAAAAAGCGGCGCAATCGATGCGGCGTGGATCTCTACCGGCTGCTTAGCACCGGGGCTTTCCACCAGTTCGCCTTCTACGCGTACGGAACTGTAGATCGGGTATTTCGAGATTTCTTTAAAGTTTTCGATATCGCTTTCGTAGACGATTTGAATCGTCCCGAAGCCGCTCCCGTCTCCCAATTGCAGGAAGCCGAAGTTTTTAGAATCCCGCGACGTCTTGATCCACCCGTCCAAGACCAGGGTTTCACCCAAATGTTCCTTATAATTTTCCAATACTTCACGAATTTCCAAAATCGTCCTCCTGTCTTTTGATTCGGTCCAAATAGGCGCGCATCGTTTTTTCGTAGCCGCGCGTCGATGGCGTATAATAGGTCTTCTCTTCCATATCTTCGGGAAGATAGCGCTGCTTTACATAGGCGTTCTCATAATTGTGCGGGTATTTATACTCGGCATGTTCTTCCATAGGCTGATGCTGATCCCTGAGATAGGGCGGAATCACCGTCCCCATTCCTCGATCCACATCGGCCATTGCCGCATTTACGGCGACATAGCTGCGATTGCTTTTGGGCGCGGATGCGAGATAGGTCGCCGCCTGCGCGAGGATGATCCTCCCCTCCGGCATCCCGATGACGCGAAAGGCGTAAAAGGCATCCACCGCCACCGCGAGCGCCCTCGGATCCGCATTGGAGATGTCTTCCGAAGCGGAGATGATCATCCTCCGGGCGATGTACTCGGGATCCTCGCCGCTTTGTAACATCTTTGCCAAATAAAACACCGCCGCATCGGGATCGGAGCCGCGGATTGATTTTATGAAGGCGGAAATGGCGTCGTAGTGTTCGTTGCCGTCTCGATCGTAGAGTCGCGGCTTTTCGAGGGTCGAATCGGCGACGTCTTGTTCGTCGATGCGAATCACCCCGTCCGAACTGGGCTTGGTGCTGAGTACGCAAACCTCGAGGATATTGAGCGCGCGGCGTCCGTCGCCGCCCGCCGATTCGATCAGGCGCCGAAACCCCACATCGGTAAATTCGATCGCCATATCGCCGTAGCCGCGTTCGGAATCGGCGAGGGCGCGGCGCACGATGCGTTCGATGTCGCCTTCGTCGAGGGTCGTAAGACGCACCACCTGCAGCCGAGAAAGTAGCGCGGAGTTCACGTAAAAGTACGGGTTTTCCGTGGTCGCGCCCATCAGCACCACTTTTCCCCGCTCCACATAGGGGAGCAACACATCCTGCTGGGATTTGTTAAAGCGATGAATCTCGTCGAGAAAGAGCACCGTCTTTCGACCCGATGCACCCAAACGCTCCTCCGCCGCTTTTAGGATCTGTCTCAATTCTTTGACATTGCTGGTCACCGCGCTGATCGGCACGAATTCCATCTTCGATTCGCGGGCGACGATCTCGGCGAGCGTCGTCTTGCCGATTCCCGGCGGCCCGTAAAAGAGCAGCGACGGCAAAAAGCCCGCCTGCATCAGACGCGGAATATACTTTCCTTCGCCTGCGACGTGTTCCTGGCCGATGTATTCCCGCAGATTTCTCGGTCGCATACGCTCGGCTAGGGGCGCGCTCGTCTTCAGATTCTCCTGCATTTGAAATTCAAAGAGATCCATCCTCTTCCCTATTCCTTCTTGTTCTGCAGCGCCTTCAGCTCTTGCATAAAGCTGTCGATATCCTGAAATCGCCGATACACCGAGGCGAATCGCACATAGGCCACCTCGTCGAGGTCTTTTAAGCGCGCGAGGATCATCTCGCCGATCTCTTCGCTGGTAATCTGGCGGATCATATTGCTCTGCAGGGTCGATTCTATATCGTCTGCGATGGCCTCCATATCTTCTACCGACACCGAGCGCTTTTCGCAGGACTTGATCAAGCCGTTTAATATCTTATTCCGATCGAACACTTCGGTACCGCCGCTTTTTTTGAGCACGGTAATGGGGACCACTTCAACCTGTTCGTAGGTGGTGAAGCGCTTGTTGCACCCCAAGCACTCCCTCCGCCTGCGGATGGAAGTGCCTTCGTCCGTCGGACGGGAGTCGACGACTTTCGACTCCGAATGTTGGCAGTACGGGCAGCGCAAAAATCACACCTCCTGAAATACAAAAGGCGTATCCCGCAGGATACGCCAAAAACTCTTTTATCTCATTCTGCGGAGGAAATCCGGAATATTCAACTCATCGTCCTTAGCTTTGCTGCCGGATCCGCTCTTTTCGTCCTTGCCTTCGTCTCCGGTGCGCTTCGAACGATCGACATTCTTTTCGTCTTGATCCTGATCGAACTCGGTGGCGATGACGGTGATCTTCACCTGATCTTTCAGGGATTCGTCGATGCCCGCACCGAAGATAATATTGGCTTCTTCGTCGACCGCCGAGCGAATCAGATCGGCCGCTTCGTTCATCTCGAACATGCCCAGATCGTTTCCTGCCGTTATGTTCAATAGCACGGACTTGGCGCCGGAGATCGAGGTCTCCAAAAGGGGACTTTGTACGGCGTTTTGCGCCGCTTCGGTAGCGCGATCGTCCCCGGATGCATATCCGATACCCATATGTGCAATGCCCTTGTTGTTCATGACGGTCTTTACGTCGGCAAAGTCGAGATTGATGACGTTCGGAACGCTGATCAGCTCGGAAATGCCTTGGATCCCCTGTTTCAGGATTTCATCGGCCATCATAAACGCTTCGGAGAAGGTGGTCTTTTTGTCGGAGATATTGAACAGCCGGTCGTTGGGAATAATGACCAGGGTGTCTACCTTGTCCTTCAATTCGGAAATGCCGCGTTCCGCCTGACGGGTGCGTCTTGCCCCCTCAAAACTGAAGGGTCGGGTAACGACGCCGACGGTAAGGGCGCCCAGATCTCTTGCGACATCGGCGATAATCGGCGCCGCGCCGGTACCGGTGCCGCCGCCCATGCCGGCGGTGATAAACACCATATCGGCACCTTCTAAGGCTTCGCGGATCTCGTCGAGACTTTCTTCCGCAGACTGTTCGCCGATATCGGGATTGGCGCCTGCGCCCAGACCCTTGGTGATCTTTTCACCGATCTGAATCTTCGTCTCCGCCAAAGAATTCTTCAGCGCCTGGCGGTCGGTATTGATCGCCAGAAATTCCACGCCCTTTACGCCGGCGTTGATCATCCGATTCACGGCATTATTCCCGCCGCCGCCGACACCGGCCACTTTGATTTTTGCAAACTCTTCGTGGTCCATATCAAAATCCAACATAATACATCCTCCTAATTGCGCCCTAAAGCCACAGATATCGAATCAATTTATTCTATTTTATAGACAAATGCGAGACAAGTCAAGAATTCCCATTCTGTGTCGCGCGTGCCTTTTGTGCATCTTCTTCTGCGCCATCGCTTTCTGTCTTTGGGGTCTCTTTCGATGTCGTTTTCTCCTCGGCGCCCCGCGCTGATTTTGTCGTTTCGGAAGGCTTATTTTGCTCTGACTGTTCGCGCTGCGTATCGTCCTCGTCATCCTCGAGCGCAGAGGGCTTTACCGCGACGGGATGATCGCCCTGGTCCAAGTAAATCTCGCTGTAACGGCTGTTTTTCGCCTTCATTTCCTTGTAGATCTCTTCCAGCTGGCGGATCTTATAGGGTCCGTCTTCGAAGCTGCGAATATGCACCGCCGTTCCGTCGGAAAGGAGGATCTTGATCCCCCTGTCCAATATTTCGACGCTGTTGATGCTCTCCGCCACCGCCGATTGAAAGAGTCCGCGAATCATTTCGATCTTTTTTTCGTTTTTGGTTCCGTCAAAGACCGTATGCCCGATCTTTATCGCCTTCGTCGGCATTCCCGAAATCTTCGGAAGATTCGGATCATAGGAGCGCGTCTTCTCGAGCGCCTTGAATTCTTCATTCACCAAGACGTAGCCGTCATCGGTATAGATCTGCGCGAAAGGCGTCTCCTCTCGTATGTCGACCTTCAGCTTTCCGAAAAACCCATAGCCGATATGCACTTCTTTGACATAGGCATTTTGTGCGATGCGATTTTCCATGCGCTTTTTGTCGATGCGCGGATAGCTCGTTCCCACCGCCTCTTCGGCGACGGCGCGCGCCGTATTTTTGGGGACCACTTTGGTGCCCGTAACCTCGACGGTATCGATTTTGAGTGCCCGTGCGGCTCCCCATGCGAGCGCCGCGATCAGTAGCGCAGCGATAGCCACAAAGGCGATGCGCCGATTGCGGTACTTTTTCGGGAGTTTTTTCTTTCGCTTAGCCATGGTTTGCGATCTCCAGTATCGCATCGGCAATTTCTGCGGTGGCGCCGGGATTGCTGAGTGCATTGGCCGCATCCCCCATCGCCCGCGCCGTCTCTTTGTCTTCCAGTAGGTCCAAAACCTTGTTTAGCAGCACATCTCCGTTCAATTCGGATTCTTCGATGACAAAGGCCGCGCCCTTATCCCGATAGCTGACGGCGTTGTGGAATTGGTGATTGCCCGCCGTGTAGGCTTTGGGAATCAAGACAGACGGCAAGTGCATGGCGCTGATCTCCGCCAGCGTCATAGCCGATGACGAGGCGACGACGCCCTTGGCGAGCGCCAAATACTCGGGAATTTCGTGGGAATAATCCAGGATTTTATACGACGCGGCGTCCACCTCGGGCATCCGCTTCAGAAAGTCCTCGTAGTGGTCCTTTCCCGTGATATGCACCCAATAAAACGGCAGTTCTCGGTGTTTTTCCATAATCTCGAGCACCGCCTCGTTGGTGGATTCCTGTCCGCCGCTTCCGCCGAAGGAGAGGATTGCGTCTTTTTCCGTCTGCCAGTCCAGCGTCTTTTTCGCCGTGGCCTCGTCCATTTTTTCGAATGTATCGCGAATGGGATTGCCGGTAAACAGCTTCGGCGTCTCTTCCGGAAAATACTTTTCCGCTTCCGAAAAACTATATGCCACCAGTTGAACCCGCTTGCCCAATAGTCGATTGGTCTTTCCCGGGTAGGCATTTTGCTCTTGAATGGCGGTGGGAATTCCCTGATTCTGCGCCTTTAGAAGAATCGGCGCGCATACATAGCCTCCGGTTCCCACCACGACGTCGGGACGAAAATCCTTTAAGATCTCGCCGGCGTCTTTTAGACCGCGCAACAATTCGATCATAGAGAGGAACGAATCCTTGTTGATCTTCTTGCGCGGCAGTCCCTTTACGCGAATCGCACGAAAGGGCAGCCCCGCCTTGGCGGCGAGTTCTTCTTCCAGTCCGCCCTTCTTTCCCACATATAAAAATTCCGCGTCCGGCACTTTCTTTTTTACCGCATCGACAATGGCGAGGGCCGGGTAGATATGTCCTCCGGTTCCGCCGCCGGAAACAATCATCTTCATGCAGAAACTCCTTTCCCGGATAACCGTAATAGTATGCCGCTCATCCCCATCACCAAAATCAGCGCCGTACC
The DNA here is from genome assembly GCF_030815095.1 of Aedoeadaptatus ivorii. Lineage (NCBI taxonomy): Bacteria > Bacillati > Bacillota > Tissierellia > Tissierellales > Peptoniphilaceae > Aedoeadaptatus > Aedoeadaptatus ivorii. The sequence continues at coordinate 32,739 of NZ_JAUSWF010000009.1, forward strand.
GCCATAGGAAATAAACGGCAGCGTGAGCCCAGTTACCGGCAATATACCGGCGGCAACGCCCATGTTAAAGAACGCCTGAAAGCCGATGGATACGAAGATCCCCGACGCCAAGAGCTTTTCGTACAGCCCTTCTTGCAGCACCGCGACCTGAAAACCACGGTAGACAAAGAACGCGAATAGGGCGATCACCGAAAAGGTGCCGATCAGTCCCAATTCTTCTCCGATGATGGCGAAGATAAAGTCGTTGTACGCCTCCGGCAGATTGTTGAATTTTTGATTCGACTGAAAATAGCCTACGCCCGTGATCGACCCCATCCCCAAGGCGTACAGTGAATTGGCGAGCTGCCAATCCGTATTGGGAATGTCGTCGAAGGGATCCAAAAACGAAGTCAATCGCTTCATCCTGTACGGCACGCGAATCGCAAAGAGAAAAAAACCCAGCGCGCCGGCACCCAGCACGGCGACGAATTCGTGAAAGCGGATGCCGGAGATAAAAAACATCGAAAACAGGCTCAACCCGATAACGCTCGCCGAAGAAAAATCTTCTTTCGCCACGACGATTACCGAGACGCCGATCACGCACATAATCGCCAAAAATCCCTTTTTTCGGTGGTTTTTACGGTGCAAGACGCACAGATGTGCGACATAAAAGATCGAGGTGTATTTCAATAGATCCGACGGCATAAAGCGAAACCCCGTTCCCGGCACCTGCAGCCAGCGCGTGGCGCCGTTGATGGTGACACCGAAACCCGCCGCCACCAGGCCGCACAATAGAATGCTTACGACCCAAAGGGGCAGCGCGACCTTGCGATAAAACTTAACGGGCAGGATATAGCCGACGAAGGCGGCGCCGATCCCCAGCGCCAAATAGAGCAGATGGCGCTTTAAATAATAAGTGCCGGCATTGCCGTCTTGCATCCCCGCGGCCCACGAACTCGAGGCGACCATAAACACGCCCATCACCAAGAGCAGTACGATGTCGATCAAAAGCAGGGGATCTACGTATTTTTTCAATCTTTCCATGAAAACATCATCCGCCCCACTTCTCGGCGATCAGCGTCTTAAAGAGATCGCCTCGCTCTTCGAAGTTCTTAAACTGATCCCAGGAGGCACACGCGGGCGACAAGAGCAGCGTATCGCCGGACAGCGCCGCATCGGTCGCCGCTTTTGTCGCCTCGTTTAAGGTCTCGAATGTATGAATCTCCTCGATTCCCTCGCCGCGCGCCTCTTCGGCCATCAGATCTTTTGTCTCGCCAAATAGGTATAGTCCCGCGATCTTGTCGCGATGCCGGTGAAAGAGCGGCACAAAATCGCTCCCCTTGGAAAATCCCCCGGCCAATAGCCGAATCGGCCCTTCGAGCCCTGCAAGGGCGACGTCGGTAGAATCGGGATTGGTGCCCTTCGAATCGTTGTATACCCGGATGCCGGCGAATTCGCCGAGAAATTCCATGCGGTGGTCCACGCCCTTATAGTGCATCAGCGTCTCTCGTACGGACTTCGGCGATACGCCCATTAAATAGGCGCAGAGCGCCGCCTCCAGTGCATTTCTAACATTGTGGTCGCCGGGAAGAAGCATCTCCTCTCTCTCCATGAAAGGAATCAAGTCGCTGCCATAGCGAATATAGAGCGTGCCGCCGTCGAGGAACGCGCCGTCCTGGCGCACCGGGGCGGTACTGACGACCAAAGCGCCCTCTGCCTCTTCTCCCAATAGTGCCAAATAGGGATCGTCTATGTTCAGAATCAGATGGTCCCCTTCCCGTTGGTTCTTATATATGTTTTTTTTGCTCTCCCGATAGGCGTCTACGGATTTATGGTGGTCCAAATGGTCCTCGGTAATATTGGTGAGAATCGCCACTTTGGGCCGAAAATTGATGACGGTCTCCAGCTGAAAGCTGGAACATTCCACGACGAGGATGTCGTCCTTTTTGGCGCGTTTTGCCAAGGGAAGAATGCCGATTCCCACATTCCCCCCCATATAGGCGGTTTTACCGCCGTCGAGGAGCATATGGTACAAAAGATCGGTGATCGTGGTCTTTCCATTGGTGCCGGAAATTGCCACAAAATTTTCGCATTCGGAGATCCGATACGCCAATTCTACATCAGAGATGATGGGGATATTCCGCGCGGCGAGATCTACGAGTCTTCCGCTTTCCAGCGGGATCCCCGGACTCTTTACCACGAGGTCAATCTCTTGATCCTCGTATACGGGTAAAGAAGCGCCGAAGGACTCCATTCGCGCGGAATTGTCGTCATAAATATATAGGGTGTTGTCCTCGGCCAGGGCATCGATGGCACTTAGGCCGGTGGTGCCCAGTCCGTAAATCAATAGTTTCTTATCTTTCATCTCTTCCCCCTAAAATATCAGGAAGTAACTGATGATGCAGAGCACGATCTCTATGCCGACAAAAAGACCGACGATTTGCACCTCCCGCCAGCCCTTCTGTTCGAAGTGGTGATGCAGCGGACTCATGAGAAAAATTCGCTTGCCCCGCAGCTTAAAGGAGGCGACTTGCAAAATCACCGACAAGGTCTCTATAAAATAGATTCCACCGCAGATCGGCAACAGAAGCGGCAAATTCAGCAAAATGGCGACCGCCACCACCGCACCGCCCAGCGCCAAAGAGCCGGTGTCTCCCATAAACACTTTGGCGGGATATTTGTTGTACCACAAAAAGCCCAACAAGGCGCCCGCCGTCACCAGACAAAACGCGCCGATGGCGAGGCGTTGTGTTTGAAAGGAAACCAGGGCAAAAAACAGCATGATCACAATGGTCACCGAAGTGGACAGGCCGTCCAATCCGTCGGTAAGGTTGACGGAATTGACGGTTCCCACGACGACGAAGATGATAAAGGGAATAAAGAAAAACCCGAAATCGATCAGCCGCCCCGACCCCGGCAGCAATACCGCCGTACTCAGTCCCTTGCCGGAGAGGACAAGAAAGTACAGCAGTAAGGCGATACATATCTGCGCCAACAGTTTTTGTAGGGCCGTAAATCCCATATTTCTCTTGTTGACGACCTTAATATAATCATCCACAAATCCCACCAAAGCAAAGCCCAATGTCGATATAAAGAGGATTAGGGTCTCGTAGTTCAAATTGCCGGTAAACAGCGTCGCCAATAACATGGCGGACAAAAAGATGATTCCGCCGATGGTCGGCGTTCCCGCCTTTACCAAATGGCTTTGGGGTCCGTCCTCCCGGATCTCCTGACCGGCATTGAGCCGCCGCAATAGCGGGATGCATATTTTTCCCGCGATCAAACTGAGGATCAAAGCGGCCGGAAGGCTCGCCGTCGTCACTAATTCTCCCATCTCATTGTGTCTCCTTTTGCTTTGCTTTTGCTTTCTTTTGCGCGTCGCTCGCGCCGTCTTTCGTATCGGTTTGCTGTTTCGAATCGGAAGCGGATTTTTCGTCTTTTTCTTCTTTCAGATCTTTTTCCAGACGAATGTATACCTTCTTTTGATCGCCCAGCACTTCTCCTCCCAAGGGTTCTTGGGAAACGACCGTACCTTCTCCTTCAAAGGCGTAGTCGATGCCGGCCTTGTCCAAGAGCAATTTGACTTGTTCTTTGGTCTTGCCCTGTAATTTCGGTACGCGCTTTTTGCCGGCGTCGTTGGGATCTACGGACAGATCGACGATGGTATCTTCGTCCACTTCCGTGCCCGCTTTGGGCATCTGCTTTTCGACGATGCCGAAATTCCCCACATCTTCCGAAGACATATTGAATTTGAGGCCGGAATCGGTTAGGAGTTTTCCCGCATCTTCCAAAAGCATATTTTCCACGTCGGGAACAACGATCTTTTTCTTTTTCTTCGTAGCGCCTTCGCTGAGCATGGGGACTTCCGCTTCTCGTAGCGCGGCGCCCATAATTTCCGATGCGATGGGCGCCGCCACCGTGGCGCCGTAATAGTCGCCCTTGGGATTTTCTACGATGACCAGCACCGTATACGCGGGGTCTTCGGTCGGACCCACGGCGACAAAGGAACTGATGTATTTGTCCTTTTCATAGCCGCCCATCGCCGACACTTTATCCGCCGTACCGGTCTTTCCGCCGATATGATAGCGATCGACGGCCCCCAGCGTTCCCGTTCCCTCTTCTACGACTTTTTGCAAGAGGCGCAGCATGGTCTCGCTGGTCGCCGAAGAAATCACCTGCCGCCTTACCGTGCGGTCGCGCTTTTCGATGACATTGCCGCCGGCATCGCGAATCTCGCGCACCACATAGGGCTCGAGCAGATAGCCGCCGTTGGCGACGGCCGATACGGCGGTTACCATTTGGATCGGCGTTACGGCAATCCCGTGGCCGAAACTCATGGTGGCAAGGCGCGCGGCGTTGATATCCTTTACGCCCTCGGGCACCAAGCCCGCCTGTTCCGCGGGCAGATCGATGCCGGTCTTTTCGCCGAATCCGAAGGCTCTGATATATTTTAACATACCTTCTTCGCCAAGTTCCCGCGCCATGCTCACAAAGGTGACATTGCAGCTTTCGGCAAATGCCGTATCCATCGTGATGTCCCCGTGGGGATCCGGCAGCGAGGTACAAGTGATGGTAATGCCGGGGATGTCGCGCACATAGCCGGTGCAGTAATAGTGTTTTTTCGGATCGCTGGTGTTTTCTTCCAGCGCCGCCGCGGCGGTTACGGTCTTAAAGGTAGAACCCGGCTCGTACATATCGCTGACCGCAAAGTTCCGCCAGTTGTCGAACCAAATCTCGGTCTTCTGCTTGCGCGTCAGATCCTTCCACACGGAACGCTGCGCCGCATCCGCCGGATCATAGGGCTTGTTCAAATTATAATCGTCGGTGGATGCCATAGTGGCGATCGCCCCGGTGTCCGTCTCCTGTACGATGGCAGTGATGCGCTCCGCTTTGTTTTTGGTGCGGTGCGCATCCAAAATCTCTTCGGTTTTACGCTGTAAGGATTCGGAAAGCGTCAACGTGAGATCGGCGCCGCCCACCGCCGCCTTGGCGGAATCTCTGTTTTTCTTGTCCTTCCCCTGGGGCGCCAGGTTTTTTCCCACCACCCCCCGCAGGGAATCGTCATAGTAGCGTTCCAGTCCGTATTGGCCTTCCCCGTCCCGGTTGACGAAACCCAAAACCAAGGAGGCGAGATCGTTTCCGGGATAGGTGCGCGTTTCGTAGTCTTCGACCACCACGCCGGGGATGTCCGAATCCCGCACCTCGGTCGCCACCGTGCGCTCTACGCCGCGCTTGAGCAGGACGTGCCCGCCCTTGTCGAGGCGCGCCTGTACCTCGGATTTTTCCATGTCCAGTAGCGAGGCGGAAACCTTCATCAGTCGCTCCGTCGCCTTTTCGGCCTCCGCCGATGCCGAAAGCGTCTTGGTATCGACATAAATGTCGGAACGGCTGATATTTCCGACCAGCGCATTGCCCTTCGCATCGTAGATCACGCCGCGACGGGTCGTAGCGCGCTTATCACTTTCGAGTGCGAGTGCACTCTTGGTCAGTTCTTCCGATCGAAAGACCTGCAGTTGTACCATTCTTACGGACAAAATAAAAAAGAGCAGGAAGAGAAATGCGTACACCAAGGTCACTTTTCTGTCCGTTCGCTTCAAATACGAAGACAAAAAGTTTCCGCTATGCGCTTTCTTTCCCGCTCTTTTCCTATGCTTTCGCTTCCGCTCTTCCACAAGAGCCCTCCTAGTCCTCCTTGAAAATATGCAATACGGAGATTACCGGGTTCAAATACACATTTTCATTGACGTCATTTTTTTCATTTTTCATATTCACATCGATATATTTTACCTGATCGTTGTCCGGATAGACCATGCCCAGTTGAAACTTTGCTTTTCTGAGGATGTCTTCGGAACTTTTTATCGCATCCAATCCCGCATTCAAATCTCTATATGTCTTGTCCATCTCTTCGAGAGAGGCGTGTTGTTTCGCGATGGCGGTATTGAGTTCTGCAATCTGGGTGTGGGTTTTCAGATTGAAGACCAATGTAATTCCCAAGACGACGATAACGGCCGCCGCCAAAAATACGGCGGAAACTCCCCTGGCGCGCGGACGCCGTCTTTTGGCAGCACGCGTCTTCTGTTGCCGACTCCTCTGAACCCGTTTCATTATATCACTCCCATTACAGTTTTTCAGCAACCCTGAGCTTGGCCGAATGTGCCCGGTTGTTTGTGGCCAATTCGGCGTCGTCGGCGACGACGGGTTTGCGGGTGACGATGCGAATCTCTCTCTTTTTATTGCAGGTACAGATCGGTTGCCTGGGCGGACAGATGCAGTCCTGATGCAGATACTTAAAGGTGTTTTTTACGATCCGGTCTTCTAATGAGTGGAACGTGATAATGGCGAGGCGCCCCTTCGGCTTGAGCCGATCGACCATCATGGGAATGGCTTCTTCGAGCACTTCCAACTCCCGATTCACGGCGATTCGAAGGGCCTGAAAACTCTTCTTCGCCGGATGTCCGCCATCTCTTCGCACTTTAGCGGGGATCGCCTTTTTGATGATCTCGACCAATCGAAAGGTCGTATCGATCGGCTGGATATTGCGTTCGCTTACGATAAATTCCGCAATGCGCTTTGCCCAGCGCTCCTCTCCGTAACGGAGGAGAATATCCGTGATTTCATCGGCAGAATAGCGGTTCACGATGTCATAGGCGCGAATGTCGCCATCGCCGTCCATGCGCATATCCAAAGGACCGTCGAAACGATAGCTGAACCCGCGCTCCGGCGTATCGAATTGGTGGGAGCTTACGCCGATGTCCAAGAGGATTCCGTCGACGCGGTCTATGCCGTTTTCATCGAGGATCGCATCCATATGTACAAAATTTCCCTTCGCCAGCACAAAGCGATCCGAAATGGCGGACAATCTCTTCTCCGCGGCCGCCAGTGCCGCATCGTCCTGGTCGATTCCCACCAAAAGGCCGTCCTCGAGACGACGCAGAATTTCGCTGCTGTGGCCGCCGCCGCCCACCGTACCGTCTACGTATATGCCGCCGGGGCGAATTTGAAGATGCTCTATTACCTGCTCGTGCAGTACCGGTATATGACTGAAATCCATAACCCCTCCTATATGCCGAGATCCGCCAATTGCTGTGCGATTTGATCGTAAGAAAGGGATTCGTCCTCGTTGTAGGCATCCCACAACGCTTCGGACCATATTTCCATGCGCGTTCCCACGCCGATAATCACCGATTTTTGCTGCAAATCGGCATAGTGTATCAGATTTTGCGGAATCCGCACTCTTCCCTGCTTGTCCAATTCTCCGTCACAGGCGCCGGAGAAGAAATACCGTACAAAAGCGCGGGCGTTTTTGTGGGTCAGGGGCAGCTGTTTCAGCTTTTCTTCCATGCGCTTCCACTCGTCCAGGGGAAACAGAAAAATACACTGATCCAATCCCTTGGTCATGACAAAGCCCTCGGCCAAGCCGTCGCGAAATTTCGCCGGCATGACCAAGCGCCCCTTGGGATCGATATTGTGCTTTGCCTCCCCGAAAAACATATTTCCCCCAAAACAAACCCTTATGAACCACTTTGCCCCACTTACCTATATTCTACACCATTCAGTGCCTATTTCAAGCGGTTTTCGGCATTTTCGACAATAAAAAAACCGCCGATATTTCGGCGGTTCGCAAATTTCGTTTAGGATGGCTTTTTGTCAATCAGTCGGTAGTCGCCTCCGTCTTTTTTCTTGGACGCCACATAGAGGATCGCCAACCCGAAGAGAATTCCCAGAATGCTGACGAGTTGGGCGGTACGCAATGGCCCGATATACAGGCTGTCCGTGCGTATCCCTTCGATACAAAAGCGGCCGATGCCGTACAGGATCAAATACCACGCGGCGAGTTGCCCGCGAAATTTTCTTCGCTTCGCGAGCACAAAAAAGAGAAACAGAAAAATTCCCACGTCCAAGATGGATTCATACAAAAATGTGGGATGCACCATCTCGCCCCCCACCTGAATCGCCCAAGGCAGATCGGTGGGGCCGCCGTGGGCCTCTCCGTTCATAAAGTTGCCCCAGCGGCCGATGCCCTGTGCGAGCACCACGCCGGGCGCGAGCATATCTAAAAAGTCCCAAAACGACTGCTTCCTCTTGCGAGCGAAAAACCACGCCACGAGCATACCCGCGAGTATGCCGCCGTGGATGGCGAGCCCCCCGTTTCGGATGGCGAGGATTTCTGCGGGGTATTGTCCGTAGTATTCCCACTCAAACAACACATAATAGAGCCGTGCGCCCAGAATGCCCAAAGGCAATGCGTACAGGGCATAGTCGACGACGGATTCTTTGGGGATCGCGGGATTTTTTTGGATCAAATTTTCCGCCACCCATACGGCGAGTACCGCGCCCAAGGCGATCAGTATGCCGTACCAGCGCACGTCCAGTCCGAAGAGGCGAAATGCGACAGGATCCATTTTACGCCTCTTCGACGATGGCGACGGATTTGGAGGCGCCGATACGCGATGCACCGGCTTCGATCATGGCGAGGGCGCTCTTGCGGTCGCGAATGCCGCCGCTCGCCTTTACCCCCATAGACTCGCCCACGGCTTCGCGCATAAGCCGCACGTCTTCGACGGTGGCACCCGCTTCGGAAAATCCCGTAGAGGTCTTTACAAAGTCCAAACCCGCTTCTTTCGCCAGAGCACAGGCCGCGCGCTTCTCATCGTCGGTCAAAAGACAGGTTTCGAGGATCACCTTTACGACCACATGTCCCACCGCTTCTTTTACGCCGCGCATATCTTTGAGTACCGCTTCGTGATCGCCATCTTTTAATGCGCCGATATTGAGGACCATATCCACCTCTTCGGCGCCGTTTTCGACGGCTTCTTTCGCCTCAAACGCCTTGGCCTTTGCGGTCGTCGCCCCTAAGGGAAAGCCGATCACGGTGCAGACCTTTACATCGGTACCGGCGAGCATTTCGGCCGCCATGGAGACCCAATAGGGGTTTAGGCAGACGGATGCGAAACCGTACTTCTTCGCTTCTTCTATGGTGTTTACGACCGCCGCCTTATTGGCGTCCGGTCCCAAAATCGTATGGTCGATATATCTATTCAATTCCATTGTCCGTTCCTTTCACAAAACCCATTGCCGATAACAGCGCCATCGCCACGATCATAACGGCGCCGATGCGTAGCACCATGCCGGAAAAAAAGTTCTCCGGCAGCATTTGAATCATCAGATCCGTTTGGGGATCCATCAGCCACAATTCATTGGAAAATACCAGGCGATGAAACAAAAACCACGCCCGATGAAAATTCACAGCGATCGCCGCCGCCAGTAGCGCGAATACGGCGATCCAGATCCAGGCGGCACGTCCCACCGCACGCATACTCCCGCGGATGCCATAGCGCTTCTTGAGCCTATAGGCGCCCCAAACGACGATACATACGCCCGCGGCGGAGAGTCGAGCCATCCATTGAAAGAGACCGTATACGTCTTTCATATGGACGACTTCTTCCGCCGAGAAATACGGCGCGATTTGCTTCTCTTCGCCGGTACGCAAATAGGCGCGCAGGCCGTCCGATATTTCGTCGAGTCGCGTGAAGGAAAGACCCGTTACGCAATCGATCCGGTTTTTGCGCATTTGCGCGGCATAATAGTCCGCATCTTGGCTCTGTATATAGGTAGCCAGGCTGAAACACAAAAAAATGCACAGCCCGGCTACGAGCAGGGAGAGAAATTTTTTCATTTATGCTTCTTCTGCATTCTCCCAGTTATGATACACTTCCTGCACGTCGTCGTTAGACTCCAATTGTTCGATCAACTTGGTCATCTTGGCGCGATCTTCTTCGCTGTCGAGCGCCGTGGTGGTTTGGGGAATAAAGGTGATTTCGGAGATTACGAACTCATATCCCTTTTCCTCGAGGTGGTTACGCACCTTGTGATATTCCTCCGGCGCGGTGGTAATCTCGATCCCTTCGTCGATCACGGTCACATCTTCCGCGCCGGCTTCGATGGCATCCATCATGACCGCATCGGGATCGATTCCCTCGTCCGTGGCGATGCCCAACTGCCCTTTGCGGTCGAACAGAAACGATACCGAGCCGTTGGTGCCCAAATTGCCGCCGTTTTTGTCGAAGGCGTGGCGCACATCCGGCGCCGTGCGATTGCGATTGTCGGTTAAGCATTCCACCAATACGGCGATGCCGGAAGGACCATAGCCTTCGTAGGTGACGGCTTCAAAGTCCGCGCCGTCGTCACCGCCCGCTGCCTTTTTGATGGCGCGATCGATATTGTCGTTGGGCATATTTTCCGCCTTCGCCTTGTCAATCGCCGCTTTCAACGCCGCGTTATACGCCGGGTCGTCGCCGCCTTCTCGCGCCGCCACGGTGATGTTTCGGGAAAGCTTGGTAAAAATCTTTCCGCGCTTTGCGTCTTCTTTGCCTTTTTTATTTTTAATATTATGCCATTTTGAATGTCCTGCCATAGCTACCTCTCTTTCATTCGGTCCATTATTCTATCATATTCTTTTCTTATTTACCAAACTTCGGAGGCAAAACCCGCTTGTGAGCGCTGATCTTATGCAGGTGGTCGATCTTGTCGCGGTGTTCGCCGCGATAGTCCTCGCGGATCACCGCGTCGAGCTCTTTGTAGCTGAAGCCCATCTCCAACTCGTCGGTCTGCCCTTCATAGAGGCCCGCCGTTGGCTTCTTCTTCAGTACGACTTCAGGCAAGCCAAGCGCCTCGCCCAGTGCAAAGACCTCTTCTTTTACAAAGTCCACGAGGGGCATCAGATCGCAAGCGGAGTCGCCGAATTTGGTGAAGTAACCCACATAGTATTCGCTGGCGTTGGAGGAGCCGCTCACCAAATAATTGCGGTCCTGCCCATAATAGTAGAGGGTACTCATGCGCAGACGCGGCTTGAGGTTCGCCTTCGCCATGGTATTTTCACTTACAAAAGATGCGTCGAGGATGGCGTGATAGGCCGCACTCAGATCGACCTTTTCGATTTTCAGATCCAGCGCTTCGGCCACGAGCAATGCGTCGATTTCATCTTGGGGATGGGAGTCGATAGGCATAATGATTCCCAATGCGTCGTCTCCGAAGGCGCGTTTGGCAATGCCTGCGATCACCGCGGAATCGATTCCTCCACTCAAGCCGAATACGATGCCCTTTGCGTGCGCATCGCCCACTACTTTCTGCATCCATGTTACCAATGCGTCGATGGTTTCTTTCATAAGGACCTCCTAATCCGTGGTTTGTTTGTATTTTTGTTTATTATACAATAAAAATCCGTCTCTGACAGGCCTTTCGGTGGCCTTCTTCTCGACGATATAGACGTCGCCTGCCGTAAGATCCGTCAGCTTCTCGAGCAGTGCGTCCTCGTTCTCTGCGAGCAGCGTCGTCGAAAGCGCCACCTGATCGGTAAATTCCGCATCAAAAACCGGGTATCCGTACTGCATCAAAAAGTTTTCCAGCGCCCCGTGAAAGGTGTAGTCGTAGCGAATCCGCAGATCCAATGCCGCGTGCATTTCCACGACCACCGCCTCCTCAACCGCAAGGGAGGCGGCGGTAGAGTAGGCGCGGATCAGGCCGCCCGCTCCCAGTAAGGTGCCCCCGAAGTAGCGGGTGACGACGCAGACCACATTTTCCAGACCGTTTCTCTTGAGGACTTCGAGTATGGGCGGCCCGGCGGTCTTCTGGGGCTCGCCGTCGTCGTCGTATTTTTGCACGATGCCGCCCGCCCCCACGATATAGGCGCTACAGTGATGGCGGGCGTCTGGGTATGCTTTTCGCATATGCGCAATCACCGCCTCCGCCTCTTCTTTGGAACGAACATGAGAGACATATCCCAAAAACTCGGACTTTTTCTCCTCCAATCGACTGTGCCCTTCTCGCAATACGGTCTTATACATAGCGCCTCCGTATCTGTCTTTCGTAGCGGGGTAAGTAGCTCTTGGGAAGCGTCGTCGTAATCGCCACCCCTTCGTGGTCGTAGTCGAATTGCTCGACGGGGAACCGCGCCTTGATCTCTTCTACGCGGTGCATTTCGTCAAAACCGAAGTGCAGCTCCACCTTGGCAAATCCCCCTTCGATCTTTTCTTGCAGGGCATCGAAGAAATAGTCGAAGTCCGCATCGAATTTGACGGAACCGTAGAGCACCGTATCCTCTGCCGGCAAAAACGGGAGTCTGCCCGCTTCCATCTTGTCCCGCTTGTTTACGAACAAAATCGAAGGCGTCGCGCTCACTTCGAGATCCCGAAGGATCTTTCGGGTCGTCTTATACTGCATTTCGGCATTTTCTCCGGATCCGTCGATGACGTGTACGATAAGATCCGCATCCTTTAATTCTTCGAGCGTCGTATAAAAAGATTCGATCAGGGCGGTGGGAAGATTGGAAATAAAACCCACCGTGTCGGTGACGAATACACTCAAGCCGTCTTTAAGCCGAATGCGCCGCGTGTCGGGATCCAACGATGCAAAGGGCATATCCTCCACAAAGACCGGTTTTCCCGACGAGGCGCCGTCTTTGAGTAGGCGATTCATAATCGACGATTTTCCCGCATTGGTATAGCCTACCAAGGCGATAGAAGGGATTTTGGACGACAGGCGGTCCTTTCTCCCGGTGTTTCGGATCTTTTTGGCCCGGGCCAGGCGCTTTTTGGTGCGGGTGATGTCCGCGCGAATGCGCCTGCGATCGATCTCGAGTTTTTGTTCCCCGGGCCCGCGGGTGCCGATCCCGCCGCCCAATCTCGAATAGTTCCGCTTGCCGATCAAATGGTTTTTTCCGTATTCCAACTGCGCCAGATAGACCTGTAGCTTTCCCACATCGGTCTTCGCCCGGGCGGCAAAAATATCCAAGACGACGGCGGTGCGGTCCAAGACATCCGTCTCGAGAATCTTTTCGATCTCGCGCATCTGCACGCCGCTGAGTTCTTGGTCGAAGACCACCAGATCGACATCTTCCGCTCTGACGAAGTCCTTCAATTCCTCGAGCTTTCCCTTGCCCATTAGCGTCGACGGGTGGTAGGACCGCACGTTTTGGGTCATTTCCGCCACCACATTGCCGCCGGCGACTTCGACCAGGGCGTTCAGCTCCTTCAGACTTTCCTCGTTAAATTCGTTTTCATCGTCCCAAACGGCGACCGTTACCACCGATTCCGGACGACCTCCGCGATGTTCTATTCTGTTCACACAGTACCTCCTTTCATAAATATACACAATCCGAAGCTACTGCGCAACAGAGCCGCTGTGCTATAATTGGAGAAAGGAGGATGTGTATGGGTGGAATAAAACATTTGTCCCGCGGCGACAAGGCGAAGCTTTTCCTGCTTCTTCTCGTCGCGCTCTTCGTGTTAATCGCGGGATCGATCGGCGCCTGGATGCTCTCTATCCTGAAAAAGGCACCGGAAACCGACTTTACAAAGGTGACGACGGCGATCGCGCAGACCTCTGTGATTTACGACGCCGAGGGCGAAGTGATTGACGAGGTGGATCCTTCGGTCTTCAGCAACTATGTGCCGCTCTCGGCGGTGCCAAAAGATGTACGGAATGCCTTTTTGGCGACGGAAGACCGCAGTTTTTATAGCCACAAGGGACTCGACGGACGGCAACTTTTTGCCAGTCTTGCGACAAATCTAAAGCAAGGCAGAATCGTCCGCGGCGGATCGACCATTACCCAACAGCTGGTAAAAAATCTCTATCTGAGTACCGAGCAATCCGTCGACCGCAAAGTCACCGAGGCCTATTTGACCCTCGCCATCGAGGAAGCACTTCCCAAAGAAAAGATCCTCGAAGCCTATCTCAACCGCATCGATCTGGGCATGGGCGCCCAGGGGATCGACGCCGCGGCGCGGGCGTATTTTTCCAAGGCGCCCAAGGATTTGACCCTCGAAGAAGGGGCGCTCCTCGCCGGCATCGTAAAGAGCCCTTCAAAATACCAGCCGCTGAAGCGAATTCCCGAAGAGAACGTAAAAGATGAAACCCCCTTGGCGGTGCGCACCATCGCCGGGGAACGGTATGTACTGGTGGAAAACCCTCACGCCCTGGCACGTCAAAAGGTCGTGCTCGCCGCCATGGAAAGCGCCGGATACATAGACGCGAAGACGCGTGCCCGCGCTGAAAACAGGAATTTGGCCTTTCGGCCGCAAGAAGACGCCGAATCGCCTTACACTTCATATGTGGCCGATGCCATAAGCGAAGAGGCCGAAGCGCATATCGCCCAGGCACTGCGGCTGACGCGCGAGGAGGCGGAGAAAAAAGTCCGAGAAGGCGGCCTCAAAATCTACTCGACCATACAACCGGATATGCAACATAAGCTCGAAGCCCTGTACGATCAATTCCCCGATCTGGTGCGATCGGGTGCAGACAAGGGCGCAAATTTTGTCGACTTCAGCACCGATACCGAAGGCAATATCGTCGATGAAGCCGGAAAAATCCTCTACCTTTCCCACGACGACCTGTTTTTAGACGATGGTTCGTTGCGCCTTACAAAAGAGGCTTTTTCCCGCGCCGGCGGCGACCTACTTCTCTCCGGACGCTACTTCTCTTTCGACGACGGCATACTCACGCTCAAACCTTCCTATTATCTCGACGGCGATGGCAATCTCTGTACCGTATCCCGCATCACCACCGCCTTTGAAGAAGAAGACGTACAAAGCGGAAGCGACTACCGCATCTCCGCCAAAGCGCTCAAAAAATACGGCGACAAGATCGCCATCGACGACGAAGAATGCATTCTCTCCGGCGAACTCTTTCTCGCCTCGGAAAATATTAATGTGCAGCCCCAATCCGCCGCGATCATCATCGACAACAAAGACGGATCCGTCGGCGCCTTCGTCGGCGGAAACGACGTCACCGATCCCGCCAGAAAGCGCTATAACCACCTCTTCGGCAAACGGCAACCGGGCTCGGTGTTTATGCCCCTCTCTACCTATCTGACGGCGCTGTGCCGAAAGGACACTCTGGCGACGGCCTACGACGACATACCCATGTATGTAGACGGGCTGATTTGGCCCGAAGGCCGTAAATTCCGCGGCAATACGATCTTCGCCGAGGCCTTGGAGCAAGGCAGAAAATCGGTAAGCGGCAAGCTCCTCGAAAAATACGGTTACGACAATACCCTCAAAACCCTAAAGACTCTGGGTCTCTATGCCGATAGCGAAGACGACGACATCGTCACGCCCCAGGAATCGGCGAACCGCCACGACTTTACCTTCGATGCCATGGCATCGGGCAATTTGGTGAATGGCACGAATCTTATGCATATGACCGGCGCCTATGCAAAAATCGCCTCTTCTAATACGGGCAATATTCATATGGTGCAAAAGATCACCGATGCTTCGGGAGAAGTGCTCTATGAAGCAAAGGTAAAAAAATCGGAATTTCCGCGAAAGGCGGACGTGCTCTTGCGCTACGCCCTCGGCTCCACCGATGTGGCAAAGCGGCTTGGCGCCAAGGGCTATGATGCCTTTGCGGTGCTCGGAAGCAACAAATACAATGCGGATTACTTTGCCCTCGGCGCGACCCCCGGCTACACCTGCGGCCTGTGGCTCGGCAACGATCTGCAAAAGCTCGCGCTTACAAAAAATGACGCCGTCGTCTCGGACTTTTACGCCAAGCTCTACGATATCCCGAATGATAAGAGCACTTGGGAGCTGCCGAAAAACTTAGAGAAGAAAGAAGTGAGCGACCGCACCGGCCTTTTGGCCTCCGCCTACGCCCGCCGCGCCAAGTCGATCGTCAGCTTGCCGTTTTTGCCCAATACCGCACCCACCGAAGTCACCGAGCGCTATACGCGCAAGTTGATTTGTGCGGTCTCCGGCGAACTCGCCTCCACCTACTGCCCCTACGAAACCATCACCTACGGGTATTACTACGCCCGTCCCGACGGCTATAAGCCCGAAGACTTCGACGGCATCGTCCCCGAAGACTTCTATGCCGGACCGCGGCGCTACTGCACGGTGCATACCAAGGAATGGTATATGCAAGAGCAAGAGCGCATCCGCCAAGAGCTCGAAGAACAAAGGCGGCAGGAAGAGGAAGAAAACGAAGGCGATGACGAGGACGACGACAACAATACCTACAATCGTCAACAGAGCCAAAAACAAAACAATCGAAAGCGCAATTAGGATCGCGATGGATTTTACGAGTGAAAAGCGCGTGTTTCGGGTAAATAAATTGCATATACCCGAAATACGAAGGAGGTTCGCAATATGAAATTGAAGAAGCTCATTAAGTTTTTCGCCTTTGCCAAAGGCATCTCGCTGCTTTCTCGAAGACCCGTTCGCAAAAGAACCGGTGGCCTATTGAAGAAATATCTTGCCTGGAAATATCTGCGCAGACGCTAAAAAATCCCCGCTTTGACGGGGATTTTTTATGCAAGAAACATATTCTCAAGGAGCAAGAGATTGGTGAGACTCCCTACGCCGCCGGGCACCGGCGTCACATATTCGACGATCTTTTCTACCGCTTCGGTATCGACATCGCCGGTCATTTTTCCATTTTCGTCAAAAGCGATGCCGCAGTCGACAATCCACTGCCCTTCCCGGACAAAACGCTCGTCGATCCAACGGGACTTGCCCGTGGCATAGACCACGAGATCCGCCCTTTTCGCCTCTTCTTCCAGATTTCGCGTGCGGGAATGGGCGATGGTAACGGTGGCGTTCTTATCGAGGAGCATCATCGCCAAAGGCTTGCCGATCACCATAGAGCGATTGACGATAAGCGCCCGCTTTCCTTCCAAAGGTCCCATGGCCTCTGCAATCGCCAGGGCGCTTTTTGCCGTAGCGGGATATAGCACACCGCCCCCCGCATACACCTTGCGCTGGTTGTCCGGATGCAAGCAGTCGATATCCTTTTCGATTGCGACGGCGGCATCCACTGCGCCGGAATCGACGGTATCGGGAAGGGGATGGAAGACGAGAATGCCCCCGACGGCGGGGTTTTCGTTGTCCCGGCGAATCCCTTCGAGCAATGCCTCTGTCTCTACGTCCTCGGGGTAGCAGTGTACGTCCACGTCGATCCCCGCCGATTGCGCCGATTTCTTGAGTCCGCGCTCATAGGCGAGATCCGGCTGATTCTCGCCCACTCTATGAATACTCAGTATATAGCCTTTTTCCTCATTTCTCGCCGCTCTTGCTTTCTCTTTTAAGGAAGCGAGAATCTCTTCACGCAGTTCTGTTACGCCAAAACGCATATACGACCTCCTCTATTTCGGTAATAAAAAAGAGAACGGATTGTACCGTTCTCTCGTAATGTTATTTTACAGTACCCGCGTCGCGTTGACAAATCGGGAGCTATAATATTTTTCGCTCAACTTATTGGTTCTTACCTTTGCACTGCCGCTGGAGGCGTGGATAAACACGTCGTTTCCGATATAGATGCCCACGTGGCTTACGCCCTTACCGGAGGTGTTGAAGAATACCAAATCGCCGGGTTGCAATTGGTCTTTGCTGACCTGCTTGCCGACCTGAGATTGCGCGGAAGAGGTTCTGGGAAGGGAAAGACCCATTTCCTTTACATAGATAGAATATACCAAACCGGAGCAGTCATAGCCCTTGCCGCCGGTGGCGCCCCACACATAGGGGGAACCCATCTTCGCATAGGCGGAATCGACGACACATTGTGCCTTTTCGCCGTCTACTTGGGGAACATCGGCCGCTACGGCTGCCGCTTGGGCGCCGTCCGCTTTTTGTGCGGGCGCTTGTTCCTGAATGGTGGCTTGTTGTTTGGGGGCGATGCCGTTTTCACCGAAATCTAAGTAATTGGGATCGATTTGGAAATCCTTGCCTTCATCGTTTAAGAGGATGAAAAGGCCGTCCTTATAAGAAACTACGCGGACTTCCTGCTCTTTTTTCAGGCTATAAGTACCGTTGCTGTTTTCAAGGATCAAATCTTGTTTTACTTTTGCCGGGGTCACATAGGGACCTTCTTGGGCTTCGATGAACTCTTTGGGTACGGATCCGAACAGGCCGTCGGAGGTGTTTACCGCTACGGTGTTGGGATAGTGTTTTACCGTTTCCAAAGTCTCTCCGATAAAGAGATTGCGGACGATCTTTCCGTTGCGACGGAGGATCGCGTTCTTTTTGACTACATAGTGTTGGGGTTCGCCTTCGGTAACGAGGATTTTTTGTTTCGGTACTGTTACCTTTGCCTTGCCCTTTTGAACCACATATCCCTTATCGTTGGTTTCTACGATATTTGCCGCTTCTTCTACGGCGAAGCTCAATTTGCTGCCACTATATAGAGTTGTCGTGTGATCTTGTACGAATATTCCGGTGTCTCTCAGGCCTACCACGGAGACCAATGCCAATGCTGCGGTTCCGATGGTAAGCTTTAACTTCAAATTCATGAAAAAGTACACTCCTTACTCTCAAAATCCGCCGAAGCGGCGGAAAATCTTCTAAATTAGACATTTCTTAATGATCTTTGGAAATTATAACACAGAAGGTTACAGAATGTAACTATTTTCGGGGTCTTTTGTGTTACTTCTTTGTTACGTTTGTGTTTCAGTTCGTGATACAAATCACGAATTCGCCGGGATTTGCCGTATACCCTATAAATGCTATAATGTAGGAAGGAAACTGACGACCGGAGGTGATGGGTTTTGGAATACGAAACAAGTTATGACGAACTGATGGAACGGATCAAAGAGATCATCCGCGCGGGCGATGTGACAAAGACCCGAACGATCTACGAAGAGTACCACGCCGTCGACATCGACGAAGTGCTGGAAGATATGGAGGCGTCCGAACTTCAGTATTTTCTCTTTATGCTCGACCCGGAAATGGTGGCGGATCTGATGGAAAATGCCGAAGACGATCTGCAGATCCGTATGACCAATTTTTACTCGACCAAAGAGTTGATCGAGATCTTCAGCTATATGAGCAATGCGGACGTCGCCGACCTTTTGGGGTTGATGGGCACCAAGCGCCGCAAAGATCTGCTGAATTATATGAAGAAAAGCGACTCCAACACGCTACAAATGATCCTCTCTTACGACGAGGAGAGCGCGGGCGGGGTTATGACGACAGAGTTTTTGTCGCTGAAACAAACCCTTTCGGTGGGCGAGGCGTTACTTAAGATCAAAGAAATCGCACCGACTACAGAAATTATCGAGTCGATCTTTATTACCGACAATCTGCACCGACTGGTGGGAATCGTCGATTTAAGAGACATCTTGGTGGCGGCCGGCTTTACGCCCCTCTCGGATCTGATCCAGGACCATCCGTTTTTTATCTATGCGGATCAAGACCAGGAAGATGCCGCCAATTTAATCTACAAATACGATCTGAAGTACCTCCCCGTCGTCAACAAAAATATGGCGATCCTGGGGATTATCACCAGTGAAGATATTATCGAGGTCATGGAACAGGAACACAGTGAGGACATTCTCGCCATGAGCGGGGTCTCCAAAGACGAGGAATACGACTCGAATTTCTTTGAATCCATCAAGAGTCGCCTCCCTTGGCTTGTAATCAATCTGTTTACCGCCTTTATGGCCTCGGCGGTCGTCAGTATGTTTGAATCCACCATCAGCCAAGTGGTCGCCCTCGCCGCTGCCATGCCCATCGTCACGGGAATGGGCGGAAACGCCGGCAACCAGGCGCTTTCTATCGTTCTGACGAGCATCGCGCGCGACGAAATGGAATTAAAAGAAGATTTTCCGTTGGTGTTGAAGGAAATCGGCCTCGGCCTTTTCGACGGCGCCATGATCGGATTGTTGGCGGGCATAGTGCTATATTTTAAGTATTATAATTTCTTTTTGAGCTTTATTATCTTTGCCGCCATGATCCTCAACATGATTATCGCCGGCATCGTAGGCTTTTTGCTGCCCCTCCTCTTCGATCACTTCGAGATCGACCCGGCGATCTCCTCCCCCATATTTCTGACGACGTGTACGGATATCTTTGGATTCTTTATCTTCTTGGGATTAGCGACGACGCTGCTTCCCAAATTGATTTAACGAAAAAAAGACCCTTTGCAAGAACTGCAAAAGGTCTTTTTATATGCCCAAAATTCGATCGATCGCCGCCATGTCGACAGAGGATTCCACCAGATCCGCCAGTTTTTCGTATTGGCTCTCTTTGTAGGCGGCATAATCGCTGAGACTCTCTTTTTGAGAAATCCCCTTTTGTGCCTGAAGGGGCGCCAATAGAGATTCCGTAATCCCTTCGTCTTCAAAGGCGCCGTGGCGATCGAAGGTCGCGACCACAGCGTCCGCATTCGACGCATCGTGCGCCGCGTTCTCGTTCCACAAATCGAATCCTTCCAATCCGCCGCTCGCGCCATCCCCTTTTACATATTTTCCCAACAAATCCTTGCCTTCGGCCACGGCGACGAGCTTTCCGCCCGTTGCCGCATATTTCAGGACCGCGGCATACAATCCGCTTTCTTTCAGCCACTTCAAATCGCCGTAGGGACGCAGCGTGCCCGGCAAAATCAACAGATCCGGCGCACGAAAATTCCGCAGGCCGTCGATATATCGCAGCGATACATCGGGATGGCGATAAAAAGGCGCGAAATCGGTAAAGTCGGTCATATAGGGCAGCCGCAGCACCGCCACATCGACCGCGCCGCTTCTTATTTCCGCAAGGCTTTCGGATAGCGAATCTTCCGCCTCTATGGTGAAATCGCCGTAGGGTATGACGCCCAAAACCGGCGTTTTTGTGATTTCTTCCAGCGTCTCGAGCCCCGGCATCAGAATCGAGACGTCGCCGCGAAATTTATTCACGACGATGCCCTTCAGTCGCCTGCGCTCTTCTCTGTCGAAGAGCAAATGGGTGCCCGCCACGGCGCCGAACATACCGCCCCGATCGATATCCGCCACCAACAGTGCGTCCATATCCGCCGCCTTGGCGAGGCCCATATTGACGATATCTACCGATTTCAGATTGATCTCCGAAGCGCTCCCCGCCCCTTCGGCGATTACGATGTCGTATTCTTCGCGCAGGCTCTCTAAAGAACGCAGCGCCGCTTTGAAAAACGCCGCTTTTTTCGCGTAGTACGCCCGCGTCGAGAAGCGACCCGCTACGCGGCCGTTTACGATCACCTGGCTCGTGCCCGGCGCCACCGGCTTTAAGAGAATGGGGTTCATGCGGACATCGGGGGCGATCTGTGCCGCCTCCGCCTGTACGATCTGTGCCCGCGCCATTTCCTTGCCGTCTATGATGCCGCTGTTGAGTGCCATATTCTGCGACTTAAAGGGGCATACGCGGTATCCGCGGCGTCGATAGATGCGCATAAGCGCCGTAACGAGGGTGCTTTTTCCGCCGTTAGAAGCCGTGCCCAAAACGATCATCGATCCCATACTCTCGCCTCCTCTAGGGCATGTAACCATCGAGAAAATACCGAGGTATTTCCCGTAAGGTGAAGCTGTGCATAGCCCAAATAGGCATTGGGTTCATGATATCCTCCCACGTGGTTTCTAGCGGAAAGGGGTTTTTGTAACCAAAAATCCTCGCCGCTTTGCGACGATCGGGAATAATGAAACTCGTGTACGCCGATCTGCTCCCCGCGTCGTAAGAGCAGTCCGTCTTTTTGGGCATGCATAGAATAATAGCCGAAATTTTGCAGGCGATCGGTGCTCTCTACCCGGCCCGGAAGGATCGACAGTGTGGGCACGCCGTCGATGGTTTCTTGAAGTGCCGCAAAGCCCCCGCCTTCGGCAATGACGACGCCGCCGGTTTCGTAAAAGGCGCGGATTTCGTCGGCGAGGGTATGTCTGTGGGCGAGCGTCTCGCGATAGAGTTCGGGATAGCCGCCGCCCAGATAGAGCCCCGAAACTTCCTTGGGCAGAGGATCGAGAAGCGGCGAAAAACGCACCCACTCCACCCCCGCCGCCTCGGCTTCTCGCAGGACATCCTCGTAATAGAAACAAAAAGCTGCATCCTGTGCCAGGGCGCAGCGGACGGGTTGCGCAAGCCGCGGGGATATATAGTCGCTTTCGGTCTCGGTCCGTTCGGCGATCAACCACAGCCGCTCCATATCGATATGGGCTTCAAAATCGTCGGCGGCAGCATCTACATAGGCGTCGAAATCCGCCCATTCCTCCGCGCGCATCAGTCCCAAATTCCGCGAAGGCGCTTCGAGTTCCATGCGGGGAATACAGCCCAATAGGGGCAGATCTGCGTGGTCCTCTATAATTTTTTTGTAATAGCCATACATGGAAGGCTTGGTCTTGTTGAGGATCACGCCGGCGATGGTATTTTTCGAAAAATTTCGAAACCCCGCGATTTCCGCCGCGAGGCTCAACCCCTTCCCCGCACCGCTTGTGATTAAAATTACGGGCGTATCGGTCTCTATCGCCATTTCACAGGCGGAGGCGCGTCGACTCGAGCCGATACCGTCGTAAAATCCCATGGCGCCTTCCATAACGACGATGTCGTTTTCTTCCATTTTCGCCAGTAAATGGCGCCGATACGCCGCTTCTGTCAGGATCGAATCGAGATTCATGCCGCGCGCGCCCGCCGCCCGGTGATACATCGGGTCGATATAGTCCGGGCCGATCTTGGCGGAAGCCACGGTATGCCCCCGCCGCACGAGGGCGCGAATCAGGCCGACGGTCAATGTGGTCTTGCCCGCATCGGATGCCGTGGCGGCGAGCAAAATGCGCCGCTTCACGGCCGGCTCCATTGATAGGCGATCCGCTCTGTTCCGTCTCCTACGCGGATCGTGCCGCAATGACGGAATCCGCTCGTCTCGATCAAATTTCGCATGCGGAAATTGTCCCGGTGGGTGTCGATCCGCACCTCCGACAGACCCTTCGAGATGGCAAATGCCTTGATTGCATCCAAGGCCCGTCGTCCAATGCCGTGGCCTTTCTTTGCGGGCGAGACCGCCATGCGGTGTACCGTCAGGTACGGCCGGGCATTGGCCCAGGCCCCGTCGATCACATGATAGGTGGGTTCCTCGCCCAAACAGAGTGCCGCCGTCGCCACAGGATCCTCCCCTTCTTCACAAAATACATAGCAGGCGCCGCGGCAAATATCTGTCCGCAAAGTCTCGCGGCTCGGTTCTTTGCCCTGCCATTGGTCCACGCCGTCTTTCGCGAGGGACTGTTTTGCCCCGTAAATCATTGTCTCTATGATAGAAAGATCCGCCTCCCTCGCTTGCCGCATCGCAAGCGGAGCATCGAGCCGCACGGCAACCGGTCGCGACAGATGCATTTCGGCGCCGTCGATCTTCGTATCCATAGCATAAAGATCTACGCCGGCTTGTTCCGCGCGGCAGAGTGCCGCCGCAAAGGCGGGGTCCGTCTCGTGATTGGGCGAAAAGGCGAACACGCCGTCCGTCTGTATCACAAACCATACCATGGTGCCTTCCCCTTTGGCGGCAATTTGCGTAAGTTCGTCGATATGCCGCGTGCCCCGCAGCGTGGGCGCATCAGGAAAACGAGCCATTCCGTTTTCTTCCAAGGTGACGCCTTTCACCTCGATATAGCCGGCGGCCTCCCCCCCTACAACGTAAAAGTCGAATCGACTCGTGCCTTTTTTAACCTCTCGCCGATAGGACCGCACCTTGCCGAAGCCCTTCAGCACGGGCGCGGCGTCGAGATACTCCGCCACCAGGTGATTCGCGGCGGCGGAATGAATATGAAACCACCGGTCGTCCTTTTCTACGGCGATCAGACTATATTCGGTTTTTCTCGTCTTTGTCTGTGCCGCTTTGGCGAGCAATACGCGGCGCCGGGGCACCAGGAGTTCTCGCAGGCGACCGGTATTGGGGACGTGCACGCGGATGGGCACCTCGCCCAGCTCTACCCAAGCAATAAAGCGATTTTCCCGTTTTAGAAAAATCGCTTCTTCGACAATCTCGTATTTCATTTATCGTCCTTCCTTCTGTCTTTTCCTCCGAAAATGGCGAATCAAAAACAGGATGCCCGCCACGACGAGGATCGCGGCGATGACGTATTTGTAGTAATCCAGATATTTTAATATGCTGTGCCAGTTCTCGCCTGCTTTTAGGCCCGCGAATGTGAGAATGCAGTTCCAAAGGAAAGACCCCAGGGCCGTGAGCACGGTAAAGGAAAAGAGATGCATCTTCACCATACCCGCCGGAATGGAAATCAGACTTCGGATGATCGGCACACAGCGGCCGAATAGCACGAGGATTTTCCCCTTTTCCTCGAACTTTTCGACCACCATGGTGATCTCCTGTAACTTAAAGCCCAACTTTCGCATCCAACCGCGTTCGGCGGAGGCATATATTTTTTCGGCGGGCACGAGTTTTCCGATGCCGTAGAGAATAAAGGCCCCCGCCACCGATCCCGCCGTGGCGGCGAGTACGGTGGGGAAAAAACCCAGGGCGCCGGTGCCGACGAAAAATCCCCCGAACAAGAGAATCACTTCCGAGGGAATGGGTGGAAATACATTCTCGATAAAGATCAGGGCAAATACGGCGAAATAGCCATAGGACTCGATCGCCGAAGTCATCATTTGTTCCAAAGCGCTCCTCCTATTGCATGGCCTTTAGCTTATTGGTCAGCATTTCGTTGGCCATCTGCGGATTGGCTTTGCCGCGGCTCTTTTTCATAACCTGCCCCACCAAAAATCCGACGACGCGGTCCTTCCCGTTTAAGAACTGCTGTACGGACTCGGGGTTTTCCACGAGCACCTCTTCGACAATGCCTTCGATCGCCGAAGCGTCTCCGATCTGGGTGAGCCCTTCCGCTTCGATGATATCGGCGGGCTTTTTGCCCTCTTCGCACATAATGCGGAAGACCTTTTTCCCGGCATTGTTGTTGATCTTCTTATCGCGAATCTGTGTTAGTAGATAGGCAAAATCTTCGGCAGAAAATGCGACCTCTACCTCTCCATCTTCTGAAATGGCGATGCGGCGCAGAAACTCGGTCATAAACCAGTTCGAGAGCATCTCGTAATCGTCGAATTTCTCGGCGACGGCCTCATAAAAATCCGCCACCGCCTGAGAACCGCAGATGACCTTGGCATCATAGCTTTTGAGCCCGTAGGTATCGATAAAGCGCTGTACCTTGACGTCGGGAAGCTCTGCCATGCCGCTTTGTACCTCGCGGATCCACGCCTCGTCGATATACAGAGGACCCAGATCTCCTTCCGGCGCAAAGCGATAGTCGTTTGCCGTATACTTCACCCGCATAACGACGGTCTCGCTTTTCGCATCGTCCCAGCGACGGGTGGCGCGGTGTTCTTTTTCAGCCTTTTCCATCAGCGCCTTTTGCCGTGCGACTTCGTAGTCGATCGCCTTTTCTACGGCGCGGAAGGAGTTTAAGTTCTTTACCTCGGAAATGGCACTGCGCTCGCCGCTCTCTTCGTCTTTGATGTTGACATTCACATCACAGCGCAAAGAGCCCTCTTCCATCTTGACGTCGCTTACGCCGAGATAGCGCAGGGTATTGCGGAGCTTTTCCAAGAAGAGACGCGCCTCTTCTCCCCCGGTGAGATCCGGTTCCGTGACGATTTCCACCAAGGGAACGCCCGCCCGGTTGTAGTCCATCAGGGTCATCCCCTCTTCGGTATGCAGGCTCTTGCCGGTATCTTCTTCCAACTGAATCTGCGCGATCCCGATCTTTCGCGTCATACCCTCGTGTTCCACCTCGATATAGCCGTCTTTGGCGACGGTGGCATCGGTTTGGGTGATTTGGTAGCCCTTCGTAAGGTCCGGATAGAAATAATTTTTTCGGTAAAATGTACTCTTGGGTTGAATGTCCATGTGAAACGCCGTGGCGATCTCGATGGCGCGATCCACCGCGCCCTTATTTAAGACCGGCGTCGCGCCGGGAAGCCCCAAACAAACCGGGCACACACAGGTGTTCGGTTCTCGGCCGTAGGCGTTTTCGCAGCCGCAAAACGCCTTGGTCGCCGTCGAGAGTTCTACGTGGATTTCCAACCCCACTATTGTCTTGTAAGCCATCAGATATTGCCCTCCAATTCTTTTGCGGTCGCCAATGCCTGGTGATCTTCTCCCTTTCTCGGTATAATCTGCACGCCGAAGGGCAGTCCGTTTTCACGATGCACCGGCACGCTGATGCCCGCGGTGCCGATGAGATTTACCGGCACCGTAAACAGGTCGAGCATATAGATCTCGACGGGCGACAAGTCCTTGTCGACGGGCACGGCGACGGTGGGAGAGGTGGGACAGAGGATAATGTCGTGGTCCTTAAATACCTCTTCGAATTCGACGATCATGCAGTGGCGCATTTCCAACGATTTGTCGAAGTATTCCTTGGAATGGTCCATGCTCATGATGTAGGAGCCGATCATAATGCGGCGCTTGACTTCTTCGCCGAAGCCTTCGCTGCGGGTCTTGATATACAATTCCTCGAGCGAATCGTACTCCTCTGCCCGGTAGCCGTAGCGAATGCCGTCGAAACGACTCATATTGGGGGCGATTTCGCCATTTACGAGGATATGATAGATCGAGATGGCGAGCGCCAAGCTTTCGATGGGGACATATTCCACCACGGCGCCTTGTTCGCGCATATATTCTACCGTGCGGGCAAATCCTTCGCGCACTTCGTCTTGCACATCGAAGGTCTTAAAGATCTCGGGGATGCCCACGCGCAGGTCCTTTAAGGGCACCGCGTCTTTCATGGCATCGAGTCCCAACGTCGCATTGCCGATACAGGTCGCATCGCGCGCGTCAAAGCCCTCGAGGATGTCGAGCACATAGGCGGTATCGTCTACGGTCTTTGCTAGCACGCCGACCTGATCGAAGGTATTCGCCATGGCGGAGACCCCATAGCGGGAGATGCTGCCGTGGGAAGGCTTCATGCCGACGAGGCCGCAGAAGGCGGCGGGTTGGCGTACGGAGCCGCCCGTATCGGTGCCCAGGCTTACAGAACAGAAGCCCGCCGCCACCGACGCAGCGCTGCCGCCGGAACTGCCGCCGGATACGCGGCTGCGGTCGACGGGGTTTCGGGTGACGCCGAAATACGAAGTCTCGGTGGAAGATCCCATGGCAAACTCGTCGAGATTTACCTTGCCGATCAAAATCGCATCTTCTTTCTTCAATTTGTCGACGACCACCGCGTCATAGGGCGCGACGAAATCGGCGAGCATTTTGGAGGCACAGGTCATCTTTACGCCTTTGACGGCGATATTGTCTTTGATCGAGACGACGATCCCCGCCATCTTGCCCAAAGACTCGCCCCGATCGCGCCGTTCGTCGAGTTCTCTCGCCTTTTCGAGGGCCGAATCTTCCATTACGGTGATAAAGGCGTTGATTTCGTCGTCTTCCTTCTTAATATTTTCTAGATAGGCCTGTACCAATTCCACGCAGTCGATATCGCCCGAGAGAAACTTTTCGCGCGTTTCGAGTGCGCTCAAATCTGTCAGCTTCATATATCCTCCTATTCCACGAATTTGATGATTTCAAAATAGCCGTATTTTTCGGTCGCGGTGTTTTGTGTCGCCGCCTCTCGATCGAGGGACGGACGAATGGTATCCTCCCGAAGCCGATTGGGTAGATCGTTGGTGTGGAACGTGGGATCGCAATGGATCGGCGATTGTTTTATGGAATCGATCAGATCCATGGTTTCGGTAAAGTGCTCGGCAAAGCCGTCCAATTCTTCGTCGGTAAAGCGAAGCATAGAGATCTTCGCGATATGTTGTATGTCTTCTCGGTTCATCGTAATTCCCCCCATCTGGTATATAACTCGTCTTCCGACAAGATTTCGATATTCAGTGTTCGCGCCTTTTCGACCTTCGAGCCGGGATTGTCGCCGGCTAAAACGAAGTCCGTCTTTTTCGAGACGGAACCGGTGACTTTGGCGCCCTCCGCCTCGAGTTTTTTCTGCATCGCATCCCGCGGCATGCTGAGCGTACCGGTAAGCACAAAGGTATAGCCTTCGAGGAGATCCCCCGCCGCCTTTTCGGGATAGAGGATCTCGATCCCCGCCTTTTGGAAATCTTCGAGATATTCGGCGATAACGGGGTCGGTAAAAAACAATCGAATCTCCTCGGCGGTATGCGGGCCGATGTCTTCGATCTTCTCGAGCGCCGCCCGATCGGCATGGGAAAGGGCCTCGAGATCGGAAAAGCTGTTTGCGAGATCCCCTGCCGTCTTTTTGCCCACTTGCCCGATCCCCAAGGCATACAAGAACCGCGCAAAGGGCACGCGCTTCGAATTTTGTAAGGCGGAAATTAAATTCTCCGCTTTTTTCGGCCCGAACCCTTCCAGTTCCATCAGCGCATCGGCATCCAAAGCGTAGAGGTCGGGGATCTCGCGCACCAGATCGGCCGCGATCAGCTTCTGCGCCGTTTTTTCGCTAAGCCCTTCGATGTCCATCGCATCTCGCGAGGCAAAATGGCTGATGCGCCGGACCAGCTGTGGTTCGCAGCCGATGGTATTGGGGCAAAAAATATGCACCCCATCGCGAATCAGCTCGGTTTGGCAGGCGGGACAATGGGTGATGACGGGGATCGGCTCCCCCTCTTCTCCGATGCCCTTTAGGATCTCGGGAATCACCTCATTGCTTCTGCGGAGCAGTACCGCGCCGCCTTTCTTTACGCCTTTTCTGAGGATGTCGTCGTAATTGTTGAGCGTCGCCCGCTGAATGGTGGCGCCGTCGATTTCCACGGGCTCGAGGATCGCCGTAGGTGTCACCTTTCCCGTGCGCCCCACATTCCATTCTACATCCAAAAGGCGGGTGTTGACCTCTTTTGCCTCGAATTTATAGGCGATCGC
The DNA here is from genome assembly GCF_030815095.1 of Aedoeadaptatus ivorii. NCBI lineage: Bacteria > Bacillati > Bacillota > Tissierellia > Tissierellales > Peptoniphilaceae > Aedoeadaptatus > Aedoeadaptatus ivorii. The sequence continues at coordinate 61,311 of NZ_JAUSWF010000009.1, forward strand.
CCAGCGGGGAAACTTGATCGTATGCCCCAAGCGCTCCCGCGCCGCGAGGTCGTTGATCTTTACCACTACGCCGTCGATCAAAACGTCCAGCAAATCGCGCGTCTCTTCCACCTCTCGAATGTAGTCCAAGAGTTCTGCAAAACCGTCTACGCGTTTGGTCATGGGATGGACGAGAAAACCCTGCTCGGCGAGAAAGACTTTGACCTCTCGATCGGTTTGAAACTGCGCGTCCTCGATGGCGGTGGCGTTGTAAAGATAGGCGATCAGCCCCCGCCTTCTCGTCTCTTTGGGATTGAGATTTCTCAGGGCCCCGGCCGCGCCATTTCGGGCGTTTTTTAATTTCTGCACAGCCGTTCGATTGTACCGCTCCAACGAAGCAAAGGGCATCAGCCCTTCCCCCTGTACCACCAAGTGCCCGGTAAAGGGAATCGAAAGCGGCACAGAAGAAATCGTACGTACCTGTTCGGTGATGACCTCTCCCGTGGTGCCGTTCCCCCGCGTAAGGGCACGGGTCAGTCTGCCGCCGTCATAGGTCAGAGAAATCGTAAGGCCGTCGAATTTGAGTTCCGCCATCATGCCCGCATCCAGAGCGCCCGCCGTCTCCATGCGCTGCGCCCAGTTCTGTAAAGTCTCGAAACTCTGCGCTTTGTCGAGGGAGTAAAGAGGCGTCTCGTGATCCGCTTTCGAAAATGCCTTCAGCAGCGCACCGCCCACCCGAAGCGTCGGCGAATCGGGTTCTGTGTGTCCCGTCTCTGTTTCCATCTGCACCAATCGGTCGTACAAGGCGTCGTAAGTCGCATCGTCCACCAGCGGATCGTCATAGGTGTAGTAGGCTTCGGCCCAACGGTTTAATTGGTCTACGATCTCTCGCATATTCATATTATTCCTTCTTTCGAATGGGCGCCACCGAGAGGTTTAGAGTCTTAAGCCCCTTTCCCGCAAAGGAGATCACGGCCTCGGCACCGCCGCCCTTCAGTTGCACCACCATGCCTTCGCCCCACTTTTTGTGAAGAATCTTATCGCCGATTTGGTAGTGTACCGCATCCTGAGGCGCCTCTTTCGGCTTAGGTATCTCTTCCGTCGTCGTACCGGCAAATATCTTATGCCCCGTGCGCTGATCTTTCTTCCGGTTCTCGTCTTTTACGATCTCGATGGCGTCCTCGATTTCGTCTACAAACCGACTCCGCTTCGACACAATCCGGTTTCCGTAGAGGGTGCGGGACTTCGCCGAGGAAAGAAAGAGCCGCTCCTCTGCCCGCGTAATGGCGACATACATGAGCCGCCGCTCCTCCTCCATATCCGCCTCGTCGTCGAAGGCGCGGGAAGTCGGGAACAAGCGCTCCTCCAGACCGACCACGAACACAATTGGAAATTCGAGGCCCTTCGCCCCGTGTACGGTCATCAGTTTTACGGCGCGGTCTTCGTCGGCCAATTCGTTTTTGTCGCTCACCAAACTGAGATTTGCCAGAAAATCCGTCAGCGTCAATTCCGGATTTTCGCGCTCGAATTCCGATGCCGCCGATACGAACTCCTCGAGGTTTTCCAGTCGGCTCGCCGCCTCTACGGTGTCCTCTTTCTTGAGCTCCTCGAGATACTTGCTTTCGAACAGAATGGTCTCCACCAATTCGCGGATGCCCATCTCCGCCCGCTTGCCTTGGAGCAGGTGAATCAGATTGACGAAGCTGCGGATGTTTTTTTGGGCGCGAATCTTCAATTCGTCGTTTTCCTCGAGCCCTTCCATCACCGAAAACAGGTCCATATCGTGCGCATCTGCGTATTCGCGCAGCTGGCCGATGGTGGTCTCGCCGATCCCCCGCTTGGGCACATTTACGATGCGCACCAGATTTACTTCGTCGCGGGGATTGTCGATCACCTGCAGATAGGCGATCATGTCTTTAATTTCCTTGCGGTCGTAAAAACGCAGGCCCCCCACCACCCGATAGGGAATGCCCTCGCGCATCAAAATCTCTTCAAAGCCGCGGGACTGAGCATTGGTGCGGTACAGAATCGCCATATCGCCGAAGGATGCGCCCTTGTAGTTGAGATGCTGCATTTTCTGAACGACGGCGGTCTCTTCTTCGCTATTGTGGTAGAACTCGCGGTAGACGACGGGCGCGCCGCCTTCTTTGTCGGTCCATAGGTTTTTTTCTTTGAGACAGGGATTGTTTGCGATCAATCGATTGGCGCTGTTCAGAATCGGCGAGGTAGAGCGATAATTCTGCTCCAAGAGGACCGTCTTTGCGCCGGGAAAGTCCCTTTCAAAGGAAAGAATATTGCCCACATCGGCGCCGCGCCAGCGATAAATCGACTGGTCATTGTCGCCGACGACGGTGAGATTTGTCCCGTCGTTGGCCAACATGCGCACCAAAAGATACTGAATGTGGTTGGTATCCTGGTATTCGTCGACAAAAATATGCGTAAATTTATGGCGATAAAAGGCCAATACATCCGGCCGCTGCTCGAACAGCTCGACGGTCTTTACCAATAAGTCGTCGAAGTCCAGTGCATTGTTCTCGCGTTTTTGTCGTTCATACAGACGATAGACCTCCGCCATATTGCGCATATGGTAATCTCCGAAATGCTCTTTCATCGCCGCATCCGCGTCGATCCCTTCGGTCTTCCAGGCAGAAATCTGGCTGAGGATGCTGTAAGGCTTATACAGTTCTCGGCTGATGTTCAACCGCGCCATACAGTCTTTTACCAGCGTCTTTTGATCCGATGTGTCGTAGATGGCAAAGTTCTTCGCGTATCCCAAATGGTGAATGTCGCCCCGCAATATGCGCACGCACATGGAGTGGAAGGTGCTGATCCACATCCCGTCGACATTTCGGTCCAGTAAAGCGGCGACCCGCTCCTTCATCTCCTTGGCCGCTTTGTTGGTAAAGGTGATGGCGAGAATCGCATAGGGGGATACGCCCCGCTCCCGAATCAAGTACGCGATCTTTCCGGTGACGACGCGGGTTTTTCCGCTTCCGGCTCCGGCGAGGACCAAAAGCGGTCCCTCGGTATGTAAAATCGCTTCTCTTTGACGCTCGTTATAGTCCGCTAACAATGCCATGACTCCTCAATTCTACTTCTCAATCAGATCTCGTACGATTTTCGACGCCATAATTAGGCCCGCGGCAGGCGGTACAAATGCGATGCTCGCCGGCGTGCGTTGTTCCTTTGGAATTTCGCGGGGCGGCTCTTTGGAATAGACGACGGTATAGTCATCGATACCCCTTTTCCTCGCTTCCCTTCGCATGACCCTCGCTAAGGGACACACCGAGGTCTCGGACAGTTTTGCGATCTCGAAACACTCGGGACGCAATTTATTTCCCGCCCCCATAGACGCGATAAAAGGCACCTTCGCCTTTTGCACCGCCTCGGCCAAAAGGAGCTTTGCGCTTACATCGTCGGTGGCATCGGCGACATAGTCGTAGGCGGAGAAATCAAAATCGCCGATATTTTCCGCGTTTAAGCGAATGGGGAATGTCTCCATCTCCAAATCGGGGCGAATGGAGAGGGCGCGCTCGCGAAACACTTCCACTTTTATGCGGCCCACGGATTCCGTGGTGGCGATGACCTGCCGGTTCAAATTGGTCACGTCTACCGCGGCGAAATCGACGATGTCGATGCGGCCAATCCCGGTGCGCACCAATGCCTCGGCGAGGCTTCCGCCGACGCCGCCTGTACCGAAGACAATCACCTTTTTTTGCTGTAAATTCTGTAACGCCGCATCTCCGATCAGCATGCGGGTACGTTGCGTCCAGTCCATAACGCCTCCTCCCTGTCCTAACGTCTAATTATACCAAAAAAGACCCCGCGAAAACAAATTCGCAGGGCCTTTTGCCGCTTGTTAAAGTTTTTATAGACCGGCGTTAATGGGAAGGGCGGGAACGCCATTGACGGTGGCATTGATATAATAGATCTCTCCATCTCTTCTCATCACATCGGCTTTCATTGTGAGAATAGTGCCGATCGTGTATTTCTGAGTGCTTTGGAATCTTCCGCGGAAGGTATTGTCGACATCATTGCTGTCCAGCATCGTAAACTCATAGGCAGTATATCCCCGCATTGCATTTTTCCCCCAACCGGAAGTGTCGATCATCAATCTGTCGATCTTGATCTGAACTTCCTTTCCGGGTTCTTGTACATAGCCGCGTAATACTATTTTAACGACTCTGTCATTGACCATATATACATCGAGGAAAGCATTGTTCTTGTTCTTTAAAATATTGTGCAATTCCCAGGCAGTATATGTGCCGGAAGCACCTCCAAGGCTCTCATCGACATATTCGATTTTGTCCGCGAGGACATATCTCTTTTCTCCGTTTTCGTTGCTGAGTTTAATCGCAAAATCCCAAGTGGAGTTGGTGAATCCGGTGTCATATCCTTTAAAGGTTCCCTGTACCATTCCCTTTGAAGTATATTTCTCCACGCCGACGATATTTTGATACAGTAAATTGAAGCGCAGCTTCACATTTCTGTCGTTGTCCTTGATCAATGTATTGATCTTTTCAATAATCTCAGGCTCCAATACATAGTACGTGAATGCATTATCCTCAGAGAGTTTTACCTTTACCGCTTGGCGCTTGCCTTGCATTGTACCATAATCGATATCGACGACGGTTCCTTCTACGGAATGGGTCTTCGGATATACGGCGATCTCTTTTAATCGTCCGTTTTCGGTGGTAAACGCCACCATATCGTCTTTACGGATGTCGGAGGCTTTGATTTCCGCGCCGTGACGGGTGATCTTCGCATTGTCCGCAAAGGAGAATACCTCGGTTTTTTCCATATCGAATTCATGGGAGGGATCGATATTGTCTTTTAAGGTATACGAAATCTTAAGGCCGTCTTTTTCTACGCTTTGCACAATACCGATGGTCTTTACGTCTGCTTTCACCACTTCTACGGTCTTCGCCGTCAGTGCGGTAATGGCGCCCTCTTCCATATAGGCACTCACCTTGACGGTACTGCCTTCGACGATGGCATCGGCGTCAGCTGCCTTTCCATTCACGGTTACTTGGGTCTTGTCGTTCAACACAAAGCCCACGGTTTTCTTGTCTTTGGTCGCGATGGCGAAGGTGTTGGTGTTGTTCAGCCGCTCGTGATAGATGACCTTGCCTTCGTATTCACGGGTATTTTCTTGTGCTGCCTTATATTGATAGCTCAGGTCGGTGATTTTCGCCATTTGCTCGCGCTTTAAGGTATCTTGGGGTCTGAATTGTCCCTCGTCGCCCAGAGCGTCGAAGATCTTGGCGTCGACCATGGCGGCATACAGTCCCTTTACGTCGACGTCGCCGATCAGTTCCTTAGCGGTCTTTCCGATGGCATCGAGGTCCGATACCTTGATCGAAGACAAGTCGTTCGAGGGCTTCATGCCGAGTGCCTTGGCATAGAGAACCAAAGCGACTTCGCGGTTCGGGTATTGGTCGGCCGTGGGTTGGCTGGTAACCCATCCGCGGGCGTAGGCCGCCTTCAAATTCGTCTCGGTCAATAGGCCGGTGTTGAGCGCATAGGAAACTGCGCTTTTTGCCCATTGGGGCACTTTATACGCGTCTGCGATATAGCCTTGCTTGGCCAGGGCTTCGGAGATTTCCGCGCCGGTGGGTTTTTGAACGCCCTTGAGCAGCTCGAGAATTTCCAAATAGCTAACGGCACGGTCGGGCTTGAAAGAGCCGTCGACATAGCCGTCTACGATCTTCAAATCGGAGAGCTTGGAAATATGTGTATACGCCCAGTGGGTGTTGAGTACGTCGCTATAGCTCGCGGCCAAAGCGGCGACGGGCGATGTCGCCAAGATGCCGGCGAGTGCGAGGGTGGCAATGGATTTCACGTGTAATTTTTTCATCCGGATCCTCCTATAAATCATACAGTTCACAATTTCATTATAACATGGACCCATCGACTTCGTTGTTACGTTTCCGTTTCATGGGGAAACGAGGATCTCTTTTTTTGCTATAATATGGCTATACACCATTATAATTTACATCCGAGGAGGTATTATGCGCTACTTTCCCCTCTACATGGATACGCGGGGTAAAAAAGTCTTGGTCTGCGGCGGTGGCCGCTCGGCGCAGTTAAAAATAGAAGGACTCCTGTCGAGCGAGTTTCATTTTTACTGCATCGCAGAGACGTTTTCTCCGGAGATTACCGCATTGCAGAAAAAATATCCCGCACGCATCTCTTTGAAAGCACGGCATCTCGACGAAGACTTTGTATTCTTCGCCTACGATTATGTGATCGTCGCCACCGACGACTACGCCGTAAATGCCGCCCTGATTCGGCGAGCAAAGCACCTGTCCGTGCCGGTTCTTTCGACCGAAAATCGCGAGGACAGCGACTTTCGCCTCGCCTATCGGATCGAACACGGTCCGCTTTCGGTCAGCGTCTCTTGCCAAAATCCTACGATTTCCAGAAAGATCGGCGAGGCACTCCGGCCGCATATAGAGCAGTTCGATGCGGAAAAGTTATCTCTTTTAAACCGCATCCGCGCCTGTATGCGCAGAAAGGGGCAAAAAAATATCTCCGAGGTGATGGAGGATTTATGGACAAACGAAAGTATTCAAGCACGAAAATTTTTGGAGGAAATCGATGAAACTACGCCTGGGCACAAGGGGCAGCCGATTGGCGCGCATACAAGCACAGAGCATTCAGAAGATCTTTGAGGCGACGGGATACGAGACCGAAATCAAGGTCATTACCACAAAGGGCGACAGAGTTCGCAATCTGCCCATCGATCAGGTAGGAAAAAACGGCGTCTTTGTCGGCGAGTTAGAACGCGCCCTCGTGGCAAAAGAGGTGGATGTGGCCATCCATTCGCTCAAGGATATGTCTTCAAAAATCCCCGAGGGATTTACATTGGCCCCCCCTCCTAAGGCGCCGCGGGTAGAAGATGTATATGTTTCGAAGCGCGCGAATATCTTGAGGGACGACTTAAACGGGCATATGGTCGCAACCGGATCCAATCGCCGTAAGGCACAGCTGCTGCACTTTTTCCCCCGGGCAAAAACCGTGCCCGTCCGCGGCAATATTCAAACCCGCATCCAAAAAATGGAGGAATCCGAAGCGGACGGAACGATCCTCGCCTATGCGGGGCTCGAGCGCGCGGCATTGACCGACAAGATCTCGCTCGTCCTGGACCCGAGGGAATTTATCCCCTCCCCCTGCCAGGGCATATTGGGCATCGAAGTTTCCGAGGCGCGTCACGATCTGATCGAGGTGCTGGAAGCGGCGGCGGATCCGGTGACGCGCTTTCGCATGATTATCGAGCGCAAGTTTCAGATCACCCTCTCCGCCTCCTGCCAATCGCCCATCGGCATCTACACGGAATTTACAAAAGACGGCGTTAGGCTCCACGGCTGTTACGCCAAAAATGTCGACTCTCCCCTCCGCTTCGCCCGAGTGGATACCACCATAGAGACCGCACTTAAAGACGTTGTAATACTCGCAAAGCAGGTGAAATATGAATAGAACGCGCCCCGTAGTGATCGCCGGCGCCGGAATCGGCGGCGCAAAGTACTTGACGCAGGCAGTCGATGCGGCCCTTCGCGCAGCCGATGTGATCGTATACGATCGTCTGCTGGATGCCGCCATCTTAGATCGCTACCCCGCCGCCGAGAAAATATACGCAGGAAAATCTCCCGATCGCCACACCCTACGCCAGGAAGAGATCAATGCGCTCCTCGTCAATTGTTATCGATCCCGTAAAAACACGGTGCGGCTCAAAGGGGGCGATCCTTTCGTCTTTGGAAGGGGCGGTGAAGAGGCACTTCACCTGGCATCGGAAGGCATTCCCTTTCGCGTCCTATCGGGACTTACGGCCGGCGTCGTCGTACCGGCACAATTCGGCATCCCCGTCACACACAGAAATATCGCTACCAGCGTTTCGTTTATCACCGGCCACCGCGCCGACGAAAACGACGATTTTTCGATCTATGCAGAAATTCCCGGCACGCTTATTTTTTACATGGGCCTTTCGAATGTCCAAAAGATCGCATCAGATCTCTGTGCCGCCGGAAAAGACCCCGACACCCCCCTCGCCGTCCTATCCAAGGGGATGACGGCAGAGGCGGCGCGCTTTACGAGTACGCTGGGCGCCGTCGTCAAAGACGGCATCCCGGATTCGCTCGCCACGCCGGCCCTTATCGCCGTCGGCGATACAATCGCACTTGCCGATGCGATCGACCCCACGCGCATCCTCCTCTTGGGCAGAAAAAACATCGTGCTTACGGGCGATCGGGTGCGGGCGGAAATGGCGGATATTCTCACCGCATTCGGCGCAAATGTCGTAGAGCGCCCCACCATCGCCATCGAGCCGATCCACCAAGAGCACTTGGCTGCGGACATATCCGCATTCGATGCCGAGGTATTGGTCTTTACCTCCGCCAATGCGGTTTCCATTTTCTTCGATGCATTCCGTAAAGCGCGGGACATTCGCGACCTCTATGGCGTCGCGGTCTATGCCGTCGGCGAAAAGACCGCAGAAGCCGTATCGCGTTTCGGCATTCGACCCGAAGCCTACCCAGCCGTTTATAACGGCGACGCCTTTGGCGCGTTCTTGCGCGCGCGATTGAAGAAAGGCACGCGCATCTATTTCCCGCACTCCCTCCATAGCCGCCCGGACCTTCGGGCGACTTTAGAGGAGATCGGCAGGTGTAAGAGCCGCGCCGTCTACCGGCCCGCGCTTCCCGAACGTGCGCTCCCGCTTCCGGATTCTATCGATGCCATCGCCTTTTCGTCGGGCTCCACGGTGGCGCATTTTGTCGCGTTGTATTCCCGCAAACCGCTTTTGGATACGAAGATATTCAGCATTGGCCCGATGACCACTGAGCGACTTCTCGCCGAAGGCGTGGATTCCGCGCGCATTATCGAGGCAAACTGCGCCACCGCCCATTCGCTCGCGGAATCGATTCTCGACGCCTTTGAATCAGAACATCAAGGCGATTGGAAGCCGAAGGAGGATCCCCATGATTAAAAACGACTTTTTATTGCGGCAAATTCAAGAGACGATTCTATTTCTCGTACGCCTCCTCTTTCCCCGCGGCATCACAGAGCGCGAACGCAAAGAGATTCGCAATACCGAATTGTATTTGGCGCTCACGGATTTGATCCGCGCACAAAAATTCGGCGAGGCGGAAGACCTCCTCTTCGAGAAGGCGGCGGAAGGGGGCGCCGATGCGGCAACGGGCGTGTTCTTCTATGAGGATTTGCTCGCTTTGGGCGAAACCAAACTCCGTGCCGGCGACTTCTCGGTAAAGGAAGTCGAATCGGGCTTAAACGATTATATGAAACTCTTTCATTTGCGCATATAAAAAGCGGATTCGAGGAAAAATCCTCGAATCCGCTTTTTGCTTGTGATCTATCTTTCTTCTCTTAATTTTCTCAGAATCATCTTTTGTTCCACGCCGGATACCAATCGTCTGGTGTAGTCGACCGTGTCGGGGTTTACGGACATAGAGGTAATGCCGCATTCCACCAAGAATTCTGCAAATTCCGGGTATTGGCTCGGACCTTGGCCGCAGATGGAGCAAGTGATGCCCTTTTTGTTCGCCGCATCGACGAGGATCTTGATGGCGTTTTTCACCGCCGTATTTCTCTCGTCGAAGTATCCCATGCGGTTTAAGATGCCGCTGTCGCGGTCGGCGCCCATGGTGAGTTGGGTCAAGTCGTTGGAACCGATCGAGAATCCGTCGACGAGTTCGGCAAATTCTTCGGCTTGGAAGACCACGGAGGGCACTTCTGCCATAATCCAGATCTTGAAGTTCTTGGATTGTTTTAGTCCTTCTTCCGCCATGATTTCCTTTACGGTTACCAATTCTTCCGGCGTACGCACGAAGGGCAACATGGCAACGACATTGTCGAGGCCGAAGTCTTCGCGTACCTTGCGCATGGCTTGACATTCCAGACGGAATCCCTTTTCGTATTCGGGAGAAATATAGCGGCTTACGCCTCTCCAGCCGATCATCGGGTTTTCTTCGTGGGGTTCCACTTCGTCTCCGCCCTTTAGGCCGCGGAACTCATTGGTTCTAAAGTCACTCATACGCACGACGACGGGACGCGGGTAGATGGCGCCGGCGACTTCGGCGATGCCTTCGGCGAGTTTTTCGATCAACAGATCGCCTTGGCCGGTCTTTGCAAGATACATGGGGTGCGCGCCGATTTTATTGGTAAAGATAAATTCCGTGCGCATCAATCCGATGCCGTCGAAGGGAAGATCCTTATATTTTTCGATCAGAGCGGGCTCGCCCAGATTCATATAGATCTTGGTGGCCGTGGTAGGGGCGACCATCTTTTTGAGTTCGTCTAGGGAGATGCCCAAGCCCGCACCGGTGCCTTCGGTTTTTTCCTTTTTCTTTTCCTTATCTTTGAGGACATTGCCTTCGTAGACCACGCCGCGGGTGGCATCGACGGTAATGAATTGGCCTTCCTTCAAGGTCGAAGTGGCGGTGTTGCTTCCTACGACGCAGGGAATGCCGAGCTCGCGGCTTACGATGGCCGCATGACAGGTTCTGCCGCCTTCGTCGGTGACGACCGCTGCGGCTTTTCGCATGGCGGGCACCATATCCGGGTTGGTCATGGCGGTGACGAGGATGTCGCCGTCTTCGACGAGATTGATTTCGCTAACGTCTTTAATCATCTTCACCTTGCCGCGGCCGATGCCGGGAGATGCGGCGAGACCACGTACCAACGGCGTCAGTTTTTCGGGTTGCTCGTTCATTTCAGACTCCTCTTCTTCGGATACCTCTTTTAAGGTCGTGATGGGGCGAGATTGCAGGATATACAAACCCTTGGTGTCTCTATCCATGCCCCATTCGATGTCTTGCACGCTGCCGTAAAGGCTTTCGATCTTGAGGCCTGCCTCGATTAGCGTATTGAGCTCTTCGGGGGTCAAACATTCTTCCTTCACGGCGCCCGCACCCAATACGTCTTCTACGCTTGCTTCGTGGGTGCCGATGCCGGAATCGTTTTGAACGACCATCTTTTTCTTATCGGCGACGACTTTTTCGAGTACGGATTTGTCGGACTTGCGAATCGTGTATTCGTCAGGGGTGACGATACCGCTAACCACCGCTTCGCCGAGGCCATAGCTGGCATTGATCATCATTTCATCGGTGGAACTGGTAATGGGGTTGGCGGTAAACATTACGCCGGATTTTTCCGAGTTGACCATCTTTTGTACGACGACCGCCAAAGAGACGTCGAAGTGGTTGTATTGTTGCTTTTCCCGATAATAGATCGCCCGCGGGGTCCACAGGGACGCCCAGCACTTGCGAACGTGCTGAATCAATTCCTCTTCGCCGGCAATGTGCAAATAGGTATCTTGTTGCCCGGCAAAGGATGCATCGGGCAGGTCTTCCGCTGTGGCCGAAGAGCGTACGGCGACTTGCGGATCTTTCACCTCGATGGAGCGACTGAATTCCTTATAGGCCAATACGATTTCTTCTTCGAGCTTCGGGTCGATCTCGCCCTGCTCGATATTTCTGCGAATGTCGTTCGACGCAGCGGTGAGCATATCCACATCGTCTACGTCCAAATCTTGCATCAAAAACCGAACCTTCTCGTCGAGTCCGGCGTAGTCGATAAAGGCGTCATAGCCCTTCGAAGTGACGCAGAATCCCGGAGGCACGTCGAGACCGAAATTGGTCATTTCTCCGAGGTTGGCGCCCTTCCCGCCGACGATGCCGACATCGTCTTTGCGGATCTCATGAAAAAAACGAATGTACTTAAAACCTGTCATATTCTTCCTCCTCGGAAATATTATAACACACTTAATATATATGTTGTACTATTTATTCCACGATTCCTTTAATTCTCCGATCGTCTTCGAACTGATCCGATCTTCCGGGAGTCCCAACGCGCGAACCGCCTCGTAAATCGCTTCCGCATTCGGCCCCTCGATCTCCATATAAGGTACCGGAAAGGTGTCCGCATCCCAGCGGTCCAGGTCGAAGCGCAAACCGTCTTTCTCGTAGCTGATCCGATGTTTTTTTCCGTAAATCTGGCGATTGAATCCCAAAAGCGCAAGTATTTTTCGCATCGACTCCATGTCGTCGATCAAAGCGGTGTGTTCGTCGTAGAGTTTTACCGCCCCTTCGCCGATTTTTTCTTTGAAGGTCATCTCGATCCGCTCGTCGCTTTCTTTGACCACGCGGCGAATCCGAAGATAACCCTTTTCTTCGTCGACGGGATGCGCATCGGAATTGATCCGCACGGTCTGGTGCACCTCTTCGGAAACTTTTTTCGCACCGAATGCGATCAAATCCGCCTCCACCGCTTCTCGATCGATGTCGAGCACCTTGATTTCCATTTCTCGTTCCATATCACACCTCAATCTGTACCGGTCGAAAGTCGATATAATCGGAAGAAACGCAGATATACTCTACGCCTTCTATATCGCCTTCGACGATAAATTTATGTCCGTAACTGTGCAGATGGCCGTACACGCAGATGTCGATCCCCGCTTCTTTGAGGATATCGGCAAAGTCGTTGGGACTCCCCTTCGCAGAAAACGGCGGATAGTGGAGCATGGCGATGCGCTTTGTAAGCCCCGCTTCCTTGCCCTTCGCCTCCATATCTTCAATGCTGAGGCGCAGGCGGTTCAGTTCCCGGAGATAGATTTTCTCGTCCTTCTCGTCGAAACCGCCGGAGTCGATATCCGACCAGCCGCGGCTGCCGCAAATGCCGATTCCCGCGGCGACATAGCCCGTATTTTGCAAAAACTCCATGTCGGACAGGCCCAAATCGTACATTTTCTTTAAAGAGGACCACCAGTAATCGTGGTTTCCCTTGATGCAGATTTTGGTGCCGGGGAGCGTTTCCAACCTTCGAAGGTCTTTTTCCCCTTCTTCCAACTTGAGCGCCCACGAGATGTCTCCCACCAAAAGGACGATGTCCTCCGGTCGCACCCGTTCTTTCCAAGCGTCAAAAATCCGCTCCTCGTGATCCTCCCAGTCCTTGCCGAAAACATCCATCGGCTTTTCTTTTTTATAGTCCAAATGGAGATCCCCCAGGGCCCAGATCAATCCTTTCCCCTTTCTGTTTCCGCTTCTGTCGTCGTCAGACAAATGCACTGTCTTTCGAGCGACTCCAATACCGAATATATCTTTGTCTTTCGCCTGCCGTCCGCGTAGACGAATACATCGTCTAAAACCATGGGAATGGATGCGTCCATTCGCTCCAATGCGGCAAAGCGGAGCGCCATGACCAAAATATGCGCCGTCGACCGACTTAACTGCGCCTCATAAAAACTCGCACCCCACGCGTCTATCACCGAAAATTCGCCGTCTCCCATCAGGATTTTTCCGTAACGGCCATCGGATAGCGTATAGAGATATTCGCCCGCTTTTTCGAGCATATCGGCGAGAAATGCCTCGCGATCCCCGGCCTCCGCTTCTTCGAGCAGAGTTCTGGTCATCTCGATCGCTTCGAGTTCCCGCTCCAAATGAGCCTTCTGCGCCAGTTCTTCGGCATAATCTTCTTCTTTTTTACGGCGCTCGGCGGCAATCGCATTCTCCCGTTTCAATTGTCCTTCTAGCTGGCCGATGGTGCGCTGTGTATTTTCTACCGCTTGTGGCACTTCGGCGCTACGATCCGGCAATCCCTTCAGATGTGCCGCATACGTCGTCATCGCGTCCAGAAGCAATTCCATTTCAAACTCCCGCTCCACATGGGGATCAAACCACTGGAAGATGGCGTCTTTTTCCATCAAAAGGCGATCTCTCTTCATATAACATTCGTGATAGAGGCGAATGCGCTTTTTGGTGCGTTGCCGCATGCCGAATATACCCAGCGTAATAAGAGACACTGCGCCCGTTAGGAAAACGCCCACGGTCCAAATCGAAATCTCGTTGACAAACAAAAGAAGCGTCACCGCGGCCGCCGCAAGAGAGGCGATCACAAAGTATCGCAGCAAGCGCGAATCCGAAAAGGCGGTCCGCTTCTGCATCGACTCAAAGCGGTCGATCTCCTTTTCATTGGCCGCCAACTGGCGATCCAAGACTGCTACCTCGCCCATAGCGCGCTCGAGCTGCGGCAAAAAGTATTTCTTGTCGTTCAACTGCCGCTCTTCGCGCTTTAAGGAACTCAGCCGATCGGCGAGTGCCTCTTTTCGGGCTATGTCTTCTCGTAGGCGGTTCTCTTCGGCCTTCTTGCGCGCGATATCCGCCTCGAGACTTCGTATGTTTTCTCGATTTTCTCCCACCGGAGATTTCTTCGCACGCTCCGTTCCCAGCGCGCGCTCTTCTTTGTCCAGATACGCATAGGCTTTTGCCATATCCACGGCATAGGAACCGGTGGTTAAATAATTTTTTGCTTCCTCGATGCGACTAAAGATGTCGGCCGCGCTGTAGAGTCGTAGATCCTCCAAACAAAAAAAGCGCATAAAGTCGTCCTGGGAAAGTCCCCAGAACAGAGCGCCCGGTTGTGGAATTTTAGAGTATCGATACAATTCCTCGTTATCGCCGAGGACCCGATTGTCGTCCAGAGAAATGATATTTAGCCGTTCGTTCTCCTTCAGAAAATTGCGCTCGATACAATAGCGTTTGCCCGCCACCGACAGTTCCATGGCGGCGGCATAGCGGTTGCGATCCTTGGGAAAATACAGATCGTACGCTTCGCTATAGCGCCGCATATGCAAACTGTCTTTGGAGAAACCGTAGAGAAGGGTGCGAATACACATTACCATGGTGGACTTGCCGGACTCGTTATCCCCGGCGAGGAGCTGAAACCCTTCGTCGAAATATACGGTTTCTTCGTGAAACATGCCGAAGTCGCGCATTTCCAATTTATGAATCATACTCGTCCCCCAACACCGCGCGGATCCCCAAATCGTATACCCGCTCTCGCAGGTCGTCGTCCATGGGATGCGCCTTCACCTTCTCTAAAAACGTACCAAATTGATCGTCCGCATGTCGCTTCTCCAATGCCTTTACGATCTTCGGCAGATCTCGTGCCCAGCGAATTTCATAGGGAATCTCCATTTCCTCGAGCGTCGCGCGAATCGCCGCGTCAAAGACGCCGCTATAGGCGCCGGTGATCGCAATCGTATAGATCCGGGTTCCGTCGTCAGAAAATTCGCGCACCCGCCGTAAAATCACCTCGTCGTCCGCGTCGCCCCTTCGATGAAAATTTTCGCCAATCACAGAACGTCGCGCCAAGGAAATATATTCCGTCTCGAGATGATCGGTGAGCGCGCCGGAGACGATGCCCAAACGGCCGCGGTCGGTGTGATCCAAGGGTTCGGGCGTGCCGCACATCTGCAATTTGTTTTCATAGAGAATCGGCTTGTGCACATGCCCCAGGGCGATATAGTCGAAATACGGCAATATATTTGCATCCACGGGAAAGTAGCCGTCTCCGCCGGTCCAGTTTCCGTGGTGCAAAAGCACATGGCGAAACCCTTCCCGCAGCCCCGCCGGATCGATTTCGAGAATCTTGTGGTGGCTATCCCTCGACCAGCTTACGCCGTGAAAATCGATGCGATGCCTTTCGTCGGTAAACACATCGGAGCCCTCTTGGTTAAAGAGATAGACATTTTCGGGCACCCGCTCCGTCAGATACGGATAGAGGGTAAAATCGTGATTGCCGAGGAGCAATAGGATCGTCGCCGAACAATTCGCCATCTCGGCAAGGGCAAAATCTACTTCTTCTCGACTGATCTTTTTTTGTTCGAAAATATCGCCCACCAAAAACACATACTCCGCCTCGTATCGGTCGGCGCGGCGCAGAATATTGCGAAACGTCTCAAAGCGATCCCGCTTTCCCACTGCCCGCAAGGCAGAGTCCGTAAAGGGAAAGGAGCGCCCCAAGTGCAGATCTGCCGTATGCAAAAACCGCATTATTTGATCAGTTTTTGAACGGCTTTAAACTCATCCGTGCCCGATACGGAATTCAAGTCGAAGAGTATGGTCTCTGTGGGACGCACGGCGGCACCCATTTGGCGCATTTCTTCTGCGGCATACAGTGCCGATTCGGGATCGCGCGATCCGATCGCATCCGATGCGACATACACGTCGATGCCGCGCGCAATCAGATCCCGTACCGTCATCAATACGCAGATATGCGCTTCCATGCCGGAGACGATGACTTGTTTCGGCTTCTTTTCGTCGAAAAAGGCGGCGATTTCGTCGTCTAAGAGGCAAGAGAACGATTTTTTGTCGAAATCCTCCGCATCCTTGACCTTATTTCGAATTTCTTCGTTAAAATCGCCCAGGCCCTTTTTGTACTGCGTCGTAAATACAGAAGGAATCTGCATAATTTCTGCGGTATCCGCCAATATGCCGGCATTCTTTTTTAAGCGTTCTTCTCGATCGATCACCTTCGAAAGGCTGTCCTGGATGTCGATAAACAAAAATACCGCATCTTCTCTTCGCAAATTAAAATCCATATCATACCTCCATTTTTCTGACTTCGATTCGATTCATATCCGATTTAATGTCGACAAATTCCGAGTCGTCCGTACTTTTTGCCGCTGCAAGCGACAGTTTTAAGATCATGCGCGCATCGTAATTGCGCAGGATGCCGGTCGCCATGGCGAACAGCGCATTGTGTTCGTCGAACTCGATCTCTTCCGTTTCATGCTTGCCGTGAAAAAATTCGCCGCGGAAGAACAAAATCGCCCCTTTGTCGCTCCCGGTAACGAGAATCAGCGGAATGCGTTCTTGAAACAGCGATTTTAAGGCCTTGGATACATCGCCTATAAATTGCATGTTCTTGCCCGTGAGTTTGGAAAGGGCAAAACGGTCGATGACGATTCCGAAGGGCCGTGCCTCCACGAGATCGTCGATGTCGTCCGTATGGTCGCAGAGGACGACGACGGGCTTCGATTTTTTACGGGCGTAGCGGATCAGGGGCAACTTCATCGCTTCCCCCTCATCCCGCCTGCGGTCCCGCGTAATCGCCACGACGTCGCTTTCCGCCACTTCCTTGGCATAGCGCTCGTAGAAGTCCAAGACGCTTTCTCGGGTAATGCGTGGCTCTTTGGTAAAGATCTGCGTCGACTTATATTTTTCTTCCAGAATAAAGCACTCCTGGGTCTCGTCGCGTAAAGGCTCTCTGATCACATCGCCGCCGCGAGAGACGAATAAAGTCTCAAAGCGATCGCCGGCATTCCCACCCAAGAAGGTAATCAGACGCACGGATTCGTTCATGTCCGCCGCCAGTTCACACATATCCGCGCCGTACCCCGCGGGTCTCGTCTGCTGAGAATCCGCATAGCTCACGCGGGACTTGGGGAAATCCTGCCCGGTAATCTTGCGCTCCAGATAGGGGCAGGGATCTACAACCAGAATCATTGCTTGCCGTCAAATCGATCGGTGATTGCAGACCGTATCCAATCGATTTTCTCCCTCGCCACCTGCGCGTCTGCATCCGTCGTATAGATATAGAGCTTGATCTTCGGCTCTGTTCCGGAGGGACGCACATAGAAGCGGCTACCGTCGGCCATATGGTATTCCAACACGTCGCTCGCGCCGATCTTTTCGATTCCGTCGCGGTAGTCCACCACGCCTTCGACTGCGATATCGCCGATACATTCGATGGGGCGCGTGCGCAGATCTTTCATAATATTCGCAATCTGTTCCTGCCCCGCCTGTCCTTCTTTTACGACCGACATCAAGTGCTCCCCATGGAAGTGGTGTTCGCGGTAAAGATCCTCGAGAACCTCGCCCAAGGTCTTTCCCCTTCTCGCATAATAGGCGGCCATCTCTACGATCATCATCGTGGTCACCACGGCATCCTTGTCCCGCACGTGATCGCCGTAGACATATCCAATGCTTTCTTCATAGCCGAATAGGAAGGTATATTCCCCGGTGTGATCCCATTCGTTGGCGAGGGCACAGATGTTTTTAAAGCCGGTCAGCGTATTGAACATGGGCACGCCGTATTTTTCACAGATTCTCGTACCCAATTCGCCGGTCACGATGCTCTTCACCACGGCGGCGTTCTTCGGCAAATCGCCCTTTTCGCTCCGTCTGGATAGGATATATTCCAAGAGCAACGCGCCGGTTTGGTTTCCGTTGAGGGGTACAAAACCGCCGTGTTCATTGCGCACCACTATCGCAACCCGGTCGCAGTCCGGATCGGTGGCGATCAAGATATCCGCATCGACCGCTTCGCCGAGTTTCATCGCATACTCAAAGGCGTGCACATCTTCGGGATTCGGGTAGCCCACCGTCGTAAAATTCGGGTCCGGATTGGTCTGTTCCTCCACCAAATGCACTTTATGAAATCCCCGTTCCTTTAACACCCGACGCACCGGAAGATTTCCGGTCCCGTTCAGAGGGGTATATACGATGTCGATTTCCTTATCGATATCGTCTTCAATCGCCTTGGAGAGCGTGAGGTCGTAATAGCGATCCTCCACATTTTTGGGGATCGTAAGGATCAGACCGTCCGCTTGGTATTCCTCGAAGGTTTTGTCCACGGTGACATCATAGTCGAGTTTTTCGATTTCACCGGAAATCTCGTCGGCGATGGCATCTCGAATCTGCGATCCTTCTTCCCAATATACCTTATAACCGTTGTATTCCTTGGGGTTATGGCTTGCGGTAATCACGATCCCCGCCTGGGTATGCAGCGCGCGAACGGCAAATGAGAGCATGGGCGTGGGGCGAATGCCGCTAAAGATATGCACACGGATACCGCGCGATGCGAGTACGTCTGCCGCTACGCGCATAAACATCTCGCTGCGATGGCGGATGTCCCAGGCGATCGCGACACCTCTATGCTTTGCTGCTTCCCCGCGGCTTTCGATCACTTTGGCGAGCCCCAACGTCGCCCGCGCAATCACCTGTTCGTTCATGCGGTTGGTGCCCGGGCCCAGCTTACCGCGCAGACCCGCCGTCCCGAATTGCAATTCCCGGTAAAAGCTATCCGCTTTTTCCGCTTCGTCCATTTCTATCAGCCGCTCCCGATCCTCGGGAGATACGGTGGGCAAAGATTTCCAAATCTCAAAACGATTATTGATTTCCATTAGTTCCCCTCTTTCGTCAAATCTGCAAAGTCCGCTTTTGCGACACGGGCCAAATCCTGCGGCGAGATTCGCATCTGAAGTCCCTTTTTGCCGGCGCTTACATAGATCTCTTCATACGCTTCGGCCGACTTGTGGATCCAGGTGGGAAACTCTTTTTTCATTCCCACCGGAGAACAGCCGCCGCGCACATAGCCCGTAAGGGCCGTCAGCTTCTTCACCGGCAGCATTTCCATCTTCTTTTCATCGGTGACGCGCGCCGCTTTTTTCAAATCCAATTCCTCCGAGACGGGAATCACGAAGACAAAGTGGTTCTTGTCCTTTCCCTCTGCCACCAGCGTCTTAAAGACCTTTTGTGGCGGCAAATCGTTTAAAGCCGCGATTTGAACGCCGTCGACTTCCGCATTCGAATCATATTCCAGTGTTTCATATGAAATTTCCTCGAGATCCAAAAGTCTGAGCGCATTGGTCTTTTTCATAATAACACCTCTCGTATAAGTATACCCGACTTCAAAACAGATCCATTCGAAACCTTATTATATCATGGAAATTCTTATCATTCCCGCCCCTACACCAAATTCAGAACGTACGCGCGATATTGCACCGAATGGCTTATCTGCAAGAACGCAATAAAAAAAGGACCGAAGTCCTATTTTATTCGTCTTTCAACATTTCTCTTCTGGCCTGCATAATTTCCATAAGCTCGTCCAGGTCTTCCAGCGTCGCCTTTGTTCGAATAAAAGATCTGGCCGCACGCCGCCCGGCCAAATAGCGGGTACGTTCCGGATTCTTCTTTTCCCAGCGCCTGGAAGCTGCAATTTGCGCATCCGATGTTTTGTTCTCGCCCATCTCGATCTACTCCTTTGTTTTCTCGACGTCTCACGCGTAAATAGTCTTCTTCTATTATACGACGCCTGCGAACTTTCACAAAGAGGATTTACACAGTTCGGAGTAGGATGTTATATGTTTTTTCGATCTTTACCATCTTCGAACGAGAAAGAAGCACACAAAAAAGCCCTGAAACATTGTAGTTTCAAGGCTTCTTTGGCGTACCTCAGAGGATTCGAACCCCTGACCTTTTGGTCCGTAGCCAAACGCTCTATCCAGCTGAGCTAGAGGTACATATGGAGCGGAAGACGAGATTCGAACTCGCGACCCTCGCCTTGGCAAGGCGATGCTCTACCACTGAGCCACTTCCGCATATTTGGTGGAGGAGAGTGGATTCGAACCACTGAAAGCTGAGCTAACGGATTTACAGTCCGTCCCCTTTGGCCAACTCGGGAACTCCTCCATATTTACTTATATAAGTAGATGGCGACCTGGATCGGGCTCGAACCGACGACCTCCAGCGTGACAGGCTGGCATTCTAACCAACTGAACTACCAGGCCATAATAACACTTGTAGTAATGTATGGTGGGCGCTATAGGGCTCGAACCTATGACCCCCTGCTTGTAAGGCAGATGCTCTCCCAACTGAGCTAAGCGCCCATACATGGTGACCCCGCCGGGATTCGAACCCGGGTAACCGCCGTGAAAGGGCGGTGTCTTAACCGCTTGACCACGGGGCCAGTATGGTAGCGGTGAACAGATTTGAACTGCTGACACTACGGGTATGAACCGTATGCTCTAGCCAACTGAGCTACACCGCCTTATTCAAGAAAAATAAAATGGTAGCGGGAGCAGGATTTGAACCTACGACCTTCGGGTTATGAGCCCGACGAGCTACCAGACTGCTCCATCCCGCGATAGTAATTTGCTGATGGACTATCCTTTTGGTGCCGAGGACCGGAATCGAACCGGTACGATCTCAACGACCGCAGGATTTTAAGTCCTGTGCGTCTGCCAATTCCGCCACCCCGGCTTATGGCTCTCAGGGTGGGACTCGAACCCACAACCTACCGGTTAACAGCCGGTTGCTCCACCATTGAGCTACCTAAGATTATAAGATTCATTGGCTATACCATTCTATTTAATTCAGAAGAAGATAAATCTTCTGTCCGGCAATTTCCTACTCTCCCGGGTCGTTACCAACCAAGTACCATCGGCGTTAGGAGGCTTAACTTCTGTGTTCGGTATGGAAACAGGTGTGTCCCTCTTGCTATTGTCACCGGACAACCTACAATCACTACACAATCAACTATCTTGGTCAAGTCTTCGACCGATTAGTATCTCTTAGCTACATACATTGCTGTACTTACACCTGAGACCTATCAACCTCGTAGGCTACAAGGGGTCTTATCATTGAGGGAAATCTCATCTCGAGGTGGGCTTCGTGCTTAGATGCTTTCAGCGCTTATCCCGTCCAAACTTAGCTACTCAGCCGTGCCATTGGCATGACAAC
>NZ_JAUSWF010000010.1:0-77505 GCF_030815095.1 Aedoeadaptatus ivorii
ACTACAAGTGTTATTATGGCCTGGTAGTTCAGTTGGTTAGAATGCCAGCCTGTCACGCTGGAGGTCGTCGGTTCGAGCCCGATCCAGGTCGCCATTCTACTTATAGAAGTAGAAAGTAATGTGTCGACAGGTTCCCTGTCAGCAGACATTTCCTGCGAATCAGCCTTCCCTTTGGTCGGCTTCTTCGGGAAATGGTTGCATGAGACCGTGACAGGTCTTGGGCAGTCCGCAAAAGCGGAGCAAAAGGTCATTGTATGATCCCCGTCTTTCTTCATGCTGGTGTAGCTCAATTGGCAGAGCAACTGATTTGTAATCAGTAGGTTAGGGGTTCAAGTCCTCCCACCAGCTCCATGCACGAAGGTGCATAACTTCTTGGAGGAGTTCCCGAGTTGGCCAAAGGGGACGGACTGTAAATCCGTTAGCTCAGCTTTCAGTGGTTCGAATCCACTCTCCTCCACCATATTGTTTTTGCGGAGTACAAATTCAATCTCATAAGCGGGTGTAGCTCAGTGGTAGAGCCCCAGCCTTCCAAGCTGGTTGCGAGGGTTCGATTCCCTTCACCCGCTCCATGAGCACCTATAGCTCAGTAGGATAGAGCAACGGACTTCTAATCCGTGCGTCGGGGGTTCGAATCCTCCTAGGTGCGCCATTAAACTGTATTGGGGCGTCGCCAAGTCGGTAAGGCACCAGACTTTGACTCTGGCATTCCACAGGTTCGAGTCCTGTCGCCCCAGCCATTATGATCCATTAGCTCAGTCGGCAGAGCACCTGACTTTTAATCAGGGTGTCCCGCGTTCGAGTCGCGGATGGATCACCACAAAATAGGAGAGGTATCGAAGCGGTCATAACGAGGCGGTCTTGAAAACCGTTAGGGTTCACGCCCACGTGGGTTCGAATCCCACCCTCTCCGCCAAAATTGGAGAAGTACTCAAGTGGCTGAAGAGGCTCCCCTGCTAAGGGAGTAGGTCCTTCACGGGGCGCGAGGGTTCAAATCCCTCCTTCTCCGCCAAATTTGTGAGGGCCTTTAGCTCAGTTGGTTAGAGCTCCCGGCTCATAACCGGTAGGTCCAGGGTTCAAGTCCCTGAGGGCCCACCATTATGCCCAGATAGCTCAGTCGGTAGAGCAGTGGACTGAAAATCCACGTGTCGCTGGTTCGATTCCGGCTCTGGGCACCAGTTGAGGAGGGATCCTTACATAACTGTAGCTCGGCGGCTGCAGTTTTTTTATGTCGTTGTTAACGGGAAGTTATCGTTTTGATAAATACCTGTTGCCCAATGGGTAAAAATCTGTTATCCTAAGTATATCGTCGTAGACGAGCTACATATAGGAGTATAGTTCAGTGGTAGAACGTTGGTCTCCAAAACCAAATGTCGTGGGTTCGAGTCCTACTACTCCTGCCAAAGCAAGCGATCGCGCTGTTTCAGCCGATCGTTTTTTGTTGTCGTAAAACGCGTCTCGCCCTAAACATATTGTATTCATATTGTGCCTTTGCTATACTCGATACACGAACATAGCTTACGTGCAAAGGAGGCAATATGGAAGTCTTTGAAAAAACGGTCTACACCTTTTCTCCGGAAAACGCGCCCATCGGCCGGGCAAAGGATGGGGACATCCTGACGTTTCGGACCGAGGACTGCTTCGGCGGGCAGATTCACAGCGAAAGCGATCTGGTTCACGAGCTCGATCTGTCGAAGGCAAACCCTGCGACAGGTCCCGTCTTTATCGAAGAAGCGGAGCCGGGCGATGCGGTCGTCGTCGACGTCCTCGACATTTCCATCGGCGAGAAAGGGTTCGGCGTCGTCATTCCCGAAACCGGACCCTTGTGCGATTTGACCGAGGCGCGTACAAAAATCATCCCAATCGAAAATGGCATGGCCAAATTTAACGACATTACTTGGCCGGTAGACCCGATGATCGGCGTATTGGGGCTTGCGCCGGCATCCGGTGCGGTGGTGTCGGGTCTATGCGGCAACCACGGCGGGAATATGGATTCCAACAAAATAAAAAAAGGCGCCCGGGTCTATTTGCCGGTGCGCGTGAAGGGCGGTCTGCTCGCGGTGGGCGACCTGCACGCCACGATGGGAGATGGCGAGCTTTCGGGTGCGGGTCTGGAGATCGGCGGCGAAGTCGTATTGCGCGTGCGCGTCTTAAAGGATTTTCGCCTGGACTGGCCCCTTACCGAGCTGAAAGATCGCTATTATGTGAATGTCACCGGCAAAGCCTATGACGATGCCCTATGGGAAGGCTGCCATGAAGTGGCGCGTCTGATCCGGGACGCCTACGGCTGGGATGCGACCGATATTTTGATGTATCTTTCGATGCAGGGGTCGGTAGAGGTGAACCAAGGGGTAAAACCGATACATGGCGAGATGTTTAATCTGCGGATCGGGATTCCCAAGGTCGATGCCAAGCCGCCCATTGTTCCCGAAATCTCGTAAAGTCTGTGCACGCAAAGCAAAAGAAGCACCCGATTCGGGTGCTTTTTCTGATGGGTGAGGTCTACGCGCAGTCCCTGAGATATGCGAGCAATTCGGCCATCACGTCGTAGTATATTTCGTCGTCTATGCCGAAGACCACGAAACCGGGCGGGGTGGGTACGGCGGAAGAGATTGAAAAGTCGCCCCGGAGGACGAGTGCCTTTTTCTCGGCGTCGTAGGGCATATAGCGAACGTCCGCCTCGAAGAGAAAGCGGCCGTCTTCTTCCCAGTACAGGATGTCGTCGCGCTGATAATAGCGGTCTCTGCCGCCGGGGGTTCTTCCCCGTATCTGAAAGGGAGAGAGGGAGAATGCGGTCATTTGCACCCCTTGCCGTGTCGTGCGTTTGCGGAGTGCGGTATAATAGGAGTATATGGCTTTCATGGCGAGGAGATTGTGCCGAATCTGGTCATAGAGGGCGGCGGGATCGGCAATACGGAAGCGCTCGACAAAGGCATCGCCCACGGCGACCGCCTTCGAAAACCCCGCCTTTTCGGCGAGATGCGCCATGGTATACGAAGACTCGGGTGCAAGCCCGGTGATGGCTTTGAGCATGGGATATAGGTCTAAAGCCGACCGCAAGCGGTCCCGTGCGGTAGAAGAAAAGAGGGGCGCGGCCTTTTTGATTTCGTAGTCGGCGTGATAGACGTAGAGATCTTCCGTTTTCGGGAGATTTGTAAGGATGCGGTCGAGGGGCGCGATCCAATCCTTTGCGGGATCCACCTCGATGCCGATGTTTTCGCTGCCTTCTTTGGGCAGATAGCCATACGCCACGGGGCGGCCGCCCCGCCCGTAGCGGGAACAATAGATCTGTAGGAAATGATTTGACATAGATGCCTCCTGGGGGTTAGTATACCACAGGAAAAGGAGGGCAAGAGATGATATATTTAGACAATTGTGCCACCACAAAGCCGAAGGATTCGGTGGTTCGCGCCGTAAGTCGGGCGCTGGTGGAAGATTTTTCGAACCCGTCGAGCCTGCATAGCTTCGGCTTTCGGGTCGATCGCGAAAAAGAGGCGATCCGCAAACAGATATGCGCCTATTTCGGCTGCCGAGAGGGAAAACTCTATTTTACCTCGGGGGGCACGGAGTCCAATAATACGGCCCTCGACGCCTATGTATCCGGCGCTTCCTTAGGCGATAAGAATGTGGTGACTACCAATATCGAACACCCCTCCGTTTTGAATGTCCTGCGGAATAAGGAGATCGAGCTCCGGGAGGTGGCGGTGGATGCGAGCGGCCATATTCCCTTTGAAGCGCTCGATCGCGCGATCGACGAGAACACGATCGCCCTCAGCCTCTTTCACGTCAACAACGAATTGGGTTCGATCAATCCCGTCGAGGAATGGGCGCCAAGGCTAAAGGCCGCCCATCCCGCCTTAAAGGTGCATATCGACGGTGTGCAGGCGGTCGGCAAGCTGGCGATCGATTTCGACGCCATCGGCTGCGACAGCTATTCCTTTAGCGGCCATAAATTCCACGGACCCAAGGGGATCGGCGGCATACTGCTGCGGCGCGATATTGCCCCTCTGATCCGCGGCGGCGGGCAGGAAATGGGGTTTCGAAGCGGCACCGAAAACATTCCGGGCATTTACGGTTTGGGCGCCGCCTTTCGCGCCTTAGAAGAAGAGGGCATCCGAAAGGAGGAGGCGGAGGCGCGCGTGCGATTGCTCCGCTCGCTTTTGGAAGAAATCCCCGAGATCCGGATCAACACCACCGAACCGGCGAGCCCGTATATATTAAATGTCAGCATTCCCGATACCCGGGGCGAGGTACTGCTGCATATTTTGGAGGGACGCGAGATCTATATCTCCACCTCCTCCGCCTGCTCCAGCCACAGAACGGGGAAGAATCCCGTATTGACGGCGCTGGGCCTTACGGACCGGGAGGCGGAAGGCACCATACGAATCTGTATGAGCCGAGAGACCACAGAAGAAGAATTGCGGATCTTTGCGGCGGCACTCGCGGAGGCCGTAGACGAAGTTCGTTCGATAGTCAGGAGATAAGATGAAACGCATATTAAGTTTGAGTTTGGGTGAGGTGGTCCTGAAGGGGGCCAATCGGCGGTTTTTTATCCGCAGAATCGTACAGAATATCGAGAGCGTCCTGGAGGATATTGGGTATATTTCCATTATCCCCGAAATGGGGAAGATTCAGGTAGAGATCGATCCCGCAAGGGAAGAAGAGAGCATAGAGCGCCTGCGCCACGTCTTCGGCATCGTATATATCTCGCCTTCGGTGGCCTTCGATGCGGATTGGGAGCGCTTAAAGGCGGAGTCCGTTCGCTATGTAGAAGCGGTGCTCGAGGCGCATCCGGAGATGCAGACCTTTAAGGTCGTCACCAAGCGCAGCGACAAGTCCTTTCCCCTGAACTCCCAGGAGATCAATCGGGAACTGGGCGCCATTATATTGGATGCCTTCGAGGAGAAGCTCTCTGTCGACGTACACGCGCCGGATCTGATGCTCTATGTCGACGTCAAAAAGGAGATGTATCTCTACCACGAAAAGATCTCGACCTACGGTGGTCTGCCGTTGGGAAGCAACGGAAAGGGGCTCTTGCTCCTAAGCGGCGGCATCGATTCGCCGGTGGCGGGCTTTTTGATGGCGAAGCGCGGGGTACAGATGGACGCGCTCCACTTCCATTCCTATCCCTTTACCTCGCCGCAAGCGGAGGATAAGGTGATGCGCCTGGCAAAGATCCTCACCCGTTATACCACCAAAATGAACGTATACAGCGTAAACCTGTTGCCCATTCAAAAAGAGATCAACAAAAATTGTCCGCCGGAGCAGATGACGGTCCTTTCCCGCCGCTTTATGATGCGGATCGCCAATCGATTGGCCGAAAAACACGGCTATCTTTCCCTGACGACGGGCGAAAACCTGGGACAGGTGGCGAGCCAAACCATCCACGGCCTGGACGTCACCGACGATGTGGCAAAGCCTGTGGTATTTCGGCCGCTGATCGGCATGGATAAGGTAGATATTATTCGCTGGGCAGAGCGGATCGGCACCTACGAAACATCGATCGAACCCTTTGAGGACTGTTGTACGGTATTTCTGCCCAAGCACCCTTCCCTCCGGCCCACGGTAGAAGAAATGGAAGCATCCGAAGCACTCCTTCCCATAGAAGAGATGCTGGATGCGTCGATGGAGACACTAAAAATCACCCGAATTCGAGCAAAGGAGAAGCTATGAAAAAATGGATACCCGTGGCGGTCATACTCGTCTTGATCGCCGTACTGTTCGGCTCAACCTACAATAAATTCCAGGTCATGGACGAGAACGTAGACCAGGCGTGGGCACAGGTGGAAAACACCATGCAGCGCCGGGCGGATCTGATCCCCAATCTCGTAGAGACCGTAAAGGGATACGCAAAACACGAAGAAGACGTATTTACCAAGGTAACCGAGGCGAGAAGCGCCGTTCAGCGCGCCGAGACGCCCAAGGAATATGCGGCGGCCGATGCACAAATGAACGAAGCCATCCGCAACATCAATGTGGTGGCCGAGGCCTATCCGGAATTAAAGGCGAACGAAGGATTTCAGAACCTGCAGGCGGAATTGGCGGGTACGGAAAATCGGATCGCGGTGGAACGCAAGCGCTATAACGAAAGCGTGGGCGATTACAACCGCGCCGTAAAGCGATTCCCCACCAATCTCGTGGCGGGCATCTTGGGATTTCACGAGCGGGAGTACTTCCAACTGGCGGCGGGTGCCGATCAGGTACCGCAAGTGAAATTTTAGGAAAAGCCTATGAAAAAGCGCGTTTGGCTCTTCCTCTTACTCCTATTGCTCCCGCTTCCGATTTTTGCAGCGGGGAAGGATTTGCCGCAGCCGACGCGGGAATTTTACGTCTATGACGAAGCGGATGTCCTAAGCGATGCGGCGAAGGGAAAAATCGTCTCTACGAACGAATCGCTCGCCCGACAGACCGGCGCGCAGGTCGTCGTCTGCGTATTGGACCGCCTGCCCGACGGGGCGCCCATAGAAGACGTCGCCGTGGAACTTTTCGATGCGTGGAATATCGGATCGAAAGAGAAAGACAACGGCGTGCTCCTATTGGTGGCGATGGGGGACAAGAAGTTTCGCATCGAGACCGGTTACGGTCTGGAAGGCGCCTTGCCGGATATGAAGGCGAAAGCCATTCTAAACGATCTGACACCGTATTTTAAGGAAGGCAGATACGAAGACGGCATTCTAACCGGCTTTGGAGAGATTCTAGC
Organism: Aedoeadaptatus ivorii; assembly: GCF_030815095.1. NCBI lineage: Bacteria > Bacillati > Bacillota > Tissierellia > Tissierellales > Peptoniphilaceae > Aedoeadaptatus > Aedoeadaptatus ivorii. The sequence goes on from NZ_JAUSWF010000010.1 coordinate 6,698, forward strand.
GGTGATCGAGGAAGAGTATAATATTCAAATCGACGGCAGCGAAGAAGTCACCGCAACCGTCGAGCCCGTCGAGGAGGACGAGGTGGTGGACACCATCCTTCGCTGGGTGATCATTTTGATCGTCTTGTCCATCTTCCTTCGCGGTGGCGGCTCTTCCGGCGGTGGTCGCGGCAGACGACGGCGCTATCGCGGTCCCGTTTTCTTCCCCGGCGGTTACGGCGGATTTGGCGGCGGCTATGGCGGCGGAGGAAACTTCGGCGGCGGCGGTTCTTCCGGCGGCGGCGGCGCCAGCGGCGGCTGGTAAGAAAGCATCCTGCGGGATGCTTTTTTTACGCCTTGTAAATTTTATGGCAAAGATGTAAAGAATTTGTCATGAAAAATTTGAGATCTATTCTCTTTATTCCTTGCCCCACCGAACGCCATCTTATAGAATAGAATCACGATAACGACGCGCACGATTCGCACTGCCGCGCGAAAGACAGCGGCCGGCGAACGGCAAAGAAAAGGACGGGATGCGAAATGCGGGAGAAGAAACAACAGGACATGGTCGAAATTTGTAAAGCCTTAGGCGATTTGAACCGATTAAAGATCATGCAATACTTAATCGACGGCGAGGCTTGTGCCTGTGACATACTGCCGGATTTGGACATCACGCAGCCCACCTTATCCCACCATATGAAAATCCTTTCGCGTGCGGGGCTGATCGATGACCGCAAGGAAGGAAAATGGCATTTCTATACGATCAATGCCGAGGTGATTCGCGAGTTTCAGCAATTTCTCGCCCAGGTCGCCCGTTCCAAAGTCGGGCATCGGAAATCGAGTCGATGTTTGGGACTCTGTTGTGGCGGCGCGTGGAAGGCGGAATAGATATATACCGAAAGAAAAGAACGGCCCGATCCGTTCTTTTTGGTTGCAAAGATTTCGTAAATAGGCGAGAAATCGCGGATTTCGTTTCGGGAATCAGAAAAATTTGGTAAACTGAGTAGGTATATACAACTATGGGAAAGAAAGACGGAGATGGAATGAGAAAAAAATGGACCGCTCTGCTCCTCGCCCTCGCCATGCTGATGACGGCATGCGGCGGCATAAAGCGGACGCCGGAGCGCTACGAGATTACTTTTTACGACACCTTCGACACGCTGGTTACCGCCATCGTCTATGCGGACAGCAAGGCCGAAGGCGACAAATATACCGAATTGCTCCATAAGAGATTTCAGGCGCTGCATAGAATCTATGACGGCTTTAATCGCTACGAAAATGTCAGCAATCTAAAGGCGTTAAACGATGCGGCGGGAAAGGGAAAATTCAGCGTAGAACCTGAGCTGATGGATCTCTTGTCGCTGTCGATCGAACGCTATAAAGAATACGGCGAGACCAATATCGCATTCGGCGCCGTAACGGATATTTGGAAGACGTATCGCGATCGTTATACGACGGAAAAAGGCCACGACCACGATCGAGAAAAGAACGCCGAATTGCCGCCTATGGACGCGCTACGACAGGCGGCCGCGCATACCAATATCGACGATATCGTGCTCTATCCCGAGGAGAACGCGGTGGAGATCAAGGACCCCGATCTCTCGATCGATTTGGGCGCCGTCGCCAAGGGCTATGCCACCGAAGTTGCCTGCCGAGAACTGGAAGAAGCGGGCTGTAAGGCGGCGCTGGTGAGTGCCGGCGGCAATGTAAAGCTGATCGGATCGGCGCCGGAGCCGAATCGCACCGCCTTCGGCATCGGCCTGCAGGACCCCGATGCAATCACCGAGAAGCGGCCGACGGCCCAAAATATGAAAGACGTCGTCTATGCCAATAATACCTCGGTGGTCACCAGTGGTGACTATCAGCGCTACTATACGGTGGACGGCAAGAATTACCACCACCTGATCGATCCGGACACGCTGATGCCGGCGGATCACTTCCGCGCGGTTTCGGTCATTTCCGAAGACAGCGGACTGGCGGATTTTTTGTCCACGACGGTGTTTTGTATGCCCTATGAAGAAGGCAGAAAGCTGGTGGATTCCCTAGACGGCGTCGAAGCCTATTGGATCTTAAAAGACGGCAGCATCGAATTTACCGAAAGCCTTCGAGACAAGTTGAAGAGCGAGGGGGCGAGCAATGCGAAATAACGCCGTACTTTTTATCGTCGTGCACGCGCTGAATATCTTGATGGTATCCGCATTTTTAATATTGCTCCATTTTGCGCCGCCCTTGGAGCGATTGTTTTATGGCAGTATGGTCTTTCGCCTGCCCATTGCCCTATTGCTCTTTGCGCCCTATGTGGCGGCGGGAAAGTTCTTTTCCAAAAGCCCCGTCACCGACACAATCGCCCTGTGGATCGTTCCGGCGATCCTCTGGGCGCTTCTGTTGGGGATCGCGTATTTTGGCGGGGGCGGGGAGACCTTTTTGCGCGGGCCCTTTCGTTCGCTATGGCGCCTGCCGGCGGATACGCTGATGCTGCCGCAGATCGCGGCGATTCGCCTGTTGCGCCTTGTGCCTAAGCCCGCGGTATATGCCGCATTTTGCGTCTTGCCCCAGACCGCAGCGCTATTTGTCGCAGCGGTGGATGACTTGCGGTATCAGCGGCGCAAAAGACAGAGAATTCGAGAAAAATACTAGAATAGAGGAAAGCATGTATAAATACGATATGGAAGAATTGTATCGCCTGGCGTTGGATGCCCTCGCCGAAAAAGGCGTGCGGGTGCAGGACATCGCCGAGATTGTTTATGAGTTGCAAAAAGACTATGTGCCCATTACAATAGAACTATGTGAAGAAAATGTTTTGGCGGTTTTGCGGAAGCGGGAGACGATCCACGCCGTATTGACGGCACTTGCCATCGACAAGGCGGTGGATCAAAAACTGTTCGACGAGCCGATTCAGACCATCATCGCCGAGGACGAAGGCCTCTACGGCATCGACGAAGTGATGAGTCTTTCGATCGTCAATGTCTACGGTTCTATCGGACTGACGAACTTCGGCTATTTGGACAAGAAGAAGATCGGCATTATCGACAAACTCGACAAGATGAAGGGCAAGGAAGTTACCACGTTCTCCGACGATATGGTGGCGGCCATCGCCGCGGCGGCGGCCGCTCGATTGGCGCACAGCAATCGCAACACAGAGGAGGCGGAAAATGCGCATGAATAAACGAACACAGTGGATTGCGACGACGGCAGTACTGGCCGCCGTCTATTACGGTCTGACGGTGGTATTGGCGCCGGTGTCCTACGGGCCCATTCAGTTCCGCGTGGCGGAAGTAATGAATCTCTTGGCATTTTATAATCCCGCCTTCGCGCCGGGCATCGTACTCGGCGTTCTACTGTCGAACATCACATCCCCCTTGGGTATATACGATATCTTTTTCGGTACCTTTCATACGGCCATCAGCCTGTATGTGATGGGAAAGATCCATCGGAAGTGGGTGGCGAGTTTGATGCCGGCCCTATTCTCTTGGATTATCGGTTTTGAGTTGTATCTGGTTTACGGCGGCGGAATCGCCGGTTTTCTCGGCATGAGCGCTTCTGTGGCGGCAAGTGAGCTGATTATCTGTACCCTGATCAGTCTGCCGGTCTACGAAGTCCTCGAGAGAAATCCGGGTTTTCGATCCATTGTAAGTAAGAACCCTCAGTAAGAGTCCGTTGCAATACAGAAGGAGTGTATATGAAAGTCAATGTTTGCGTAGGTGCTCGTTGCACCATGATGGGATCCAGCAATATGCTCGATGCGCTGGAAAACCTTCAAAAGCGGTATTTTGAAGAGGGAGAACTGGAAATCACCCATACCAACTGCTTGAATGTATGTAAGGAGCAAGGTACGGAGAATACGCCGGTGGTCGAAATCGACGGCGAACGCATCACCTCCGCCGCGCCCCAAGAAGTTTGTGAACGCATTTTAAAGCTTGCGGGAAAGATTGACTAATAGGAGGGAAATGTGAAAGAGAGTTATGTAAGTGTCATGAGTCTGCGCCGCCGCGTCTTTGCCGAGGTGGCCAGAATGGCTTTTACGGACAGACCCATCGAAGAGCTGGAAACTGCCGGATATCGGCTTTTTCCCGGTCAACCGGAAAACGATCGCCAGGACATATTCCGTCAACGCGCCATCGCCGAAGAGATGATTCGGCTGGCCATGGGCATGGGGTTGAGAGATTACGGCGAATACATACCCGTCACCGACGGATTCGACAAGGTGGACGTAGACACCTCGATCTTCGAGACGCCCTTGGTCGATGTGATCAAATTCGCCTGTGAAGCCTGCCCCACCCGTGCCTTTGTGGTCACCGACAACTGCCGCAGATGTATGGCGCATCCCTGTACCAATGTCTGCCCGGTCAATGCCGTCAGCATCGGCAAGCACGGCGCGATTATCGACAAAGAAAAATGCGTCCGCTGCGGCCGCTGCAAAAACGCCTGCCCCTATAACGCCATCGTCGAATACGACCGCCCCTGTGCCTCGGTATGCGGGGTGGACGCCATCGAAAGCGACGAATTGGACCGCGCCATTATCAACCACGACAAATGCGTCGGCTGCGGTCGCTGCGTGACCGAATGCCCCTGGGGCGCCATTGGCGATAAGACCATGATCTATCAGCTCGCCAAGGCATTAAAGAGCAAAAAACGCATCTACGCCATCCCCGCGCCGAGCTATATCGGCCAGTTCGGCGAATCCACCACCCCCGCACAAGTTCGCGCGGCCATGAAACAATTGGGATTCGAGGATATGGTAGAGGTCGGATTGGGAGCGGATTACACCACCCTGCACGAAGCCAAGGAATATCTGGAGCGCGTGCCCGAAAAGATTCCCTTTATGGGGACCAGCTGCTGCCACTCCTGGACGCTTTTGATCGACTACCGCTTCCCGGAACTCAAGGACTATGTATCCGACTCCGGCTCGCCCATGCGCTATACCGCAGAACACATTAAGAAGGACGATCCCGAGGCCATGGTCTGCTTCGTCGGTCCCTGTACCTCCAAAAAGGTAGAGGCCGTCTCCGGCGATGTAAAGGAATATGTCGACTTCGTCATCACCTTTGAAGAGCTGATGGGCATGTTTGTCGCCATGGATATCGAGCCCGCTGAAATGGAAGTCACCGCCGAAGAAGAAGAGTCCTCTTCCTCCGCGCGGGGTTATGCCATCGCCGGCGGCGTCGCCGCAGCGGTCAAGGAAGTGGCGGAAAAGATCGATCCGGATCGCGACATTCAAATCGAAGGCGCCAATTCCCTGAAAGAGTGCATCAAGATGCTACAAATGGCAAAAGCCGGCCGAAAAGAGGGCCACCTGCTGGAAGGTATGGCCTGCGAAGGCGGATGTATCGCCGGTATGGGCACCATTGCCGCCACCAACCGCGTGCGCAAGTCCGTACAAAGCTATATGAAAGAGTCTGAATACAAGACGCCCTTGGAAAACAAGCTCGTCGACGACAGCCTCAAGGACTTTAGCAAATAAAGCGAAAACATCCAAAAATGAGTAAGTACGAAATTCCGTACTTACTCATTTTTTTTGGGAGCGCGCCTCGCCGTTGCCCTTCGCCATCTCGCGGCGGATGCGGCCGAGTACGTCGTCTTTTGCCATCAAAGATTTCAGATTGTCCCGGTCCAAGAGAAAGATCTTTTCTCGGCGCAGCGTCGCCTTTGCTCGCGAGTCCAAGACGGCGGAGTCCATCAAGAGCACCTTCTCTTCTTTTACCGAGACGGGGAAGTGGGAGAGAATGCCTTCTAAATGTTCGGGACCGGCGATCCCCTCGAAGTCGATCTTTTTAATCTCGACGGCATACACCACGCCGTCTTTTTGCATGGAAAAATCGAAGGGGAGCGCGGGATTTTTGACGTCGGTCTCGAGGATTTCGTATCCGCATTTTGCAAACGCTACCTGGGCGAGCTTTTCGTGGGTGAGCTCCTGCTCCAAGAGCGCGAGCGTCTGTACCAAGTGGAGCGGATCGAGTTTGATAATGGCGGTACAGCCATAGGTTTCATTTTCTTTGGGGATGTGGCGCACGTCGAAGGCCATAATGCGATCGTCGATCACCGTAAAAAAACCGTGGGCGATGGCGTTTCGCATATGCCGGACCAACGCCGAGGTCTTGGTCTCGTCGTCGCCGGTGGTGAGGATGATCTTTTGGCAATTGGTGCAGATCTTTTCCATATAGTAGTCGACGATGTCGTCGTCGATGTATTCCAGCACCAGCACGTCTTCCTTTCTGAGATGCAGGGTATCGACAATCATGCTGAAGCTAAAGTCTTCGTAGAGCTTTTCTTCGATCAGAATATTCGATGCCGATTGAAACGAATTGATATTCGGCACATACCACAACAGATACTCCAGCGCCTCGGTGATCTCCGGGGCGAGGGGCAAGGGCCGGGGCCGATGTAAAAGAGAGTAGGGGCGGGCGTTGTCCGCGTCGCAGTCGTATTGAAATGTACGAAAAGACGGCAAGTGGCCGTTTCGTTTGCCTTTGGTTCGATTCATGATGCACTCGCTTTCTATGGTCTATATAGCCTTTATACCGAAACGCGGACGAATCTAACAAAAGGGCGTAGAATTGCGGTTTTATGCGGATTTTTCTTGACAAGGACCCAAAATTCAGCTACAATAATTGCTAGTGTTTTAAAGCCCCGGAAACTTTTGAACATTCGTCTCTTTGATATAGCAGGAGGTCATCCATGAAGACAACTATGGCGAAAGCCAATGAAGTAGATAGAAAATGGTATGTCATCGACGCCGAAGGCAAGGTCCTCGGTCGTCTGGCAACCGAAATCGCTAACATCCTTCGCGGCAAGAACAAGCCCATCTATACCCCGCACGTGGACACGGGAGATTTCGTAATCGTCATCAATGCGGAAAAGATTAAGATGACGGGCAACAAATGGAACGACAAGGTATACGACTACCACACCGGTTATCCGGGCGGACGTCGTGAAGTCGCTTACAGCGAAATCCGCGAAAAGCACCCCGAGCGCGTGATCGAATACGCGGTGAAGGGCATGCTTCCCAAGAGCCGCTTGGGCCGCTCCATGTTCCGCAAACTGAAGGTCTATGCGGGCAACGAGCATCCCCACGCAGCACAACAGCCGGAAGCATACGAAGTATAAGGGAAGGGTGATTTAGATGGCAGAACAATACAGAGCAACAGGTAGAAGAAAGACGTCCGTAGCCCAAGTGCGTCTCCTTTCCGGTAGCGGAAAGTTCATCGTCAACGGTCGCGACATCCAAGATTTCTTCGGATTCGAAACCTTGCGCATCGTCGCAAAATCTCCCCTGGAGATCACCGAAACCGAAGGCAACTATGATGTCATCGTCCGCGTAAAAGGCGGCGGCTATACGGGACAAGCCGGTGCCATTCGTCAAGGCATTGCAAGAGCGTTGGTCGAAGCGGACGGCGAATTGCGCCCCATCCTCAAAAAAGCGGGCTTCTTGACCCGTGACCCGAGAATGAAGGAACGTAAAAAATACGGCTTCAAAAAAGCGAGAAAGTCTCCCCAATTCTCCAAGCGTTAAGATTACAAAAAACCCGCATACATCGCGTATGCGGGTTTTGTTATGCCGAAAAACAGCGCCCCCGAAACGGTATAGAGCCGGTACGGGGGCGTTTTTTTGCTGTGCAAATCGATTTGGCTACTCGAGGGGCCGAAGGTCCCGGTATATGGCGAGGAGCTCGCCCTTGTCGGCGTCTTTTGCCGTCACACCCAAGAGAATGCCGTCTCGTTCGGCGTAGAGGCTCGATCCCTGCACAATCACTCGAATGCCGTCGATGATGTGGGTTTCGATGGGTTCCTCGCCGCCGATTTCATAGCCGGCGCCGGGGATGTCGCGGCGCTGGTCGATATAGATCTCCTTGCCGTCTTTCGTCTTATAGTGAAAGGCGACGTAGTCGGTTTTTGTATCGTCTGTCGCGTATACGTCGGCATACTCATAGGGGTAGCGCTCTGATAAGACCAGGGGCGTAAAAGTCAGTCGATCGGCCACGGAAGGGATCGGTTCATAGACGCTGAAGTCGATGTCGTCGGTCTCTTCTTCTAAGACGAATGTCGCCTGGCCGGTTGCATCGTCGAACTCGATGTGTTCGATCTCTTTTCCCTCTCGGGTAAAGAGCGGTTCCATTTTATCGAGGACCGTCGCATCGGTAATTTCGCGGCCGTCTCGGTCGTAGAGCTTACCCTTTAAGGTTTCGGGCAGGGTTCTCTTCGACAGATGCGCGTTCGCCTTTTCCTCGTGGACGACGATACGGTTCGTGGGCGTTGCCACCTGCCGTATCGTCTCAACGATGCTTTCTCCGAAGCCCGTAAAGGGTAAGGTAAAGACCAAGAGCGCGGCGGCGGCCGCAATGGCGGGTGTTGTGCGGCGCCGCGCCCGGTTTCTTATGCGGCGGCGTACCGCTTCTTTGTCCCGTGCATCGGGCACATAGAGGGTTTTTAATTGCGCGGTCCACTCTTCTTCCGCCCGAAAATTCGAAGACTGCAAATCTTTAGGATTCTTCATAATATGCCTCCATCTCGCGTTGAATTTTTTTCAAAAGTCGGTGCAGTAGGACGCCCACATGGTTCGGCGTCAGCGCCATCAACGCCGCAATGTCCGCGTTGGAAAGCTCTGCGCCGAATTTATAGCTCAGGAGCAGTTGATCCCGCTCGCTTTGGCGTCGAATGATCTTTCGCAAATGCTCGTGTTCTTCCGCTCGCTCGATCCGATCTTCCACCCGTTCCTCGGACGGGAGAATGTGGATCAGATTTTCCAGCGGCAGCCACTTTCTGCGAGCCTGTCTTCGATAGTAGTCGTTTAGGGTGTTTCTCGCGATGGAAAAAATCCAAACCTCAAAGCGGCCTTTTGCCGCATCGTATGCGGAGAAATTCGTATATACTTTTTGAAAGATATCTGCGGTTACATCCCGCACCGATTCTCTATCCGCCAAGCGGTAGGCGACGAATCGAAAGATCCGATCGAAATACGCTTCGTAGATCTCCTCGAAATTCGCCGCCTCCTCCCAAGCGGAAACGGAATCGATTCTTTCCGTTCTTTCCAATAGGCTCACCTCCTTGGCGCCGTATCTTTCATAGAGTAAATACGCAGGTAGGGCTAAAATATTACAAAGAAATCAAAAAAAGTTTCCGCGCGTATCGCAATCCCCGTATTGCACGTAATGGGAAAAGAGAATGCGGCGGTGGTCTTCGGTGGCCGTATCGCGATAGGGATAGGCTTGCAGCGCGCCTTCTTCATAGCCGACATGGGTGAGGACGCCTTGTTTTACCACAAAGTGCCGGTTTCCCGCCGGCGTCGGTTCGCAGAGGACATGTGTATCCGAAAGAAAGGCGTCGTAGAGGAAGAGATTGCGGCCGAGGCGGCTCGCCTGGCGATGCATCACCTCCAGCGTCTCGGCCCGCTCGAAGTACAGTGCCGCGACGGATTTCTTCTGGAGCGTTCGGATCGCATCGAGAAAGGCGGAAAACGCCGCTTCGTCGGAAAAGATCGCCGCAAGCCGCGCCTCGGTCTGCGCCGCCTCCGCCGCCGTAAGCCGGAGGGGCAGGGGATGATAGGCGAGGGGGTCGTCGAAGGGAAAGAGATGGCGAAGAGACAAAAAGAATTCCCGTAGAAAGGATTCTTTTTGCACCGGGCCAAATCCGCCGGGGGCGAGGCGATACAATAAGGGCGCTCTTCGATCCGGCACAAAGCGAACGGCGCGTATCTCGCGCTTTAACATACGGTTATAGGGCGGTTGAAGGCGCTTGATCTCGCGTTCTTCGGCGAGCATGGCCTCGAGATGAGAGGGGGTGTATTCGATGCCCACGGCGTCGATCCGCGCCACCATGTGGCGGATCTTGGGGGCGTGATGGGATCCTCCGAAATATTGGCGCACGCGATGTCTCAGTTGCTTGCTTTTTCCCACATAGAGGAGCGCGCCGCGGTCGTACATTTTGTAAATGCCCGGCCTGGGCTCGATACGGGAAAGTTCCGATAATTGCAATAGTTCCATACCGTTATCCTACGCCGATAGACAGAGATACACAAGGGGGTTTACAAGAAAGGGAGTCCGTGGTATATTATTGAAAGGAAAACATTTCCTAACTGCATAGAAGTTCTTCAGGGCGAGGCGCAATTCCTCACCGGTGGTCATAGTCCACGACTCGAAAGATTGAATCGGTGTAATTCCGATACCGACGGTATAGTCCGGATGGGAGAAGAATCATAGGCAATACTTGTATTGCCCTGAATTTGCGTACCATCCGGAGCCCCGTGCTCCGGATTTTTTATGGGAGGCAATATGGACGAACGTTTTATACAGAGAACCCTGGCGCTTGCGGCGAAGGGAAGGGGACATACAAAGACCAATCCCATGGTTGGCGCGGTCCTGGTACGGGACGGGCGGATTCTCGCAGAGGGCTATCACCGCGCCTACGGGGCGGACCACGCCGAAGTGGACTGCCTACGGCGAGCCAAGGAAGATCCCGCCGGCGCCACGCTCTATGTGAATCTGGAGCCCTGTTCGCACCACGGCAAGACGCCCCCTTGTGTCGACGCCATTGTGCGGGCAAAGATCGCCCGGGTCGTCGTGGGGATGGAGGATCCGAACCCGAAGGTGGCGGGTGGCGGCATCGCCCGGCTCCGCCAAAGCGGCGTCGAGGTAACCACGGGCGTACTGGAAGCGGAATGTGCGCATCTAAACCGCGCCTTTATTACGGGCATTACAAAACATAGGCCCTACATACTCGCCAAGTACGCCGCCACCGTCGACGGGAGAATCGCCACCCGAAGCGGCGAGAGCCAATGGATCACCGGCGAAGCGGCCCGCAAAGACGGCCACCGGCTTCGCGGCGAAGTCGATGGAATTCTCGTGGGAACCCGCACGGCGCTCTTAGACGACCCGCGTCTTACCAACCGAAGCGGCGAAGGCAAACAGCCCGTCCGCATCGTCTTGGACCGAATGGGACGACTGGACGCGGGGGCAAAGCTCTTCGACGGCGAGATCGAAACGGTGGTCTACACCGCCCGCATGGACCGAAAAAAGGCGGATCGCCTTGCCGAGCAGGGCGTCGCGGTGGTCTTTACTGAAGAGCGCGACGGCGTACTCGATACCGCTTCGTTTCTCGAAGATCTCTACGACCGGGGCGTCGGTACCCTCTTGGTCGAAGGAGGCGGGACGCTCCACGGCAGCATGATCAAAGGCGATTTCGTCGACGAATTCGTCCTCTATCTCGCCCCGACCTTACTGGGCGGCGGCAGAGAGGCCGTACGCGGCGAGGGCGTCGAGTTTTTGAAGGACCGCAGAGAATATGTCTTTACGGAAGTGGAGCGCTGCGGTTCGGACCTCAAGATACGCGGGGTGAGAGCTTGTTTACAGGAATCGTAGAAGAAGTCGGAACGGTTGCGCATATGCGCCGCCGGGGCGAGAAGATCGAGATCGAAGTCGCCTGCAAAACCGTCCTCGAAGACGTGGCGATCGGCGATTCGATCTGCACCGACGGCGTATGCCTCACCGTCACCGCCTTTTCGGAGGACCGCTTTCGGGCGGATATGATGACCGTGACGGCACAAAAATCGGGTCTGGACCGATTGGCACCAGGCGCCTCTGTAAATCTGGAGCGGGCGCTCCTTCCCACTACGCGCATGGGCGGGCATATTTTGCAGGGCCATGTGGATACGGTGGGCACCGTCGCGGGAATCTCGCCCCACGAAGGCGGCTATCTCCTCTCGGTGAAAGTCGATCGCGACTGGTTTCCCTATTTTGTCGCCCAGGGCTCGGTGGGGTTAAACGGCGTCAGCCTGACCGTCGCCCGCACCGACGCCGATGGGTTTACGGTATCGTTGATTCCCGAGACCCTCAGAGAGACCAATCTGGGCACATTGGAGCGGGGTTCTCCGATCACGGTGGAATTCGACATCGTCGGCAAGTATATTTTAAGAGCAAAAGAATGTCATACAAAGGGCGGGGGGATCGATATGGATTTTCTTCGCAGAAACGGATTTTAGGAGGATCGTATGTGGAGCACAGTTGAAGAAGCAGTCCGCGCACTGCAAGCGGGAAAGATGATTTTTGTATTGGATTCCGAGGACCGGGAAAACGAGGGGGATATGATCGTCGCCGCCGAGACCTGTACGACGGAACAGTTAAACTTTATGGCGACCCATGCCCGCGGACTGATTTGTATGCCCATGAGCAAAAAAGAGGCGGACCGTTTGAAGCTCGCCCCCATGGTCTATCAGAATACGGACAATCACGAGACCGCATTTACCGTATCCATCGACCACGTCGAGACCGGAAGCGGCATTAGCGCCGTAGAGCGCGCCATGACCGCGAGAAAGGCGGCGGATCCCGAAGCGGCGCCCACAGATTTTCGCCGCCCGGGGCATATGTTCCCCTTAATCGCAAAGCCCGGCGGGGTGCTGGAGCGCGAAGGCCATACCGAAGGTACGGTGGATCTCTTGCGCTTGGCGGGGCTTACCGAAATCGGACTCTGCTGTGAAATTATGGAAGACGACGGCGAAATGATGCGAAGAGACCGCATTCGGGAGATGGCGAAAGAAGCGGGCGCGCCGCTGATCCATATCGAACAGCTCAAGGAATACCGCAAGACCCACGACCCGCTGGTAGAATGCGTCGCCAAGGCGGATATGCCGACCAAACACGGCCATTTTACCGCCTACGGCTACCGCAACCGCCTAAACGGCGAGCACCACGTGGCGCTCGTTAAAGGCGAGATCTCGGAGGACGAAGAGATCTTATGCCGCGTGCACTCCGAATGCCTTACGGGCGACGCCTTCGGCTCCTTGCGCTGCGACTGCGGCGATCAGCTCGCCAAGGCGATGGAGCGGGTTTCGGAAGAAGGCCGCGGCGTCGTGCTCTATATGCGCCAGGAAGGCCGAGGGATCGGTTTGTTGAACAAACTCAAGGCCTACGCCCTTCAGGATCAGGGGATGGACACCATTGAGGCGAATCTCGCCCTGGGCTTTCCGGAAGACGCGCGGGAATACTATATCGGCGCGCAAATCCTTCGGGATCTCGGCGTCCGAAAGATCCGCCTGCTCACCAACAATCCCGATAAGGTCTACCACTTGAACCAATACGGCATGGAAATCGTAAAGCGCGAACCCATCGAGATCCATTCCCAGGCGTGCGACCACTTCTATTTGGAGACCAAGGCGAAAAAGATGCACCATTACTTGGACGAATTTAACACCGGCGAGACATCCGAGGAGGCCATGCGATGATTACGATTGAAGGAAAATTGACGGGACGGGGCAAAAAATTCGCCATCGTCGTCAGCCGTTTTAACGATTTTATTACCGGAAAGCTCCTCGACGGGGCGCTGGACTGCCTGATCCGCCACGAGGTCGAAGACGACGACATTACCCTGATCCGCGTGCCTGGGGCCTTTGAGATCCCCCTCGCCGCTCAACGCCTCGCAGAAAAGGGCGAATACGACGGCATCTTGTGTTTGGGCGCGGTGATCCGCGGCGCCACCACCCACTACGACTATGTCTGCAACGAAGTCTCCAAGGGCATCGCCAAGGTATCCTTAGACAGCGGTGTTCCCGTGGGCTTCGGGGTCGTCACCACCGAAAACATCGAGCAGGCCATCGAGCGGGCCGGCACTAAGAGCGGCAACAAGGGATACGATACGGCCATGAGCGTATTGGAAATGGTCGATTTGTTCGACCGCATTTGATTGGCGGAATTTGAAAAATATGTAATAATAGGGGAGAAAGACGAAGGTCTTTCTCCTTTTTTTTGTATTTTCAGAAAGAAAAGACGAAGGATGCACGCATTTCTTCAAAATAAGATCAAGTTTGTAATCTATACATTAAGAGTGCCAAGTTTATTTAAACTCTATGTTATAATATTGGAAGTGAGGAGGGGTTATTATGAAAGCAGTTGTCAGCGTCTTGGGACGCGATCAGATCGGCATTGTCTATCGCGTCACCGAGCAATTGCAAAAACACAAATTCAATATTTTGGACATCAGTCAAACCATTGTCGACGGCTATTTTACGATGATTCTCGTCGTGGAACACGCCGACGAAAATTTTGCCTTAGAAGAAGTCGTAGAAGAGTATCAGTCCCTCGGCGAAGAGTTGGGCTTGGATATCCGCCTGCAACACGAAGCGCTTTTTAGCAGAATGCACCGCATTTAGGGAGGGGATTTTCTTGGATCGTTCTTCTATTCTGGAAACCATACATATGCTCGACCACGAGAATTTGGATATCCGCACGGCGACGATGGGCATTTCGTTGCTGGACTGCATATCCGACGACGCGGACGAGGTATCGGAAAAGGTATACGCGAAGATTACCGCATTGGGCAAAGACCTGGTCGAGACGGCCGATGCGGTTGCCGCAAAATACGGCGTATGTGTCGTAAACAAGCGCATTTCCGTAACGCCCGCGTCTCTTTTATTGCCCGGCGGCAGCCGCGAGGACTATGTGAAGCTCGCTAAGTCTTTGGATCGGGCCGCCATTGCCATCGGCGTCGACTTTATCGGCGGGTTTTCGGCGCTAGTGCACGGCGGTATGACCGCCGAGGAGAGAAATCTGATCGAGGCGATTCCCGAGGCCTTGTCGTCGACCGAAAAAGTCTGTGCGTCGGTGAATGTAGGCAGCTCCAAGTCGGGGCTGAATATGGACGCGGTGCGGATTATGGGCGAAAAGATTATCGAAGCGGCGAAGCTTTCTTCCGCCGACGACTCTATCGCCTGTGCGAAGCTCGTGGTCTTTGCCAACGCCGTCGAGGACAATCCCTTTATGGCAGGGGCATTCCACGGGGTGGGTCTTTCGGATCACGTGCTCCATGTGGGCATTTCCGGACCGGGGGTAGTGAAATCCGCCCTGGAAAACTATCGCGCGGACCGCTTCGACGAGCTCGCCCGCGTAATCAGCGAGATGGCCTTTAAGATCACCCGCATGGGCGAATTGGTGGGAAAAGAAATCGCCGAGCGCCTCGACGTGCCCTTCGGCTCCATCGACCTATCGCTTGCCCCGACGCCGGCGGTGGGCGACAGCGTCGCGCGGATCCTCGAAGAGATCGGCATCGGCCGGGTGGGCGGCCACGGCACCACGGCGGCGCTTGCGCTTTTAAACGACGCGGTAAAAAAAGGCGGCATTAACGCCTCGGCCCATGTAGGGGGCTTAAGCGGCGCGTTTATCCCGGTCTCCGAGGACGAGGGCATGATCGATGCGGCCGCAGCGGGCGCATTGGGACTCGATAAACTCGAAGCCATGACCTGCGTCTGTTCGGTGGGTCTCGATATGATCGCGATTCCCGGCGATACGCCCGCATCGACCATTGCGGCGATCCTCGCGGACGAGGCGATGATCGGCATCATCAATCACAAAACCACGGCGGTTCGCATCATTCCCGTCTGCGGAAAGGGAGTGGGCGACGGCGCCGTATTCGGCGGCCTCCTGGGCGAGGCTCCCATCCTTCCCGTACACGAAAACGACTGTCGTCGATTTGCGGCGCGCGGCGGATTTATCCCCGCCCCGATCCACAGCTTTAAGAACTGACGTCTTTGCCGTCTGGAAAGGAAAAGAATGACAGTCTCTATTCAAGAATTTATCGCTATGATCAGCGAGGACCCGGCTATTTTTATTACCGCTTTGCTCGTCCTCGCCGTTATTTTTGTAAACGGATGGACCGATGCGCCCAACGCCATCGCCACCGCCGTATCCACGCGGTCCATCGAACCGCAAAAGGCCATTTATATGGCGACATTGTTCAATTTTCTCGGCGTATTCGTTATGACCTTTCTCAATGCGAATGTCGCCGAAACCATCTTTAATATGGTAGACTTTAACGGCAACAACAACGAGGCGGTCATCGCCCTGTGCGCCGCCTTATTCAGTATCGTCATCTGGGCGACTGCCGCCTGGTACTTCGGGATTCCCACTTCGGAATCCCACGCCCTGATCGCCGGTCTTTCCGGCTCTGCCATCGCCCTGCACGGCGGCCTTGCCGGCATCAACGGCGCAGAGTGGATCAAAAACATCTACGGCCTGGTGCTTTCGACGGTATTGGGCTTCGGCATGGGTTATATCGTGGTCGAGGCGGTAAAGCGCATCTTCTTTTATGCCGACCGACGAAAGACCAAGCGATTTTTTAAGAACGGACAGCTGATCTCGGCGGCGGCCATGGCATTTATGCACGGAGCGCAGGACGGCCAGAAGTTTATGGGGGTATTTATGCTCGCCATCAGCCTGGGGGCCGGCACCGGAAACGCCGGGCATTTTATCATTCCCTCCTGGCTGATGATTCTGACCTCGCTCGTCATCGGCTTCGGCACCAGCATCGGCGGACTTCGGATCATCAAATCCGTCGGGATGAATATGGTCAAGCTGGAGACCTACGAAGGGTTCGCCGCCGATATGGGGGCGGCGATCAGCCTATTGTTCGCATCGATTACCGGGATCCCCGTCTCCACCACCCACACCAAGACCACGGCGATTATGGGCGTGGGCGCCTCCAAGCGCATTCGCAATGTCAACTGGGCAGTCGTTCGGGAGATGGGGCTGGCGTGGGTGTTGACCTTTCCTGGCTGCGGGTTGATCGGCTTTATAGTAACGTATATCTTTATCAAAATTTTCTAGGAGCATTCCATGAGAGAAAGAAAGTTCGACTATTTTCAGAAGTTTAGCGATATGACGGATCGCGCGACGGCGGCGGCCAGACTGCTCAGCGACATCTTAAACAATTACGATCACACCAAGCTGAAAGAAAAGACCGAAGCCATGAAGCGCATCGAAAACGACGCGGACCATACCATGCACTCGATTATGAATCAGCTGGCCATCGAATTTTTGCCGCCCATCGAGCGGGAAGACATTATCGAAGTGACCCAAAAGCTCGATACGGTGGTCGACAGCATCGAGGAGATCCTCTTGGGTCTGTATATGTATCGGGTGCGGGAATTGATCCCCGAATGCATAGAATTCGGCGAATTAATTCTGGAGGGCACGCTGCTATTGGAAGAGCTGGTGTTGGAATTCAGCAACTTCAAGCGCTCCAATGACGTAAAGGATCGCATTATTCACATCAACTCCCTCGAGGGCAAGGGCGATGAATTGTACTTAAATTCCATGCGCGCCCTCTTCGACTTTACCGGCACCTTCGACCCCCGCCGCATCCTGACTTGGAAGGAACTCTTGACGGTGATGGAAAACTGTATGGACAGCATAGAAGGTGCGGCGAACGAATTCGAATCCGCCATGTTAAAAAACCAATAAATACAAAAACCGGTCCCTAGCGTTTAGGACCGGTTTTTTCGTTGCCGCAATATGTCTTCTTTTGCCCAGGTAAAAAAGGGGGAGGGGCTCGCCACTTCCCGGTCGATGCGCCGGGGCCTGAGAAAATAGAGGCGATGGCGCGCCCGGGTCATGCCCACATAAAACAAGCGACGCTCTTCTTCGAGCAGGCGCTCCACTTCGTGGGGATGTGCGTCCGATGCGGCGCGGGCGGGGATTACATCTTCGTTTAAGTCGATCAGAAATACCGCATCGAATTCCAACCCCTTGGCGCCGTGCAGCGTGCTCAACACGATGCCCGGTTCCTTGGCACCGCCGCCCGAAAGCAGACGGTCCAGCGCCTGCAAGCGGGCCATAAAGGCGTCCGCATCGGCGCAGTTTTTGGCGATAAATTTCGCGTAGTAGAGAATGCGCATGGCGGCGGTTTTGGAGGAGCCAAAGGTATTGGCGTGGTTTTCCAAATACTTTTCGTATTCCAGATCCTTTTGAATAAATCGAAAGGCTTCGGCGAGGGGAAGGCCCGCGAGATACATAAAGTCGCGGCGTAGCGCTTGGAGGTCCCTCCGCATATAGTCGGGGAGCTTTCCTTCGAGCATGGTGTCGAAGACCGATACCGAAACGCCGCGGCGAGCGAGGTCCTCCACCATTTTCTTGGAAATATAGCCGCGGATTTTATAGTAAATATGCGAGAACGATTCGAGATCGCGAGGGTCTTGGGCAAAGCGCACGATCTCCAAGAGATCCTTTACGACGCGGTGGCGCAAAAATCGGATCTTGCCCTCGCGCATCGAAAAGGCGATATTCTTCCGCTCGAAGTATTCCGCACAGCCCACGGCGGAGATATGGTTGCGATAGAGCATCGCCACGTCCTTGAGGTCGTGTTTTTGAATTTCAGATGCGATAAAGGCGTATTGTCGTTTGAGATCGTCGAGCTCCACATAGCGAAGCGCGACGCCGCTTTCCCGTACGGCGTGCACGTCTTTCGAATAGCGCTTTTTATTCTGTTCGATAAAACGGGTGGAGGCGGCGATAATCGATTCCGTCGAGCGAAAATTGCGGGACAGATAGTAGATCTTCAGATTCTGATAGCGGTCCTTCAGCGACATGAGACCTTGAAAGTCGGCGCCCCGAAAGCCGTAAATCGACTGGTCGTCGTCGGCGACGACGAAGAGGTTTTTTTCCGCTCCCAAAACGGCATCGACGATGGCGAGCTGACCGCGCGATGTATCCTGGCCTTCGTCGAGCTGTACATAGTCGTAGGATCTACGAATGGCGCGCAAGAGGCCCGGATCCTTTTGAAAAATTTCGGGGCAAAGGGCGATCATATCGTCGAAGTCGATCCAGTTGCGGCTGCGCTTGAGCGATTCGTAACCTCGGTAAAATTTTGTAAAGAGGGGACTGCGCGCCTGTTTCTGATAGGCGTCGGGGTCGAGCATTTTATTTTTGACGTATCCGATTTCTCCGATCAAGGTCTCCAGCTGCTCGTCGTTGGGGCTTCGGTGCAGATACTCTCGCCATAGATCGGCGAGGATGCGCCACTTCCCGATGTTTTGCGCGGTTTCGATCAAGGTGTAGCGAATGCCCGAGCGGCGCTCGTAATTTTTCAGCACCGAAAAGCAGAAGCTGTGGATGGTGGAAAAAGACGGCGCCGGTTCCTCATAGAAGAGCTTGCGGTAGCGGAGCTGCATATCTTTGGCGGCGGCCCTTGAAAAGGTTATCGTAAGAATGCGCACCGGATCCTCACCCGCTTCGATCAGTCTCTTGGTGCGGCTTAGAAGCATCGTCGTCTTTCCGCTTCCGGGCACGGCGAGGACCAGGGCGGGACCTTTGTCGTGGGAGATCGCCTTTTTCTGTTCATCGGTCAGTTTCATAGTTCACCTCCCGTCGAGTATACCATTTCTTCGGGCAAATGTCCTTTTCAAGACTTGGGGCATGGTATATAATGAACGGAGTAGGTATGTACAGGATGGTGAAGATGAAAAACCCGTTTAAATCTTTTGATGAATACTTTATGGAACGCATCAATAAGGAATTAAAAAATCCCTACTGCGATATGTTTTTTTATTTGTATACCAATATTGCAGATCCCAGATGTCTGGTCGCGTTTTCTCTCTTCATGCTCGCGCTCGGAAAACGTTGGATCGGGCAATCGGCCTACGAGATGGTCCTGGCATTGGTGCTGAGTACCTTGCTGGCACAAATTTTAAAACGGGCATTCAGCCGGAGTCGACCCTACTGGATTTTGAAAAACCTCAATACCTACGGGATCGACCTACGGGATTATTCTTTTCCTTCGGGACATACGACCGCGGCATTTACCGTGGCCACCACATTCTCACTGTATTTTCCGAAACTTGCCGTACTCTTTATCGCCATGGCGATACTGGTGGCGGTTTCCAGGACGTATCTCGCGGTACACTATCCCACCGATGTCTTGGCGGGCGTGATACTCGGCATCGGCGTCGCGTATGTTGTACATATTTATGTCTACGATGCCGTAGCAAATTGGTTTTAGCAAAAGGAGGAAGCGTATATGGTAATGACAAACTTCTTGCAAAAGAGAAAAACGGTTCGGGAATTCGGTCCTACGGATCTTTCCGCCACCGAAATGCAATGGGTACGAGATATTCTCGCCAAGGTGGAAAACGAAGAAGGCAGCGAGGACATCAGCTTCGCGCTGTTTGAAAACGGAGATACCATCGCAAACAGCCTGAAGGGCAAAGCCGGTTATGGCGGCGTGATGATTGCCGCGCCCTTCTATATCGCATTGAAGGTAAAGAGCCACGACAAAGAAGATTTGATCCGCACCGGCTACTATCTCGAAAAACTCAACACCGCACTGGTCGACCGCGGATTCGGCACCTGCTGGATCACCGTCACCCAAGTCGACGACGATACCAAGAAAATGCTCTTCGGCGAAGGCGGAGAATTTGTCGACTACATCGTAGGATTCGGGCACGCCGAAAACCAGGAAGTATTTGCCGAAGACGGCGTAAGCCCCCGCTATAGCGTGGACGAAATCGTATTTAAGGATCACCTCGATACGCCCGTCACTATGGAAGTATTGGAAAACTACGGCCTGTTTGAGCTGTTTACTTCCATTCGCTTTGCGCCCAGCCATGTAAACGCGCAGCCCTGGCGCTTCTTGCTCAAAGACGACGGTACGGTTACGCTGTTTATGGACAAATCCAAGGGCCAAAAGAGCTATGTGGATATCGGCGTCGTCATGTACTACTTCGAGGCGATGCTCGCGGGCACCGGCACCCACAAGCGTTGGGCACTCATAGAAGGAGCCGACATCGGCGGATTGGAACCCGTCGCAGAAATTTCCATCTGATTCCGGCGAAGGAAAAGGCGCCTGCAGGCGCTTTTTTTATTGACAAAAACCGAAAAGGAGCGTATCCTACACATGAACAATCAATCATGTGTTAGCGGAGGGAGGATCCTTTGTATACGTATCGATTGGACAATTTGGGGTGCGCGAACTGCGCCGCAAAAATCGAAGAGCGCGTCGGCGCATTGCCCGGCATTGATCGCGCGCGGCTGGATTTCACCGCAAAGCGACTCGCCGTAGAAGGTCCGGACGCTGCCGATAAAGAACAGATAAAGAGAATCTGTACGGCGGTCGAATCCGACATCGTCGTCCGCGAAGAAAAAGAGATCGACGAAACGGAGAACGAAGGCGAAGACCGAGCGGCGTTTCAAAAAGAGGCGATGTGCCTTCTGGGCATACTCCTCGCCGCCGTAGCAAACACCCTACTGGTGTCGGGAACTTTGCAGACCGTCCTCTATGGGGCGCTGCTTGTCATAGCGGGCTTTCCGATTTTTCGCCAGGCGCTTCGGGGCATTCGCACCGGCGAGGTATTCGACGAAAACTTTCTGATGAGCATCGCCGCCATCGGCGCCTTTTATATCGGCGAGTACACCGAGGCATTGGGCGTATTGCTCTTTTATCGACTGGGCGAGGCATTGCAAGATCGCGCAGTGGATCGCGCGACGGCATCGGTGGAATCTCTGTTAAAGAACGACACGACCACGGCGCATTTGATCGCCGATGAAATCATAGAGGTCGACGCCGCCACCTTGCAGCCGGGAGATACGATCCTGTTGCGTGCCGGCGATACCCTGGCGGCGGACGGAAAGATCCGCAAGGGATCGGGACATATCTCCAATCAGCATATGACCGGAGAATCCGTACCCGTCGCGGTTTCCGAAGGAGACGAGGTGCTCGCCGGTGCCATCTCATTGGACGGCGCCCTCGAGATATCGGTGCTCCGCGCGGCGGGCGAGTCTACCATGGCGCGGATCGAGTCTATGGTCTCCGATGCGCGGCTCAATAAGGGCAAAACCGAACGCTGGATCACCCGATTCTCTCGCATATATACGCCGGTGGTGGTGTGTATCGCCCTCGCGGTCGCTTTGGGCGGGTCCCTAGTCTTCGGCGATTGGAATCTGTGGATCTACCGCGCCTGTGCCTTTTTGATCATAAGCTGTCCCTGTGCCTTGGTGCTTTCGGTGCCCCTTACGATGTTTGCGGGGATCGGGCGCGCCTCCCGCGAGGGGATCTTTGTAAAGGGATCGACGGCTTTAGAGGCCATTGCCGAAGCGGATGCCGTCGCCTTCGACAAGACCGGGACGCTCACCGACGGCAAGTTTTCTCTGGCACGCATCGACGCAATTTCAGGGGATAGAGACCGCATCTTATACCTCGCCGCCACGGCGGAACAGTACTCGAATCACCCCATCGCCCGGAGCATACTCGCGAATGCAAAGGCGAAGGGAACGCCGTCGGATGTCAAGGAAGTGCCGGGAAAGGGAGTTTTATGCACCATAGAGAATGCTTCCGTCGCCGTCGGCAATGAAGCGCTTATGGCGCTTGTGGGCATCGAAGATTTGCCCCCCTCTTCCGAAGAGACCTCGGTCTTCGTCGCCGAGGACAAGGCGCTTTTGGGCAGAATCGCCTTTACCGACACCATGAAAACGGGCGTCGCCGAGGCGATCCGCCATTTGAAGCGCACCCTTACCACCTATATCTTCTCCGGCGACAAACCGGCGATCGCCGAAGCGCTGGGCTGCGAATTGGGAATCGACGAGACCCGCGGCGGGCTTCTCCCCGACGAGAAGATTCGGGCGCTGGATGCAGTGCTCGCCCGGGGAAAGAAGGTCGTCTATGTGGGAGACGGGATCAACGACGCCCCGGTGCTCGCGCGAAGCGATGCGGGCATTGCCATGGGCACCGGCGGGAGCGATATGGCGATCGAAAGTGCCGACGTGGTTATTTTGGGCGACGATATCGGCAAACTTCCCTTCCTGTTTTCCCTGGCAAATCGTGCGAAGCGGGTGAGTTACGGTAATATCGCATTTGCCCTCGCCGTAAAGCTTTTGGTCGTCGTCTTGAGCATAGCGGGCATCGGTAACTTGTGGCTTGCGGTCTTTGCCGACGTCGGCGTTTCGCTGATCTGCGTGTTTATCGCCATGACGCTGTTGACCTATAAACCTTCCGAAACGAGTGTGGTATAATATTTTCGGGAGGCGTATATGTCCGGAAAGTGGAAGAACTATCAGATTTTGGGGAGAGATTTTCTCGAGCGAGGAGACCGCAAGCGTGCCCTGAAATCTTTAGAAAAATCGATGATTTTTGCACCCGATGACAAAGCATTGGCAGAGACCTTATTTTCCGTCGCCGACCTGTATTGGCAGGCGGGAAACGAGGATCGCGCCATTGCTTTTTTCCGTGAGATTACAAAACTCGGGGATTACCCCGGGGCGCATTACGGCATGGGGGTGCTCTATAGCGAAAAAGGCGAGATTCGCCGCGCCATTTCCTGTTTTCAAAAAGCGGTGGCGTCCTATCCCTTTTACGAGAGTGCCTATTACGAAATGGCGCTCTTGTACGATCGATTGGGGTATAAAGACGTGGCGCTGGAGCTCTTTTACCAATGTGCGACGCTGGTGCCCGAAAACGGCATCGTCCGAAGCGACATCGCCTCGATCTACGAAGAGCGGGGCGCATACAAGAAGGCGTTGGGCTATGCCAAACGGGCGGTGGAGCTCTCGCCGACTTACGCCCGGGGCTATTACAATCTCGGCGTCATTTACCAAAAGACGGGGAGAGATAAGAAGGCGATGACGGCGTATCGCGACGCGCTGGATTTGGACCCGGACTACGCCCCGACGTATTTGAATATGTCGGCGATCTTTCTGAAAAACGAGCGGCCGACAGACGCCGTATATATTTTGACGCGGGGGATACGCAGAAACTTACACAGCGTCAATCTCTACTACAACCGCGCCTGTAGCTTTATGCGCCTGGGCAAGCGAACCACCGCCCTGGCCGATCTGAAGCGCGCCATCGCCATCGACGGCGACGCGCGCATGTGGGCGTCGAGAGATGAAGATTTACAAGACATCGTCCGGGAGGTGGACAGTTGATAATCATAAAGACCGAACACGAAATCGAAAAAATGCAGAAGGCGGCGGATCTCTTGATCGCCGTACACAAGGCGCTTCGGGAAAAAATCGTACCCGGCGTCACCACCATGGAACTCGACCGCTTCGTCGAAAAATTTATCACAGATCGCGGCGGCCATCCCGAACAAAAGGGCTATCAGGGCTATCCGTATAGCATTTGCGCGTCGGTAAACGACGAAATCTGCCACGGCTTTCCCACGGACACGCCGCTTCGGGAAGGGGATTTGCTCACCGTAGATATGGTGGTCAATATCGGCGGCTATTTGGCGGATTCCGCGTGGAGCTATGCAGTGGGCGAAGTCTCGAAAGAGACGAAGAAGCTAATGGATGTCACCAAAGAATGCCTGTATCGGGGCATCGAGAAAGTACGTCCCGGCGCCCGATTGGGAGACATCGGCAACGCCATTCAGAGCCACGCCGAGGCCAACGGGTTTTCGGTGGTACGCGATTTCGTCGGCCACGGCATCGGAAAAAATATGCACGAAGATCCCCAAGTGCTCCACTACGGCAAGCCCGACCGCGGCCTGCGCTTGCAGGAAGGCATGGTATTTACCATAGAGCCCATGATCAACGCGGGGGATTGGCCCATCCGCATGGACAAAAACGGTTGGACCGCGAGGACTAAAGACGGTTCTCTGTCCTGCCAGTACGAACATACCCTGGCGGTGACTCGAGACGGGGTCGTCGTCCTGACCGAACAAGGAGAATAATATGCTCAAACAAATCGAAGCGCCCCGCGCGGGCGATCTCATGGCGCGCCTTACGACCGATAAGGGCGATATCGAGATTCGCCTCTTTCCCGAAGCGGCCCCCAAAGCGGTGGAAAACTTTACGGAACTGATCCGAAGAGGCTATTACGATGGCGTGATCTTTCACCGCGTCATCCCCGATTTTATGATTCAGGGGGGAGATCCCACCGGAAGCGGACGCGGCGGCGAAAGCATTTGGGGCGATTCGTTTGAGGACGAGTTCGACCCCGCCTATCGCAATCTGACCGGGGCGCTCAGCATGGCGAATGCCGGGCCCGATACCAACGGCAGCCAATTCTTTATCGTACACGGCCAAAAGCTGGGCGAAGACATCCTCTCTCAAATGCGCGACGCGGGGGACGCCTACGGCTATACCCAAGACGTCATCGACGCCTACGAGAAAAAGGGCGGCGCCTTCTGGCTCGACGGCAAACACACCGTATTCGGCCAGATCTATGCCGGCGCCGACGTGGTGGATGCCATCGCCCGCGCGCCCAGAAACTCCATGGATCGCCCCGAGGAAGACATCGCCATTCGAAGTGCGGCGGTCTATACCTTCGAAGGATAATCTCAAAAGCGCTGCGGCGCTTTTTTTGTGCGAATTTTGATCTGTCCGTAATATTTCTTCTGGCTGCGCGTATTTACTGAAGAGACGCCGAGGAGAAGAAAGGACAGATACATGGAATATACAGACCAACAGATAAAAAGAGATAGCGGCGAAAAAATGCCGCCGCGGAAAACGACGCGACTGCTTCCGGTGGCGCTCCTTCTGTTTCTGCTCATGCAAGCATGGCTGATCGTCGGATTCGGCGCATTGGAATGGCTCGACGGATTGGGGCCCCTTCACTGCAAATATGTCTACGTGTGGGACCGGGCGGAGAAAGTGGCGATATACGATCGCAAAAGCGATGTGCGCGTCTCGCCCGCTTCCTTGACGAAGATGATAACCGTCTACACCGCCCTGGATATGGGGATCGACAAGGATGCTGTGGTGCAGGTGGACCGGGCAGTGTACGACGATATGTTTGTAAAAAACGCCAGCATGGCGGGGTTTGCCCCCGGCGAAGCCTTACACGCCCGCGATCTCCTCTACGGCGCGCTCCTCGCATCGGGCGGCGAGGCGACGGGGAGTTTGGCGAAATATATCTGCAACGACGAGAGCGCCTTCTGCGCGGAGATGAACCGTCGAATCGCCGATTTCGGGATTCGAAACACGCATTTTACCAATGTCGGCGGTTTCGACGAAGCGGGGCAATATTCCACAGCAAAGGACATGGCGATGTTCCTCGATAAGGCGCTGGTCAACGGCGACTTTCGGACGATCTTTACCAAAAAACGCTATCTTTCTTTTTCCACGGCGGATCACCCCAAGGGCGTCGCCTTCGAATCCACCGTACTCGGCAAAGACCGGCGGTGGAAGAAAGAGTGCGGCACCCTATTGGGCGGCAAGAGCGGCACCACCATCGACGCCGGAGAATGTTGGGCGAGTTTGTGTGAAAAAGGCGGCAAGGAGTATATCGTCGTCGTCATGGGCGCGCCGTTAAAGGACGTGTCGAACAAGACCGATCGACCGCTCGAGGACACGATGAAAATTATGGCGTCCATAGACCTTAAGTAGCAGAGAAAAACCGCCGAATCCGCATCCCGTGGGATGCGGATTTTTGTGTGCCAAAAAACGAATCCTCTTAAATTTCACGCCACGGCCTTGACAAAAGTACGGGGAAAATATATACTACCAATAACCATTATCATTACATAGATACATGGGAACGCTATTGCAATCTCGGGGAAAGCGCGAAATATGTGGCGCATTTCTCCGCCGACCATTTGTAGAGCAAATCGCCGAAGGAAAAACACGAAAGGAGAGCGGAATGAAAAAGTTCGCATGGATTTTAAGTTTAGTATTGTGCATGGGCCTCTTCAGCGGCTGCGGAAACAAGGCATCAGACGACGGGGGCAATTCGAATACATCGGCGGCTGTCGAGGAAAAAGAGAAGGCACCCGCCGAGACGGCGAAACCGGAGGATGAAGAGGAAGTAGAGGCGGTATCGCTCTCGGATTGGGAATCGCTGCACCCCGAATGGAAGAGCATCACCGCTTTTTACAAGGAAAGCTATGTATCGAAAGCCGCCGACAAGCTGGGCAAAAAAGAAGATAAAAGCGGGCCGGATCTCTTAGAAGAACACGCGGCAGGCGCCCACAGCGAAATCGCGAGCATCACATTTTCCGGCGATACGTTGACATTGAAAGACGATGCCGACCGAGAATTGGCAAAGAGCAAATACCGCTACATAAAGACCCTCGGAAAGGGCGTCGAACACGGCGAGTTTGCCGTCTTTGAAGCGGAAGAAGAGGTGCCCGAACAATTTAAATACTTGGCATTGATGGAGCCCCACGGCGGCGAAGGAGACATCACCCACTTCCACGCGCGCTACGCCAAGGCGATCGATGCCCCGGAATTGGAAGACGGAGATTGGTGGCCCGTGTTTGTAGATCCCGATTCCACACAAGATCAGGTCATCCACGAAATCCTGGGCGAAGAGGAATAAATGTATACCAAACGAAACCGGCCCGAGAAGCATCTTGGGCCTTCGCCTTGTGCCGATGCAAAAAGAAAGAGGCGCATGCGAAAACCATGGCTTCTGCTGATTGTGCTAAGCGCTTTGTGCACCGGACTTTTCGGCTGTGGTCGCATACAAGAGGAAGAGACGACCGATAAGCCCGTGGTCTACGCATCGTTTTTTCCCATTTACGATTTGGTACGGCAGGTGGCGGGAGATACGGTGGAGCTGAAGTCGTTTATGCCGTCCTCTGCCGATCCGCATCTGTGGGAGCCTTCGGCAAAGGATTTGCGGGCGCTTTCCCGCGCGGATATATTGTTTATCAACGGCGCCAATATGGAGCCGTGGGAAGACAAAATACGCGAGAGTCTTCCTGACGTACGCGTGGTCAATCTAGCGGCCAAGGTCGATCTCATCTCTTATAAAGGCGCCGCCGATTTGGGAGATTTTCAGTATATGGCGAGGATGCGAGGCAAAGCAAAAGAGCGATATAAATTCGAGTTCGGTCATACCCACGAAGACGCCATGCGGGTCTGTTTTTTGAAAGGCGATAAACGAACAGACGAAGAAAAACGGATTGAAAAGGCAAAAAAATACATGATGGATCCGGGAGAGCGCGTGGCCCAAGAAGAGACCATTCCCGTCGAAGCCGGGAAGGTCTACGCCCTGGAGATGGGGCACCAAAGCGGGAGAGTCTATTTTACTTTGCCGACAGACGGGGACTGGTATGTGATCTCGGACCGGATTTCTGAGGATATCCTGTCCTATGAAATTCAAAAAGGCGATCAAAAGATGCCGGTAGAAGACATCGTGACCCATTCGACTTCTATGAAAGATAAGATTACCTACGACCCCCACGCATGGCTGTCGGTCCCCAATGGAAAGGCCTATCTGACGACCATACGGGACAATCTGATCGAGCTGTATCCGGAACACAAAAAAGCATACGAAAAGGCGGCCTTTCGGGCACAGGACGCCTTGGCTGCGCTCCACGCACGCTATGTGGAAAAGTTCAAAACCATAAAAAAGTCCGATCGAGAATTCGTGGTTACCCATTACGCGTGGGAATACCTCGCCCAGGACTACGGCCTCAAGCAGTTCCCCCTGCAAAATCTGGTTTCTCAGGAATCGCCGGGTCTCGAGACCATTAAGCGGGCGATTCGATATGCCCGAGAACAGAAGATTCGGACGATTTTTTACGAAGACTATATGCCGCCGAAGGTCGCAGAAATTATAACCGAAGAGGTGGACGGCGAGGCCGTGCCCCTTCGGAGCATGGAGTACGTAAAGGGCGCAGATAATGAAGCGCCGGGCGCCTACACGAGGATTATGGAAGAAAATCTCGAGGCGCTGTACCGATCGATGGAAGGAGGGCGATCGTGAGCCTAATCGAAATGCAAGGTGTGTCTTTCGCCTATGCCGACGAAGACATTATCAAAGACGCCGATTTTCGGGCAAAAAGCGGAGAGATTGTCGCGATATGCGGCGAAAACGGATCCGGAAAGAGCACATTTCTCAAACTCCTCCTGGGAGAGCTGCGTCCCCGAAAGGGGCGCGTCTGTATCGAGGGCATAGAAAGTGCAAAGATCCGCGACTTTCGCAATATCGGCTATGTGCCCCAAGTACAGAACTTTAACGACATCGGATTTCCCGTCAGCGTGCGGGAGCTGGTCGCTCTGAATTTGTATCACAGTTTCGGGTGGTTAAAGACGATCAAACGAGAACAATATATGCGAGCGGAGGAGACATTGCAAGAACTCGGGATGGCGCGCTATCGGCACACGCCGTTTTCTGCCCTTTCGGGCGGTTTTAAGCAGCGCGCGATGATTGCCCGCGCTTTGATTAACGACCCGTCGGTGTTGATTCTCGACGAGCCGACGGCGGGGGTGGACAAGGAGAGCAAGGAAAGTTTTCTCGAATTGATAAATACCATGGGCCGCACAAAGCAGAAGACGGTCTTGATCGTCACCCACGAAATGGAATTGATCAAAAGAGCGCTGCGCCCCGACATCATCTATGCGATGGAAGAAGGGAGACTCGTGCGATGCTAGAATTTCAATTTATGCGCCACGCCTTACTGGCGGGATGTATGCTGTCGATTATGATCCCCATGATCGGCGTCGTCATGGTCAGTAGAAAGACCAGCATGATCGGCGATTCCCTGTCTCACACCTCCCTCGCGGGAGTGGCGCTGGGCTTGATCTCGGGCATCAGTCCGGTGCTCGGGGCCATATGCGTTTGTCTCCTATCTGCCTTTGCCATCGAGTATATTCGACACCGCCTGCCCGCCCACGGCGATATGGCGACGGCGGTGATTACGAGTATCGGACTTGGGGCCGCCGCGATTCTATCGCGGTTTGCGCCGGGCGGCAACAATTTCGACAGCTACCTCTTCGGCAGCATCGCTTCTGTCACGGCGGGAGATGTGTTGCAGGTGGCGGTGGTCTTCGCGGTTACGGTATTTTTCAGCATCGTCCTATACGGCGGCTTGGTAAATATCGCGATCGACGAGAATCTGGCGCGTTTGGCGGGCGTACACGTGCCCGTTGTAAACGGCATGCTTACGGCATTGAGTGCGATCGTCATCGCCTTAAGTTGTAAAATCGTCGGCGCTTTGATGATCTCCTCGATCCTGATCTTGCCGGTGGCGACGGCGCTGATCGTCGGGAAAAGCTATCGACAGGTGTATCGCAATTCTGTGTTGTTGGGCGTATTTTATACCATGAGCGGGATTCTCTTTTCCTATTATTTCGACGTCCCCACCGGCGGAGTGATCGTGGTGCTTGCGGTGGCAGGGATGCTCCTCGTGGCCGCCGGAAAAAAGTGGCGCTCGCGGGGATCCGCCCGGGAAGAAAAAGAAAACCATATACGACGCATATCCCTATAACCAAAAAGACGGCGGCAAGTGAGACAATCCAACTTGCCGCCGTCTTTTTGGTTTCCAAGGGCGAAATGTATTTACGATGCCGCGCGATTGCGCGGTTTTCGATTTTCCATCCAAATGGGGAGAAACAGACCGAGGAGTATGCAGACGATGCCCACGATTTTATATGGCGTGAGTACTTCGCCCAAGAGGGTGATGCCCATAATCGTCGCACACAGGGGGTTAAAGGCACAGAACATCCCCGCCCTTTGGGTCGAGACGTATTTTTGCGCCACGGGCTGTAAGGTAAAGCCGAAGCCCGTGCATACCACGGCCAAAACGACAATCACCCACCATTCCACCCCGGTGCGGGGCAGATGGGGCGTCTCGAAGAGGAAGGTCGCCGCGGTCGAGTAGACAAAGATCCAAAAGACCTGCAAAAATCCCAGCTGGAAGGTGTCGTCGGTGGCGGCATATTTTGCCGTCATAATAATGACCGCGGCATAGCACAAGGCGGAGCAGAGGGCATAGATCTCGCCGATGGAAAGATTTATCCCGCCGTCACGGCCGGTCAGAAAGGCGACCCCCACCAGCGTAATGGCGACGCCCACCAAGGACCAGCGATCCGGAAAGGTGCGCGACAGCACCGCGAGAATCAAGGGCACAAGGACGATGGAGGTGTTTTCTAAAAACGCCACCGTCGACGCCTCCGCAGAGAGCAGCCCCTTAAACTCGAAGGCCATCACGCCGAAGAACAGAATGCCGAGTACGAAGCCGTGGCGAAAAGTGCTGCGCGTCATGGGAAAGAGCTGCTTAAAAAAGAAGATCGCCAAGAGCGCCGTCGCCAGGAAAAATCGGGTCGAGAGGAGATTAAAGGTTTCCATACTCTCCATACCGAGCTTAATAAAGTAATAGCTGCTCGCTCGGGCGATGATCACCGCGGCGAGGAGGATCGATGCGTTTCGTTCTTTCATCGGTGCCTCCTATTGTTCGTAGATGCGGATATCCCGCAGCAAGAGAAAGGGAATGACATCGGCGAGGACGAGGATCGCGGTCAAAATGCCGGCATAGAGCAGGGGAAAGGCGCCCATAATCTCGACGCCCAAAAAGATCATCACAAAGGTCACAAAGAGGGAGCCGAAGAACGAGAAGAAACTCTGCTTGGAGTTTTTGGCGAGTTCCTGGGGGTTCTCCCAATTGTAATTCGCGAACTTCCAGTCGAAGAACAGGCCGAAGCCGTTGGAGAGGCAGGCATAGGCCAAGGGCGCGAGGAGCAAAAAGGGCCAGTAGGCGGCCGCGGGCTGAAGCGCGATGATTACCAGGACGATGCTCAACAGCAAAGAGGGGAGGGAGAGCACGAGTCCCGCCGCGAGTTTTGTCAAAAAGATCTCTCGCCCCGAGAGGGGGAGGGCGTAGGTGTTATAGGCATTCTTGCCTTCCAGGGAAAAGAAGAAGGTCGATATATTCATCATGCCGCCGAAGCCCATCGCCGCAAGGAAGATAAAGGCGTCTCTGGGGAGAAGGGATTGCGATTCGATAAAATAGAGGAAGGCCTCTCTGAGTGAGGGCACGAAGAGGAGGAGCGAGAGGATGATGGGCACCAATATGCCGAAGAAGGTATTCATGGCGACCGCTGTATTGCTCCAGTAGAGAGAGATTTCCTTTCGCAAGAGGGCGGATCGTTTCGAGCGAGGGGAAAAGGCGTCTTCGCCGATGACTTTTGTCGCGCCCTTTTTCTCCAATCGCTCGGCGATTTCGAAGAAGTGTTTTCCCATATAGGTCAGGAACAGATAAAAGATCCCGATCGCGAGCAGCGCATAGGGAATAAACACCCATATATGGGCCGACAACATATAAGAAAACAGGTGGAAGGGACCGGGCAGATTGTTGTAGAAGGCGGAAAATTCCGCGATATGGCGAAATTCCTGGGCGATCTCGTAGTAATAGAGGATCATAAAGGTGGCGAAGATGGCCACGGCGATCAGGGATTTCACAAACTTCGGCATTTCGCGGCCCGACGAAATGCGGGAAAACGCGATGCGAAGAAATCCGCCGACGGCTTCTCCGAGGATCGTGGTTAAGAGAAACGACAAGAGCAACAGGAACACTTTGAAGAGAGATTCGGTGGCGAGATAGCATAGGACCAGGGACCCCACCGAAAAGGCGAGGATCATGGGGACTTCCGTCATCCAGGAACCGCTAAATTTCGCGAGAATAAAGCTCTCTTTGGGGATGGGAAGCGCCCAGAGGGTGTTCTCATCAAAGGAATGGAAGAAGAGGTCCCGAAACTGGAAGAAGGTCCCGAGCGCCATTAACACAAACAAGAGCAAGAGGACCAGATCCACGACCGAAAGCATTTCTGCGGCACTGAGGATCTCGGAAAACGGCAGATCCTTTTGCGCATCGGAAAGCGTCGCCGTACGTCCCGCCACGATGAACATGGGGAAGAATCCGCCCAAAAACAGCATGCCCCAAAGGGAAAAGAGATAGATAAAGATGCCGAAGATTTTACTCTTGCCCGCCTGAAATTTGGAAAATATGCGCTTGCGTTCCAGACGCGATAGGATTTTAAGCAATTCCATCGGCCTGCATCCTTTCTACAAAGAGGTCTTCTAGGCTGCCCTTGGCGAGGATTTCTTCGGTGGGGCCGAAATAGATCAGATGCCCGTCTTTGATGATGGCGACTTTGTTGCAGAGTTTTTCCGCCACCTCAAGTACGTGGGTGGAAAAGAGTATGGTGGTATCTTTTTCTTGCGCCATCTTCTTAAAATTCTCCCGCACCGAACGGGTGGCGAGGGGGTCGAGCCCCACAAAGGGTTCGTCGAGGACGATGAGGCGCGGATCGTGGAGCAATGCGCCGATCAACGCGAGCTTCTGTTGCATGCCGTGGCTGTAATTGCTGATGGCTTCGCCCAAGCGGTCGTGGATGGAAAATTCCGCGGCATAGCGTTCGATCCGCTCTTTCCGCGTCTCGAAATCCAGTTGGAAGATGTCGGCGATAAAATTCAAATAGTCGATCCCCCGCATAAAGGAATAGAGTTCGGGATTGTCCGGCACATAGCTGATCAGCGCTTTTGCCGCCACCGGATCGGTTTCGATGTCGTGCCCGCCGATGGCAATCGTCCCCGCATCGAAGGGGATCAGCCCCAAAGCGGATTTGATCGTGGTGGTCTTACCGGCGCCGTTTGCCCCGATAAACGCACAGATGTCGCCCGGCTCCAGGGAAAAGCTGATGTCGTACAGCACCTGTTTGTTCCCGTAGAATTTTGAGAGATTTTGAATGTTTAGCATAGGACCTCCTCTTATATTTATACTCTTACCTTAACAATATAACATAACAGTATAACAGGATCATAACAGAATCGGAAAATGGAAATCTATATCGTAAGAAGGGAGATGGGATTATTAAAATTCGAAGCGAGGAGTGTGGTATAATTTTTCCCCGAGGAGGAAACAATGCATCAGTATAGAGGAAGATTGATCCTACACACCGGAAGTATGTTTTCCGGCAAGACTTCGAGTTTGGAAAAGGAGATTAAGCGATTTCGCATCGCCGGCTATGAGACCGTGGTCTTAAAGCCTACGATGGATACCCGATTTATTCGATCGGCGATTACCAGTCACGACGACACCTCCACCGAGGCATTGGTGGTAGAGGATATCGACGGGGTGGTAGAGGCGGTCTACGATCGCCAGGCGGATGTAGTGGCGATCGATGAGATCCAGTTCTTGGGCGGCGATACGGCGGAGATTCTCGCCGCCTTCGACCGGTTGCTGGACGAGGGCAAGACCATCGTCTGTGCGGGGCTCGATATGGACTACGAGGGGCGCCCCTTTGAGATCGTAAAAGAATTGATGGCGGTCTGCGATTATGTGGAAAAGCACCACGCCGTCTGCGCCCACTGCGGCGCCGATGCGTGGATTTCGCACCGCACCAGCAAAGAGGCGGGTCGCGTGGTGATCGGCGCCACCGAAAAATACGAACCCCTGTGCCGGCCCTGTTATAAGCGACTCAAGAATCGAGGAGAGCGGTGAGCGCGCCCTATGCGTTCGTATTCGGCGGCTGCAATCTGGACATCAGCGGCCGATCCGCCGAGCCCCTCGCCGAAGGCGATTCCAATCCCGGGCGGGTACAGATCGGGCCCGGCGGCGTGGGGCGAAATATCGCCTCGAATATGGCCGCCATGGGCGTAGAGGTCAAGCTGATGACCGCGCTCGGAGACGACGCCGCAAAAGAGATGATCTTAAGTTCTCTGCCTCCGAATGTGGACGCAAAAGGCGCCTATATCGCCCCCGGGGAACGGACCGGCACCTATCTCGTCTTGTTGGACGAGGAGGGCGAAATGGTCTATGCCGTAAACGACATGGCGGTTCTTCGCCATCTTACGCCCGATCGGATCTTAGAGAGGCGCAGCGAGGCGGAAGGCGCCCGGGCGGTGGTACTCGACGGCAACCTGCCCCGAGAAAGCATCGAGACGATCCTTTCCTGGGAGATTTTTGCCGTCGTCGACGGGGTGAGTGCGATCAAGGTAAAAAAGTTTCGCGACGTGCTGGATCGCATCGACATCCTCAAGTGCAATGTAGCGGAGGCGCGGGCCCTCGCCGGAACGACAGAGGATGCGGATATTTTCGACTGCGGCCACAGATTGGTCGAACGCGGCGTTACCTATGCCGTAATTACCGCGGGGGCGGCGGGGGCGTATCTCTTTTCGAAAGAAAAGACCCTTCACTTTTCGTCCAATCCCATGAAAATACGGGGTGCCACCGGGGCGGGCGATGCCTTTTGCGCGGGGCTAGCGGCGGGTCTGATTGCCGGCGACGACATCGTGCAGGCCGCGCGGGGCGCCGTCGCCTGTGCCCGCATGGTGCTTATGCGTGACGAAAGCGAACTGATCGACTTCCGCCGAGACGCGTGGGAGCGAGAAAAAGAGGAGGTTTATTATGAAACAATTTGATCTGAAGGCATATATGGACATCGCGCCGGAAGTGGCGCGGGCCCTCGAGGAAGACAAGCCGGTCGTGGCGCTGGAATCGACCATTATTTCGCACGGGATGCCCTATCCCCAAAATCTCGAGACGGCAAAGCGCTGTGAAGAGATTTTGCGCGAGGCAGGGGTCACCCCCGCCACCACCGCGATCATCGGCGGGCGCATCAAGGTCGGCCTCAGTGAAGAAGAGCTGGCGTTTATGGCGACGGCAAAGGATGTCGTCAAGAGCTCTACCCGCGACTATGCCCATATCGTCGCTGCAAAGGCAAACGGCGCCACCACTGTCGCCACCTCGATCCTTACGGCGAAACTCGCGGGCATTCCGATCCTCGTCACCGGCGGCATCGGCGGCGTGCACAGGGGCGGAGCGGATTCCATGGACATCTCCCGAGATCTGGAAGAGATCGCGGACACCGACATCGCCGTGGTCTGCGCCGGCTGTAAGTCGATCCTCGACATCGGCCTCACCCTCGAATATTTAGAAACCAAGGGCGTGCCCGTCGTCGGCTATCAGACCGAAGCCATGCCCGCCTTTTACACGAGAGAGAGCGGACATGCGGTAGACTTCCGCTACGACAGCGCCGAGGAAATCGCCGCGCTGATGCACACCCAGTGGGGACTCGGCCTTTCCGGCGGCATTCTGGTGGCCAATCCCATTCCCGAGGCCGATGCTATGGATGCGGATCGGATCGAAGAGGCGATTCAAACCGCCGTCGCCGATGCCGAAGATGCGGGCATCCACGGTAAACAGATTACGCCGTTTTTGCTGTCTCGGGTATTGGAAGCCACCGAAGGGGACAGTCTCGCGTCCAATATCGCGCTGGTATACAACAATACCCGCCTGGGCGCCGCCATCGCCAAGGCATATGCCGCGCAGGCATAAACGACTTCGTTGTCAGAGAATTTATATCGATTTTATAAAGAGGACATTGCCGTCCTCTTTTTTTTGTTTCCGTTAAATTCCCGCAAAGTCTTCGAATTGCCGTTGACCCGGGGGGGGTTGGTTTCGTATAATGGTATCCGTTGTTTAGTAAATTAACCTTAAAGTTTAGTGGTGATCCATGAAATTCGGAAAGAAAATACGCAATTTGCGGCTAAAACAGAATCTGACGCAGAAAGAACTGGCGGAGCGCAGCGAGCTGACAAAGGGCTTTATCTCTCAGGTGGAGCGGGACCTTACCAGCCCGTCGGTGGCGACTTTTCTCGACATTTGCGAGGCCCTCGGCATCACGCCGGAGGAGTTCTTTCGTGAAAAGGGCGAAGAAAAAGTCGTCTTTACGCCCGACGACGCCTTTGAAGCGAGAAGCGAAGAAGACGGCTATTCGATCGACTATATCGTCCCCAATGCGCAGAAAAACGCCATGGAACCGACCCTTTGGCAAATTGAGCCCGAAGGGAGAAGTCGCGTACTCTCGCCCTTCGAAGGCGAAAGCTTCGCCTATATCCTCGAGGGCAAACTCTACTTCTTTTACGGAGAGGAACGACACGAGGTCAAAAAGGGCGATACGATCTATGCGTCGGGCAATGCCGCCTGTTATTTTGTGAATCGCGGCAAGCGGATAGCGCGCATTTTGTGGGTTGCGGATCCCCCGAGTTTTTAGGAGGTGGACATGGAAAAAATTATTACGCTCAAGGGCATTCGAAAGACCTTTGACGAAACGGAAGTACTGAAGGGCATCGATCTGGAGATCGCAGATGGCGAGTTCGTCACCCTGTTGGGTCCCAGCGGCTGCGGAAAGACGACGACCCTTCGGATTATCGCCGGCTTTGAAACCATGGATGAAGGCACGCTGTTGTTTCGCGGGAAGGATATGACCGCCCTGAAGCCCTACGAGCGGCCGGTAAATACGGTGTTTCAAAAATACGCGCTCTTTCCCCATCTGAATGTCTTCGACAATGTCGCCTTCGGCTTAAAACTCAAGGGCACGCCCCAAAAAGAGATCGAGACGCGGGTGCGGGAAATGCTCGCCCTCGTCAATCTGCCCGGCACCGAAAGTCGAAAGATCGACTCCCTTTCCGGCGGGCAGCAGCAGCGTATCGCCATCGCCCGGGCCCTGGTCAACGACCCCGAGATCCTTCTTCTCGACGAACCGTTGGGCGCCTTGGACCTAAAGCTCAGAAAGCAGATGCAGTTTGAACTCAAGAGGATCCAAGAGCGCGTGGGCATTACCTTTATCTACGTCACCCACGACCAGGAAGAGGCACTGAGCATGAGCGATCGGGTGGTGGTCATGAAGGACGGAGAGATCCTGCAGATCGGCACGCCCATCGACATCTATAACGAGCCGCAAAACGCCTTCGTCGCGAACTTTATCGGCGAGAGCAATATTATCCCCGGCATTTTCGTAAAAGACCGCTTGATCTCTTTTTACGGGCGGGAATTCGCCTGTGTGGATACGGGCTTTCTGCCGTCGGAGCCGGTGCAGATCGTCATCCGGCCCGAGGATGTGGAGCTCTCTTATACGGACGAGGATGTGCTGAAGGGTAAGGTACTTTCTACGGTTTTTAAGGGCGTGCATTACGAAATGATTCTCGATGTGGAAGGCCAGCGATGGATGGTGCAGTCCACCCTTTCCAAGGAACCCGGCGACGAGGTGGGGATCTATATCGAACCGGACAACTTCCACGTGATGAAGGCGGAGTCCTGATATGAAGCGATTCTCGATTCCCTATATTTTTTGGGCGGTATTGTTTATTCTCCTTCCCATCGCGCTGATCGTCTATATGAGCTTTAACGGCATCAGCACCATGAATATGGGTGAATACCGCTTTTCGACGGAACAGTACGCGCGGTTTTTGCAGCCCATCTATCTCCGGATTCTGTGGCGTTCCATCGTGCTCGCGGCGGTATCGACCGTCGTCTGCCTGCTTTTGGGCTATCCCGCCGCCTATTTTATCTCCCGGCTCAAGCAAAAGGACGCCTCGATGATGATTCTGCTCTTTGTGATTCCCATGTGGATGAACTTTCTCTTGCGGACCTATGCCTGGATTACCCTATTGGGCAGAAACGGCGTCTTAAACCGCATGATGGGGCTGTTGGGTCTCGGGCCCTTCGAAATGATGTATAACGAAGGGGCGATTTTGATGGGTATGATCTATAACTTTATCCCCTTTATGGTGCTCCCCATCTATTCCGTACTGACGAAGATGGACAAGTCGCTCTTGGAGGCGGCGCAGGACTTGGGGGCTTCTCCCTGGCACGCCTTTCGCAAGGTGACGCTACCGCTCTCTCTTTCCGGCATCTACAGCGGGATTTTGATGTGCTTTATCCCGGCGCTTTCGACCTTTGTCATTTCGGCGCTCTTGGGGGGCAATAAGTACTATTTGGTGGGCAATATCATCGAACAGCAGTTCCGCTTTACGGGCAACTGGGCCTTCGGCTCGACGATTTCCGTGGTGCTGATGCTGATTTTGTTCACGATGCTCTTCTTTTCCCGCAAGTTCGGGATCGACGACGGAAAGGGCGTGAAACATGGGAAATAAACTTCGAAAACTGTATTTGGGCCTGATGCTCGCCTTTTTGTATCTGCCGATTGCGGTGTTGATTGTGTTCAGTTTTAACGACACCAAACTCCGCGGGGTGTGGGCGGGCTTTACCACCCACTGGTACACGGATCTCTTTTCCGATCCCATTATTTTAAACAGCTTTTACAATACGATCCTCGTGGCGGCGGTGGCGACGGTGGTTTCTACCGTCTTGGGTACCGTATCCGCCATCGGGATCCGCGCTTTAAGGCGCAGACAGCAGAGCCTCGTCTTAAACGTGAACTATCTGCCGGTCTTAAACCCCGACATCGTAACGGCGGTGGCGCTGATGAGTTTGTTCGGCTTTCTCGCCTTGGAGCGGGGGCTTGTAACCATGACGCTTTCGCATATCGTCTTTTGTACGCCCTATGTGATCCTATCGGTGCTGCCCAAATTGGACCAGCTGGATCAAAACACCGTCGAGGCGGCCTTCGATTTGGGGGCCAAGCCCATCGAGGCGCTCCGCTATGTGGTGATTCCGCAGATCAAACCCGGCATCGCCTCCGGCGCACTGATGGCCTTTACGCTTTCGGTGGACGATTTTATCATCTCGTTTTTTACCACCGGACAAGGGGTCTCGAATCTTTCCATTGCGCTGTATTCCATGGCGAAGACGGGGATCAACCCGTCGATGAACGCCATCTCTACCATTCTCTTTGTGACGATCTTTATCCTGCTGTTGATTTTGAACAAGCGGGATATCGATCTGATCCACTTCGAGGTGTAATATGAAAAAACAGTTTTGGATCCTCATTTTGATATTCGCCCTCGCCCTAACGGGTTGCGCCGATCAAAAGGACGAGGGACAGACCGTATCGGTCTACAACTGGGGCGAGTATGTGGATATGGATACCATCGCCCAGTTCGAAGAAGAGACGGGCATCAAGGTGATCTACGACACCTTCGCCTCCAACGAAGACCTGTACGTCAAGATCAAAAAATCCAACGAACCCTATGACGTGATCGTGCCCTCCGAGTATATGATCGAGCGCATGATTCGAGAAGATATGCTGATGCCGCTGGACTATTCTTTGATCCCAAATATCAAAAAGTTCGACAAGCGCTTTTTGGATATGGAATACGACCCGAACAACAAGTATTCGGTGCCCTATTACTGGGGGACGCTGGGGATCGTCGTCAACGAGAAATACGTAGATGAGCAGATCGACTCGTGGAACAGCCTGTGGGATCCCAAGTATAAAAACCAGATCATTATGTATAATTCCCAGCGCGATTCCATCGCCGTGGCGCTTAAAAAGCTGGGATATAGCATGAACAGCCGCTCCATCGACGAGCTCGAGGCGGCGGGGCAAGCGTTGATCGAGCAAAAGCCTTTGGTCTATGCCTATCTTGCCGACGAAGGTCGAGATGTGATGAGCCAGGGCGATGCCTCTCTTTCGGTGATGTATTCTGGCGATGCGCTGATGATGATGGAAGAAAATGAAGATTTAAATTATGTAATACCGAAAGAGGGTACGAATATATGGTATGATTCTTTTGTAGTTCCAAAGAATGCAAAGAATCCCGAAGCGGCGATGCGCTTTATTAATTTTATGTCCCGACCGGATATTGCGGCGAAAAACGCCGAGTTCAACGTCGGATATGCAACGCCGATCCCCGAGGCCATAGAAATGCTTCCAGACGAGATCAAAAACGATCCCGTCGCCTATCCGGATCCCGATACCCTCCCTCCCTTGGAAGTGTACCGCGATCTGGGCAGCTTTGTCGAAGAATACGACCGAATCTGGACGGAAGTGACGGCGCGGTAGGATCACGAAAAACCATTTATTCTGAAGGAGGATGTTAGTTGTGGCTTATGAGTATGTAATTGTCGGATGCGGTATCGCCGGTGTAACGGCCGCCAAGGAAATCCGAAAAAACGACGACACGGGCACCATCTTGTTGTTGGGCGATGAGAACCGAGACGGGTATTACAGAATCAAGCTGACCGAACTCTTGGGCGAGAAGGATCCGACCTTTCCCGATCTGAACAAAGAGGGATGGGCGAAACAGTTGGGGATCGACGAATTCATCGGCGAAAAGGTCGAAAAGATCGACTTCGAATCCAAGATCCTGACCCTAAAGAGCGGAAAGACCGTTCGCGGCAACAAAATCCTTTTGGCAAACGGCAGCCATGCCAGTGCGCCCCCGTTTGAAAATAAGGACATCCCCGGTGTCTTTACCTTAAGAAGTTACGACGACTTGCTGGGCATTCAGAAATATTTAAAAGGCAAACAGCGCGTCGGGGTCATCGGCGGCGGCCTGTTGGGCCTCGAAGCGGCGCGCAGCCTGAAGGAATTGGGCAAAGAAGTGGCGATTATCCACCACTCCGATTACGTATTGAGCCGGCAGCTGGACCGCGAACTGGGCCTAATGCTCAACGAAGAGCTGAAGGACCAGGGGTATATGGTCTATACCGACAAAAACACCTCTCGGTTTTTAGGCGACGACCATCTGGAAGGCATCGAATTCGAGGACGGCAGCGTGCTCGATCTGGACTTCGTGCTCCTTTCCACCGGGGTTAAGCCCAATATCCAATTGTTCGAAGGCACGGGCCTCGCAATCGACCGTGGCGTCGTCGTCGACCATAGCTTAAAGACCAATATCGACGGCGTGTATGCCGCGGGGGATGTGGCACAGGTAGACGGCAAAGTGATGGGAATCTGGCCCGCCTCGATGTCTATGGGGAGAGTCGCCGGCGCCAATATGGCGGGCGGCGCGCTTCGCTACGACAATCCCATGCTCTTTACCCGGTTGGATATGGGGGACATTCAGATCTTCAGCGCCGGCGAGGTCGGCGAGGGCGATGTCTATTTCTACGACGACGGTGACATTCACCATCGCCTCTACGCCAAAGACGGCATGATCACCGGCGTCATCCTCTACGGCGAGACCAAAAATATGATGAAATTCAAGAAAATGGTCGAAGAAAAGGCGCCCGTCGACGAAGCCATATCTGCGGTCTATCCCTTTACCGAAAAGAAAGCATAAAAAATTCCCGAACTTGATGGTTCGGGAATTTTTTATTTGTCCGGCGCTTGCAGGGCGATCTTCAGTTGCAGACGCGTGCCGATGGCGAGATAGACGAAGACGTAAAATAGACTGTAAAAAAATTGCCACTGTAATCCTTCGTCCTTGTATCGCCAGATCGCCAGGGGGATAAACAAAAAGGGGCAGACCGCAAAGGCGATGGCGATGATTTTGTTTACCTTGGGCAAGACGACGGTGGGGTGCTTTTTATGTATGTTAAAGGGCTTTTTGCCGGCGTCGATGGCGTTGATCTCTTTCTTAAAAAAGGGAATGCCGACGGCGAGTACGACCATAATCACCGCAATGCGCGCCAAGGCGGCGGATTCGACGAAATTGCCGGATGCATCGTACAGGGGAAGGAAGGGATGTGCGACGGCCATAATGCCCAGGGCGAACATCCCGATATAATCCAGTTTTTTTAAGATCTGTAAGAGTTTTGTTTTTTCGATTTCCATAGTTACCTCCGAAATCAGTATAGCACAGGGGCGGCTTCTATGAAAAGGTTTCACCAATTTTCCATCCCACGGCGTAGACTTTATGGTATGATAAATTAAAATCGTGTAGAAATTAGGGGGATGATCATGCAGAAACAGATAAAAAACGGAATTATTTTTGTTGTTTTTTTAGTACTATGTTTTCTACTGACTCTAACGCCCTTCATATCGGAAGCCGCTTTGTTTCCCGTCAAAGAGACGAAAGACTTACCCTTCCACGGATTGATTTTCGACAATCCCGCCCGGGTGGATCATTTGAAGATCACCCGCAGACCGGAAGGGGGACGAGACGGCCGCTATCGCTATGACGTGCGTTTTCGCTATCGGGGCGACGCTTCCAGTCTGCGCGTATTGGGCGCGCTTTCTGACAATGTGTACCTGCCGGAGGGCGTGGAACCGTCGCACAGCAAGGTGCGGCTCAAGGGCGACTACGACAAGGTGAGTGGTGCGGTCTATGAGTCTTTAAACATTCGCGATCTGGTCGCAAAGGAGGACTTTACGCTCCAACCGGACGCCGAAATGCGCATTCCCCTGGATGAAAAGGTAGGGGATTATGCCTTCAGCGTGTCGAATCTGCCGGGGACACTGTCGCTCTCTTCGAAAAGACCGGTGGCGACCGTAGGCGTATTTATCACCAACGGCAAGGTCGACGACTTTTCCGATGTCGCAAAGGACGACGACAAGGACGTCAAGCCCGTCACCGGTTCCAAGACCCGTTCGGGCATCTATATCAACAGCTTGGAGAGGATCTATCCCGCGGCGATGAACCGCGTCCGCTTTTGGAATACGGCTTCGAAGGTCGTGGCGGCGGTCGCCGTCATCGCCGTCGGCGCGGTGATTTTTCTCGACCGCAAAAAGCTGTATCCTGTGATTCCGTTTTCGATGCTCGCATTTGTATTTGCGCTTCCCCGGGCGATGGGAAAAGCACCAGGAAATCTCGGCGCCTTTTTGCTCCTTCCGCTTGCGGCGGGCATCGGCTATTTGCTCTTTAAGCTGATGACGCGGCGGGAACTCAGGCTTTCGGGGCTGGATCTGCGGCAGGGATTGGGATTTTTCCTCCTCGCCTTCTGCCTTTCGGTCTTTGTCTTTGTGGTGCCCAGGGGGATTTACTTCTGAAATCACAGGGCCCGAAGGGGGTATAGAAAAACACCCGGAAAACCTTACCGAATTGTATTTTTATCTATTCCATATTATAATAAATGCAGATCAAATAAAGGGGGAACCAAATGAAGAAAAAATCGCTGTTTCTGGCCATGATCATGCTCTTTACATTTGTACTGGCGGCATGCGGCGGCGCAGAGAAAGCGGCCGATAACGGCAATGAAGGTACGAATGCAAATAAGACGGAAGCCGAAGGCAAGACCGACGGCGACGTAAAGGGTATGAAGATCGGCTTTGTCACCGACGAAGGCGGCATCAACGACCAATCCTTTAACCAAGGCGTATGGGAAGGCTTGCAAAAGGCAAACGCCGACTTCGGATTCGACGTATCCTACCAAGAATCCAAGGAGGCGGGCGACTACGCACCCAATATCGAAACCCTGTTGGATGCCGGCAACGAAGTCATCGTAGCGGCTGGCTTCAACTTGGGCGATGCGATGTTGGAAGCGGCGGAAAATAACCCCGACGTTAACTTTGTCATCGTCGACTATACTTACGAAGACGGTCCGGACAACCTGACCGGTCTCGAATTTAAGGCGGAAGAACCTTCCTTCCTCGTCGGCTATATCGCGGGGCTTACCAGCGAAACCAACAAAGTCGGCTTTGTTGGCGGACAAGAATCCACGTTGATTCAAACCTTTGAATACGGCTACAAAGCGGGCGTGGACCAAGCGGCCAAGGAAAAGGGCCAAGAGATCCAGTTCGTCAGCCAATACGTCGGCAACTTCTCCGATGCGGCCAAAGGCAAGAGCATCGCGACCAATATGTATCAACAGGGCGCCGACGTGGTATTCCACGCTTCCGGCGGTGCGGGCGACGGCGTAATCGAAGCCGCCAAGGACCAAGACAAATGGGCCATCGGCGTAGACCGCGACCAAAACGACATCGCACCGGACAATGTACTCACCTCCGCTATGAAGCGCGCAGACA
The DNA here is from genome assembly GCF_030815095.1 of Aedoeadaptatus ivorii. NCBI lineage: Bacteria > Bacillati > Bacillota > Tissierellia > Tissierellales > Peptoniphilaceae > Aedoeadaptatus > Aedoeadaptatus ivorii. Next base: position 50,686 of record NZ_JAUSWF010000010.1, read on the forward strand.
GCGCCGTCTATAAGGTGCTCGAAGGCCTTTCCAAGGGCGAAGACTTCCCCGGCGGCGAAAACCTCAGCTTCGGCTTGAAGGACGGCGATACGGTCGACATCGCACCCACCAGCGACAAGAATGTAAAACCGGAAATCCTCGCCAAGATCGACGCCTTAAAGGAAAAGATCGTATCCGGCGAAATCAAGGTGCCGAGCTCCAAGGAAGAATACGAAACATTTGAAGCAAAATAAATTTGATCTCGCGGGAGAGGCGAAATGCCTCTCCTTTTTGTTTGCGCCTTTAGAAAAGCGGGGGGATAGTGTATAATAAAACGAGTATATTAAGGGGGATAACGATGGTTGAAAGACAAAATGCGCCCGCCGTGGAGATGCGTGGAATCACCAAGAAATTCGGTGACTTCGTGGCGAACGACACGATCGATCTCGTCGTCGAAAAAGGGGAGATCCACGCACTCTTAGGTGAAAACGGCGCGGGCAAGAGTACGCTGATGAACGTACTCTACGGTTTATATGCGCCCACGGAAGGCGCGATTCGGATCCACGGAAAGTCCGTGGATTTTCGCGGTCCCAAGGACGCCATCGAGGCGGGTTTGGGGATGGTGCACCAGCACTTTATGCTGTTCGAGCCCTTTACCGTGGTAGAAAATATTATTTTGGGAGAAGAACCCACAAAAGGCGTCGTGCTGGACAAAGAAGAAGCGCGTAGACGCGTGATGGAGCTTTCCGATCGCTACGGCCTCAAGATCGACCCGGACGATCGCATCGAAAACATTTCGGTGGGTATGCAGCAGCGGGTCGAGATCCTAAAAGCGCTTTATCGCGATGCGGACATATTGATCTTCGACGAACCCACGGCGGTACTTACGCCCCAGGAGATCGAGGAGCTGATTAAAATCCTGCGCTCCCTCGCCGAAGAAGGAAAAAGCATTATCATCATCACCCACAAATTGGGCGAGATCAAAGCGTTGGCGGAGCGTTGCACGATCATTCGTCGGGGCAAGTGGATCGACACGGTGGATGTGGCGTCGACCTCCGAAGAAGCACTGGCAGAAAAGATGGTCGGCCGCGAGATCGCCTTTTCGGTCTATAAAAAGCCCATGCAGTTGGGCGAGGAGTTCCTCAAGGTGGAAGGCCTTCGCGTCAAGGATTTTCGCGGCGTGGAAAAACTCCGCGGCTTGAATCTCGAAGTCCGAAAGGGCGAGATCTTCGGCATCGCGGGCGTCGACGGCAACGGCCAATCGGAGTTGTTGGAGGCGCTTACGGGTTTACGACCCATTGAGGGCGGAAAGATTTTCATCGGCGGCAAGGATATGACGCAAAAGTCACCCAAGGAGATCCGCGATGCGGGCATGAACAACATTCCCGAAGACAGAAACAAGCGGGGCCTGGTGTAGGAATTTAGCGTGGCGGAAAATATGATCCTTCACCGCTTCCACGAGATGCCCTATGCCAAGGGCGGCATCTTGCAGGATGAAGCCATCCGTACCCATGCACAAGGGCTGATGGAATCGTACGACATTCGGCCGCGGCGCAGCGATTATCTGGCGGGAGAACTTTCCGGCGGGAATCAGCAAAAGGTCATCTTGGCGCGCGAGATCGACGACGATCCCGAAATCCTGATCGCAGCGCAGCCGACGCGGGGTCTCGACGTGGGCGCAATCGAATACATTCACAAATTCCTGGTGGAACAACGGGACCGCGGCAAGGCGGTGCTGTTGGTGAGCTTCGAATTGGAGGAAGTCATGAGTCTTTCCGATCGCATCGGAATTTTATATGAGGGACAGATCACCAAGATCTTCCGAGACGGGGAGGCCGACGAAAAGGAATTGGGCTACTATATGGCGGGAGGTAAAGACCATGAATAAGCGTATGCTCTACTACACGCTGATGTCCGTCGCCCTGGGCCTTTTGGTGGGAGCGATTATCTTGCTTGCCGTGGACGTAAACCCCATAGAAGCGTATAAGGTCATGATTTTGGGCGCCTTCGGCCGTCCCAAGTATCTGTCTTGGACCATCGTCGAGGCGGTGCCGATCATCCTTACGGGGATCGCCGTCGCCTTCGCCTTTCGCACCGGCATCTTTAATATCGGGGCGGAAGGACAGTTTATCGTCGGGAGTTTGGGCGCCATTATGGTGGGCGCGGCGGTCGAGATGCCGCCGGTGATCCACGCCGTCGTCGCCATACTCGCAGGGGTCGCCTTCGGCGCGCTTTGGGGCGCGATTGTCGGCATCTGCAAGGCAAAGCGGGGCGTCAACGAGGTCATCTCCTCGATTATGTTGAACTGGATCGCCTTCTACCTGAGCAACTATATGCTCACCAAGGCATTTCTCAGAAAGCCCGACAGCAACTATTCCTTCGACATTCACCCGTCGGCGGGGATTCGCATTTTGGGCGAGTGGAAGCGCTCCGGCGCCGGGCGCGCCTTTTTGCGCGAACACGAAATCCTCAAGGACATCTTGAACCCGCCGGTTCACTGGGGTATTTTGCTTGCCATCGTCGTCGCCATTGCAGTGTGGTTTATTTTAAAGAAAACCAGCTTGGGCTACGAATTGAAGGCGGTGGGCTACAATAAATTTGCCGCGGAATATGGCGGCATCAATATCTCTAAGAACGTCATGATTTCCATGGCCGTTTCCGGCGCCATCGCCGGGCTCGCCGGCGCCGTGCAGGTGCTCGGCGTACAGGGTAATATCGGCCTGTTGGCGGCACAACAGGGCTACGGATTTAACGGCATCGCGGTCAGTTTGATCGCCGCCAATCATCCCATCGCCTGTATTCCTGCGGGCATTCTCTTTGCCGCCCTCAGTTACGGCGGCGGGAAGCTAAATTCCGCCATGAAGACGCCTTCGGAGATTATCAATATCGTCATCGGCATTATCGTGTTGTTTATCGCCATGCCGCGCTTTATGGACTGGATCCGCAACAAATTTGCCGCGAAGAAACAAGGGGGAGGGGAAACCATTGAATAACACAATACTGTTAAGCATCGCCGGGGTGCTGGGCATCACCTTGCTCTACGCCGCTCCCTTGATTTATGCGGCCATGGGCGGCATCGTCAGCGAAAACACCGGCGTCGTCAATATCGGACTCGAAGGCATGATGACCATCGGCGCCCTGGTGGGCGCAACGGTCGGATTTTATCTGGGAAACCCCTGGCTCGCCTTTATCGCCGGCGGATTGGGGGGCATGGCCATTGCGCTCCTACACGGCGTGGCGACGATCCACTTCGGCGCCGACCACGTGGTGAGCGGTACCGCCATCAACTTGCTGGGGCCGGGCCTTTCGATTTTCCTCGCCCGCCTGTTTTTCGACGGGGCGGCGATGACTCAACCCATCCCCCTCGGCAACAAGATGCCCCGGGTATTTTCCGGCGTCTTTAAGGGCGGCACCGTGGGCAATATTATCTTTAACCAATATATCACCGTATATATCGCCATCGCCTTGGTCGCCGTGGTTTACTTCGTCCTCTACAAGACCAAATTGGGACTGCGCCTTCGGGCGGTGGGCGAACACCCGCACGCCGCCGAGACCCTGGGTGTCGATGTGTATAAGATGAAATACATCGGCGTATTGACCTCGGGATTTTTGGCGGGCCTGGGCGGTGCGAGCCTGAGTCTCGCCGTGGTGGCGAACTTCCGCGAGACCCTCATTTCGGGCCAAGGCTTTATCGCCCTTGCGGCGGTCATTTTCGGCGGCTGGAAGCCTCACACCACGCTGCTCGCGTGCCTCCTTTTCGGGGCGGCGGAAGGCCTGGTGGTCTATCTGGGTTCGACCTCCCTTTCGGTGGCGCCGGACCTCTTGAATATGCTCCCGTATGTCATCACCATGGTCGCCATGATCGCCTTCGTAGGCGAGGCACGTGGACCGTCGGCAAACGGGTTGCCCTACAAGCGAAACAAATAAATGGTTGATGTGCAGACAAATGCGTCTGCGCATCTTTTTTTTTGCTCTCCTTTGCGATATCCTAGAATAGGAATAATTGTCGATTCAAAACGATCGGCAGCCGTCAAATACATATAAAAAGTACGGAGGAAAGATGAATCGCAATCGATTGGAAAATGTTATGCTCGTCATACTGGGCACAGACATCAACGCATACGGCATCGCCCGCAGCTGTCATTCTCATTACGAAAAGACCTCTCATGCCTTCGGCTACAAGGCGCTCGTCGAGACGGCAAACAGCCGCATTGTAACGCCGCATATCGTCGAGGGTTTTTATCGCGACGAGGTATTTACCCGCACGCTCCTCGACTTCGCCGCGGCGCATCCCGACAAGGAGAAAGTGCTCGTGCCCTGTTCGGATCTCTATGCGGAGCTGATGAGCCGCAATGCCGAAGTCTTACAAGGCGCCTATCGCTTTCGCATCGTAGAGGAGGCGCTGCGCCGAAAACTGGAAGATAAAATCGACTTTTACCATATGTGTGAAACCTACGGGCTCGAATATCCCGATACCCATGTATTGGATGCGGAATACGCGGATTTTGATTTTGAGGGCTTGGAGTATCCCATTGCAGTAAAGCCCAATGACAGCATTGGGTATGCCATGATCGATTTTCCCCATAAAAAAAAGGCCTACACCATACATACGCCGCAGGCGGCGCGGACGGTGATGGCACAGATCTACGGCGCCGGTTATAAGGGAGCCATGATCCTCCAGGACTTTATCCCGGGGGATCAAAGTGAAATGGCAGTGCTCAACACCTATTCCGACGGCGAGGGACGCGTGCGCATGATGTGCTACGGCAAATGCCTCTTAGACGAGGTGCTGCCCTTAAATATCGGCAACTACAATGCCCTCGTTACCGAAGACAATCCGGAAGTCTACGACCGGTATCAAAAGTTTTTGGAGGCGATCGGCTATAAAGGCTACGGCAATTTCGATTTAAAGCGAGACCCCCGCGATGGGAGATTTAAGGTTTTCGAAATGAACCTGCGACCGGGTCGTTCCAGCTTTTATATGGAAGCCGGCGGGCTCAATTATATCAGCTATCTCTTAAACGATGTGCTCGACGGCGGCTTAGAAGGTTGTCACCGCCATACAGCGCGAGGGCTGTGGCTCTATGTCGATCCCTATGTATTAAAAAAATACGCCTCTCCCGGAGACCGGGCGTATGCAAAAGAATTGTTAAAGGACGGCTATGCATTTACCCAGTGGTATGAGAACGATCGCTCGCCGGCGAGGCTACTTCAATACTGGCGCCGCCGCCTCTCTACCGTTAAATACTACCGTATCTACGGTTAGGGGATCGGGCCTTTTGGACTTGCCCGAAAGATCGATGCTCTTTTCGGCGAGGGTCGTAAGCGAATCGACGCAGAAGCGGGGATCGACGATGCCCGCACGATATAAGATAGAAAGCTCCGTACAGCCCAATAGAATGCTGTCGGCGTCTTTTTGTCGAAAGTAGGAAACCACCTCGGCGACTGAATCGGGGCGACACTTGCCCGTCGCCTTTAAGTCGGTATAGATGATCTCCATCACCTTTTGCTGCATTGTTTGATCGGGGAGGACATACGCGATCCCTCGACGCGACAGGGCATCTTGATACAGACCCGAGCGGAGATTGCCCGTGGTGGCCATAATGCCTATGGTTTCGGCGGCGCGTTCTGCCACGGCATCGGCGGCGGTCTCGATCAAATTGACAATGGGCACCGATACGGAAGCGGCGAGCGCATCGTAAAAGCAGTGGGCGCTGTTACAAAGCAATACGATGGCATCCGCCCCGGCCTTTTCCAGAATTTTTACATCGCGCAAAAGATATGGCAGGGGACTTTCCTCGCTTTCGCCCAGTATGTATGCGGTGCGATCGGGGGTCGAAGCGGTAGAGGTAATCACCATATCGGGATAGTCCTGGTCGCAGTGGGCATCGGTAAGCGAGAGGACGATCGTCTGAAACTGCGCGGTCACCAGCGGGCCGAGGCCGCCCAGTACGCCGATGGTATGTTGGGACATAAGATACACTTCCTTTCATAGATATTTTTCATACTATCGCAGATAGAAAGCATATGCAAGAAGATTGGCCCTTGAAAGCCGAAAACAGCGCGATACCCGGTAGCATCGGCCGATCACGACGGCCTTGCAATAGGCGGGAAAAAGAGAATCGCTTCGTTTTGCCGAATCTTAGAGATTATGACGCCGCCATGTTTGGAATTTTACCCGGATTGTACACGACGGGAGCGGTATTTCAGGTAAAATAGAAGGGAACATAGGATCGTGGCGTCGAAACGAGGTTTTCATGATAAAGAATTGGATTCGAAATCCCCATGTAAAAAAATCGATCAATATAGCGAGCTGGGTGGCGACGGGTCTGTTTTTGTTGTGGATGTGGAGAGCGGGCCTTTTGACCGACGAAAACAAGATCCGCGCGGCGCTCGAGGCATCGGGTGCATTCGCCCCATTGGTCTTTATCGCGATTCAGGCGATACAGGTCGTCATCCCCATCCTGCCCGGGGCGGTGGGCTGCGTCTTCGGCGTGGTCTTCTTCGGCTCGCTAAAGGGATTCTTATACAATTACATCGGCATCTGCCTAGGCTCCATCGCGGCGTTTTACCTCTCCCGGCGCTACGGTTCGGCGTTCGCCAGACAGATGGCGGGGGGAAAGACCTTCGAAAAGTATTTGCACTATCTCGACGATACCTCGCGATTCGAGAAGGTCCTCGCCTTTCTCATCTTCTTTCCGTTTGCGCCCGACGACATCCTCTGCTATGTGGCGGGCTTAAGTCGCATTCGCTTCGAACGGTTTACGACGATAATTCTGTTGGGTAAACCCTTTGCCATCTGGTCCTACACCATGGGCATGGTTTATCTCATCAATGTGGCAACAAAGGTGGCGGGAAAGATCATACTATGAAAGTCTATATTTACTCGCAGTTTCAAAAGTGGATCGCAACCAGCGGCATCGGCCGGGCGGGTATTCACCAAAAGTGGTGCCTTACCCTGGCGGGCGCTCGGGTGGTAGACAATTACAAGGACGCGGACGTGGTGCATATCAACACGATTTTTCCCGGTACGCCCTTTATGGCACATCGGGCGAGAAAAGCCGGAAAGAAAGTGGTCCTCCACGCCCATTCCACCGAAGAAGATTTCCGCAATTCCTTTAAGGGATCCAATCAAATCGCCCCCTATTTCGGAAAATGGATCCGGTACTTATACGAACAGGGAGATGTGGTCGTCACCCCTTCCGCCTACTCCAAGCGGCTCTTAGAAGAAGACGGGGTCGATAAGGATATTTACGTACTCAGCAACGGCATCGATCTCGATTTTTATACCGCCAAGGGCGATGAGCGCAACCGGTTCCGAAAACTCTACGGCTATGGGCCCGAGGATAAGGTTATTATGTCGGTGGGCCTGTGGATCGAGCGAAAGGGGATTTTGGATTTTATCGAATTGGCAAAGTCCATGCCCGAATACCGCTTTATCTGGTTCGGAAAGACCAGCCCGAGCCTGATCCCCGCCAAGGTCGCCCGTGCCATCGAACAGGCGCCCTCGAACCTTCGCTTTCCGGGCTACGTATCCCGCGAGGCGCTGCGCGATGCGTACTTCGGCGCGGATCTGTTCTTATTCCCTTCCTACGAAGAGACCGAAGGCATCGTCGTCCTCGAGGCATTGGCTTCGAAAATCCCCGTGCTCCTCAGAAACATCCCCGTCTACAAAGGCTGGCTCACCCAGGGCCGCGACGTACATATGGCGCGCTCCCACGACGAATTCGCCGAGAAGGCAAAAAAGATTTTGTCCGGTGAGATGCAGGATTTGCGAGAAAACGGGTATAAAGTTGCCCAGTCCCGTTCTTTCGAGAGCATCGGAAAGCGGCTGGTGGATATTTATCAAAGCATCGACGCAAATATGTAAAGGAGACACCATGGAATACAAAGTGTATGGAGACGATATCGTCCTGCGCCTGGATCCGGGCGATAAAATCGCAGAGAGCCTCTTGGTATTGGCAGAGAAAGAAAACATTCAGGCGGCATCGGTCGTGGGCCTCGGCGCCACAGACGACGTAAAGTTCGGCATCATGGACCTAAACGCCAAAGAATATACCGAAATGCATCTGAAAAAGCCCATGGAAATCACCATGTTTATGGGCAATTTGACGAGAAAAGACGGCGAGGCCTATCTCCACAGCCATATCAATCTGGGAGATGTAGAGGGCAATGTTTTCGGCGGCCACTTCCACGAGGGCGTTATCTCCGTCACCGCGGAACTCTTTATCCACACCGTCGGCGGCACCGTGGAGCGCGTGTTTGACGAAAAGAGCGGCGTCAACAAGATGGTATTTTGATCGATTGAGAACGAGAGAGCCCGAGAGGGCTCTTTTTTGATGCCTGCATACGAAAACAGCCCTTTCTATGCCATCGCCGAGCGAGAAATTCTGTATTTCTTTCTTATATGTAAGTGGGAAGATAAAATCTGTGTTAAAATCAGACTAGTTAGCGAACTATCAATGTACCTTTGTTTTCGAGGTTCGTCCTTGAAGCCGAGGGAGGAGGTTTAGGAATATGGATGAAAAGTTGGGCATCATCGCCATTATCGTCGAATCCGGTTCCTCGGACTGTGTGGAGCGCATTAACGGGCTCTTGCACGAGTACCGCCACATTATCGTGGGCAGGCTCGGCATCCCCTATCCCAAGCGGGCGCTGTCTTTGATCAGCGTCGCGGTCGACGGGGAGCAGGACAAGATCAATGCGCTTTCCGGGAAGCTCGGGATGCTCGGCGATGTCACCGTAAAGACGACGTTGGCAGGTGTGCGATGATCGAAGGAATTTTAGAAAAAGCGGGAAGCGGCGCGGGCTTCGACCGACGGGAGCTGCGCTATCTCTTAGAGAACCGCGAACAGCTGGAGAAACGAGTGTTTCAGAAGGCGGAGGCAATCAGTCGGAAGCACTTCCACGGAAAAATCTACGTGCGAGGTTTGATCGAATTTACCAATTATTGTAAAAACAATTGTTTCTACTGCGGCATCCGCAGGGAAAATGCCGGTTTGGAGCGATTTCGCCTCGATGTCGGGGCGATGGAAGATGCGGTCCGTGCCGGCGCGGCGATGGGCTTTCGCACCTTTGTGCTCCAAGGGGGCGAGGATCCCTATTTTACCGACGAGATTCTTGCCGATCGCATTGCACGGATCAAGGCGATCTGTCCCGACGCCGCCGTCACTTTGTCGGTGGGCGAGCGGAGCCGCGAATCCTATGCGCGGCTGAAGCGGGCAGGGACGGACCGTTTTTTGCTCCGCCACGAGACCGCCGATGCCGATCACTACGGCAAATTGCATCCGCCGGAGATGGATCCGGAGAAGAGAAAGCGATGCCTGTGGGATCTCAAGGCATTAGGATACCAAGTGGGGAGCGGATTTATGGTGGGAAGCCCCTATCAGAGGATCGAGAATCTGATCGAGGACTTTATGTTCTTACAAGAACTCGAGCCCGCCATGGTGGGGATCGGTCCCTATGTCCGCCACCACGCCACGCCGTTTAGGGACTTTTCCTGCGGCAGCGTGGATCTCGCGGCGTATTGTATCGCGATTTTGCGGATGCTCTTTCCCAAGGCAAATATCCCGTCTACGACGGCGATGCAGACCTTGGCAAAAGACGGGCGCAATCGGGGCATCCGGGCGGGCGCGAATGTTTTTATGCCGAATCTGAGTCCGCGGGAAAACCGCAGGCGCTATGCGATCTACGACAAGAAGGCGTCCTTTGCATTAGAAGCGGCGGAGAATTTGGAAACATTGAAGGATCAAATCGCAGCCCTGGGCTATACGATCGATATGGGCCGGGGAGATTATAAAGTGGAGGGATGAGAATGTATAACAAGATGTCGCCGAAGGCGGAAGACTTTATCAATAACGAAGAGATACTCGATACCTTAGCCTATGCCGAGGCCCACGCAAAGGACCGGGCGCTTCAGGAAGAAATCCTGGAGAAGGGCAAGAAGATGGAAGGGTTGGACCACCGCGAGGCGGCGGTACTTTTAGTCTCGGAACTTTCCGATGTGCGGGAATCGTTTCGGGAACTCGCCCGGGCGATTAAAAAGAAATACTACGGCAACCGAATTGTGCTCTTTGCGCCGCTGTACTTATCCAACTATTGCGTAAACGGCTGCGTATACTGCCCGTACCACAAGGAAAACGCACATATCGACCGGGTAAAGCTTTCGCAAGAGGAGATCGAACGAGAGGTCGTAGCGCTCCAGGATATGGGACATAAGCGCCTCGCACTGGAATTGGGCGAGGACCCGGTGAACAATCCCATCGAATACGTGTTGGAGAGCATCCGCACGATCTACGGGATCAAGCACAAAAACGGCGCCATTCGCCGGGTGAATGTCAATATCGCGGCGACCACGGTCGAAAATTATCGAAAACTCAAAGAAGCCGAAATCGGCACCTATATTCTGTTTCAGGAAACCTACCACAAAGAAAATTATGAAAAGCTCCACCCGAAGGGACCGAAGGCGAATTGGGCCTACCACACCGAAGCGATGGACCGCGCCATGGACGGCGGCATCGACGATGTGGGTTTGGGGGTATTGTACGGCCTCAACAGCTACAAATACGACTTTATCGGCCAGTTGATGCACGCGGAGCATTTGGAAGCCTATAAGGGCGTCGGGCCCCATACGATTTCGGTGCCTCGAATCCGCCCGGCGGACGACATCGACCCCGATGCCTTTGAAAACGGCGTGCCCGATGCCATTTTCGAGGACATTATCGCCTTGATCCGCGTGGCAGTTCCCTATACGGGGATGATTATCTCCACCCGCGAGAGCATGGAGATGCGCAAAAAGGCCCTGGAACTCGGGGTATCGCAGATCAGCGGCGGCTCCAAGACCTCCGTCGGAGGTTACGACGAGGGGCGCGAAGAAGAAAACTCCGCCCAGTTTGACACCGACGATGCCCGGCCTCTGGACGAGGTGATCGCATGGCTATTGGAGCTAGGGTATTTGCCGAGCTTTTGTACCGCCTGCTACCGCGCGGGGCGCACCGGCGAGACCTTTATGGAAGAGGTAAAGAACTTTCAGATCGCGCAATTCTGCCAGCCCAATGCGATTATGACGCTGGAGGAGTACCTGTCGGATTATGCGACGGCATCGACCCGTGCGCTGGGCGAGCGGCGCATCGAAGAGTTTTTAGACGACGTGGAGCGCGCGGATCTGCGAGAAAAGGCGCGAGAAAATGTCGCCAAGATCCGCGCCGGCGAAAGGGATTTTCGGTTCTGATATGGAGACACAAAAGGGACTGCGCCTGCATATCGGGATTTTCGGAGCGACCAACAGCGGCAAAAGCACGCTGATGAATCTGCTGACGGGACAAAAGACCTCTATGGTATCGGATCTGCCCGGGACGACCACCGATCCGGTGTATAAGAATATGGAGATCGACGGTTTGGGGCCGGTGACGCTGATCGATACGGCGGGCTTTTCCGATGCGACCGCGCTGGGAAATGAGCGCATGCGGCGCACCGTCAAGGTGCTCGACGAGATCGATGCCGCCATTGTTTTGGGAGAGGGCGCCCCGGAGATCCGCGCGGCGCTTTTGGAAAAGAAGATCCCCGTGCTGGCCCTCAGTTGGCCGTTCGAAGCGCGCGATACGATTCTTCAGCGCATTCGAAATCTCTTCAAAGAAAAGGAGCGCGCACCGCGCCTTTTGGAGGGCATTGCATCGCCCGGCGATCATCTGCTCCTGATTATGCCCCAGGACGAATCCGCGCCCCGAGGGCGGCTGATCTTGCCGCAGGTACAGACCCTGCGAGAGATCCTCGACACACAGCTCACCGCCACCGTCGCCACCCCTGAAACTATGGAGGCGGCGATAGAACGCATGGCGGATCCCCCGGATTGGATTGTCACCGACTCCCAGGTTTTCGCCGAGGTGTTCGCGAAAAAGCCCGAAGGCACGAAGATCACCTCCTTTTCGATCCTCTTCGCCCGGGCAAAGGGCGATATAGAGCGCATGGTGGTGGGGGCGCGGACGCTCGATTCCCTTACCGAATCGAGCCGCATTTTGATCTCCGAAGCCTGCACCCACGCGCCCAAGGAAGAGGACATCGGACGGGTGAAGATTCCGCGGCTTCTTCGAAAAAAGATCGGCGAGAGGCTTTGCATCGATTTTTCCCGCGGCATCGATTTTCCCGAAGACGTGGCGTCCTATGATCTGATCGTCATGTGCGGCAGCTGTATGTTTCAGCGGCCCGTGGTGCAGGCGCGGATCGAGGCCGCCGTACGCGCAGGCGTACCGGTCACCAACTACGGGATTTTGATCGCCGCGCTTCGGGGCATTTTGGACGATGTGGATTGGCGATAGCTGTATTGAATGAAAAGAAGGACCCGCTGCATTTGCGGCGGGTCCTTTTTGTGCCCTTCCGTTGTTGAGGGAAACGGGAAGGTTCGTTATAATAGGGTGAGAAACATACGAATGAGGTGGAAGCGTGAATGTATCAATTATATTAGCAGCGGGTGAAGGCACGCGCATGAAGTCGCAAGTGCCCAAAGTGCTGCACAAAGTGGCGGGCAAGGCCATTTTGAGTTATGTGGTCGACAACTGCATTTCGAATGCGATGGACAAAAACGTTGTCATCGTCGGCCACAAAAAAGAAGAAGTGATTTCCTATTTTCAGGACAAGCCACTGAAATTTATAGAACAAAAGGTGGGAGAAGGCATCCCTTACGGCACGGGCTATGCCGTAAAATGCGCCATCGACGAATTCGACGAGGACGATACGGTCTATATCCTCACGGGGGATACCCCCCTGTTTAAGCAGGAGACCATCGCGCGTTTTATGAAGTATGTGGACTATCACGGCTTCGACGCCTGCGTGCTTACCGCCATCGTCAAAAAACCCTTCGGATACGGCCGAATTATCCGCGGCCAGGACTCCAATATCCTGGGCATCGTAGAGGAAAAGGACGCAAGCGACAAGGAAAAGGCGATCACCGAAGTCAACACCGGGATCTTCGCCTTTAAGGGCAGTGCGCTCAAGGACAACTTGGGGGCGCTGACCAGCGACAACAGCCAACAGGAACTGTATCTGACCGATGTCATTCGCCTGCTCCGCGAACAGGGCAAGAACATCGGCGGATTTACCATCGGTTGTGAAGAGGAAATGCTGGGGATCAACTCCCGCGTACAGCTGGCGCAATGTGAAAATATTCTGCGTCGGCGCATCAACGAGCACCATATGAAAAACGGCGTTACCTTCCTCCATCCGGAATCCACCATGGTGGACTTCGACGTGGAGATCGCCCCGGATACCATTTTGGATCCCGGCGTCCATTTGGAAGGCAAGACGAAGATCGGCGAGGGCGTCAGAATTCGCGGCGCCTCGCGCGTATCGGACAGCGTGATCGGAGACGAGGTGGTGATCGACAATTCCGTCATCGAATCCTCCCAAGTTGCGGCGCGCGTGACCATCGGGCCTTTTGCCCATCTGCGTCCGAATAGCGTATTGGAAGAAGACGTGCACATCGGCAATTTTGTCGAGGTCAAAAAATCCCACATCGGCGCCGGCACCAAAGCGGGCCACCTCGCCTATATCGGCGACGGCGAAGTGGGAGAAGGGGTCAACATCGGCTGCGGGGTGATCTTCGCCAACTACAACGGCAAGGAAAAATTCAAGACCGTCGTGGGCGACCATGCCTTTATCGGCTCGAACTCGAATTTGGTGGCGCCGGTAGAAGTCGGCAAGGGCGCCTATGTCGCAGCGGGCAGTACGATTACGGAAGAAGTGGCGGACAACGCCCTGGCGGTTGCCCGAGACAGACAGAGAAACATTCCCGGCTGGGCCGAAAGAAAGGATAAATAATATGCACAATCACGGAGATATCGTAATTTTTTCCGGAAACTCCAATCCGGAATTGGTGGACAAAATCTGCAAGCTCCTCAAGATTCCCTTGGGCGACTGCAATGTCAACCAATTCAGCGACGGAGAAATTTCCATCGACATTAAAGAATCCGTACGCGGCAAGGACGTATTCGTCATTCAGCCCACCTCGGCGTCGGTAAACGACCACTTGATGGAACTTTTGATCCTGATCGACGCACTAAAGCGCGCCAGCGCCGGCCGGATCAATGCCGTGGTGCCCTATTACGGCTACGCCCGCCAAGACCGAAAGGTGCGCGCCCGCGAACCCATTACGGCGAAGCTCGTCGCCAATCTGATCGCCACCAGCGGCGCCAACCGCGTGGTCTGTATGGACCTGCACGCCGGACAGATTCAGGGTTACTTCGACATTCCCGTGGACCACTTGACGGCCATTCCCTACTTAGCGGATTACTTTAACGAAAATATCGACGTATCCAATGTCGTCGCCGTAAGCCCCGACCTGGGCGGCGTGACCCGCACCCGAAACTTCGCCGAAAAATTGGGCAGCGCCCCCATTGCCATCATCGAAAAGCGCAGACCCAAGGCGAATGAGAGCGAAGTTATGAACGTCATCGGTTCTATCGAAGGCAAGGACTGCATCCTGGTCGACGACATCGCCGATACCGCCGGCACCATGTGCAAGGCGGCGGAAGCGCTGAAGAAATACGGCGCGAAGAAAATCTACGGCTGTGCGAGCCACGGCGTGCTCTCCGGCCCCGCCATCGACCGCATCAACAACTCCGTGATGGAAAAATTCGTGATCACCGACACCATCCACCTGCCGGAAGAAAAGCGATCCGAAAAGATCGACATCGTCAGCGTGGCGCCGATCCTCGCGAGCGCCATTCAGCGGATTAACACCGACAATTCCATCAGCAAGATTTTTGACGAAGAATAATGCTGATCGTCGGTTTGGGAAATCCCGGAGATCGCTACCGACACACCCGCCACAATGTCGGTTTTATGGCATTGGACGCCATTGCAGACCATCTGAATATCTCCGTCAATTCCATACGCTTTAAGGGGCTCTACGGCGAGGGGCGCATACAGGGCAAAAAAGTGCGCCTGCTCAAGCCGAGCACCTATATGAACGAAAGCGGACAATCCGTCAGGGAATGTATGCACTATTTTAAGATCCCGCCGGAGGAGGTGCTGGTACTGGTCGACGACATCGACATCGAATTCGGCACCATCCGCATCCGAAAGTCCGGCAGTGCCGGCACCCACAACGGGTTAAAATCGATTATCTATCAAATACGATCCGATCAGTTCCCCCGGCTCAAGATCGCCGTCGGCAAAAAGAATCCCCATATGGATCTCGCCGACTTCGTCCTCTCCGGTTTTTCCAAAGACGAGATTCCGGTGATGGAGGAGACGGTGGAAAAGGCAAAGCGCGCGGCCATCGCCTGGACGATTGACGGCGTCGACAGCGCCATGAATATGTGGAACGGAAAATAAAAAGCAGCCCAAGATTTTGGGCTGCTTTTTAGGAGGAAATATGTCCGATCTTTATAAAGCATTACTCAATCAGGACCACGCCTTTCAAGAAATCCTCGGCGGCCTCAAAGAAGGGGAGACACCCGTGGGCGCTTTTGGGTTGCCGGGGCAGGTGATCCCCCTATGCGCCGAGACCGTGCGCGCCGCTTTGGACCGCCCGGTTTTAATCGTAACCCACGACCCGGTGCGGGCCAAAAAGCTCGCCGAAGACTTGAGCTATTACGCCGAGGGCGGCGTGTATAATCTCTCGGCCCGGGAGTTGTTTTTCTTTCATCGGGACGCCGGCAGTAACGATTTATTGATCGAACGGCTCCGCGCCCTGCACGGCATGGTAACCGGGCGGGCGAAAATCGTGGTGACCACTTTAGAGGCGATGGCGGGGATTTTTCTTTCGCCCGAAACCATGCGGGCGGGAATTTTTACCGTGGAGAGGGGCGATGTCGTTGAGATCGACGCCTTGTCCGAAAAGCTCTTGCGCGCGGGCTATACGCGGGTCGATTTTGTCGAAGGCATGGGGCAGTTTTCGGTGCGCGGCGGCATCGTTGACATCTACGGGCCCGAGCCCTATCCGTACCGAATCGAGCTCTTCGACGTGGAGGCGGACTCGATCCGCCGGTTCGACCCTAATACCCAGCGTTCCATCGAGAATCTGGAGCGAGCGGAGATCTTTCCCGTCCGCGACATTCTGCCCGATGCGGCGCTGTCGGAAGAGATCGCCGATGCCATGGAGCGGGATCTTGCCAGTGCCAAAAAACTCACGCGGGTGAGTTACGACCGGGCGCGGGAAAAATATTTGCCCTATATCGAAAAACTTCGCAGCGGCGAGACGATCTTTAATACGGACCTCTTGCTGCCCTATATTCCCGAAGAAAAGCGCGCGAGCATCAGCGAATACTTTTTTGCCCCGCCGGTGGTGATGATCGACGAGCCCCGGCGGATGGACGAGATTTCCGAAAAGCAGGCGCAGGCACTGGTAGAGACCATGACGGACCTCGCCGATGCCGGGGAGCTTTTGGAGACGCATTTACACATTCAACTGGACTACGCCGATGTAAAAGAACATTTGCGGTCCTATGATACGGTGGTATTCAGCAATATCGTGCGGAGTTTTCCCGAGTACCCCTTAAAGCGGATCGCGAATTTTCGCGTAAAGACCGTCACCAGTTTCGGCGGCAGGCTTCGCTATTTTCGCGAAGAGATTCGCCGGTATCTCGACAGAAACTACACGGTGGTGCTCTTGGGCGGCACCGAGGAAAAGACGGAGCGGCTCCGAGAAACCCTCGAAGAGATGGACTTTCCCGTTACCCGAAAAAAAGACGAATTTACGGCGGGAATCATTCAACTCGACGTGGGACATGTGCACGGGGGCTTCGAATTCGAAGAGCAGCGCTTCGTCTTATTGAATTCCACCGAGATCTTCGGCGACTTTCAAAAGCGAAAGCGCAAAAAAAAGAAGCGCCGCGCCTTTGACCCGGGCACCTTTCAGGTGGGGGATTATGTGGTCCACGAGATGCACGGAATCGGCCGCTTTTTGGGCACGACCAATTTGGAGGTTCAGGGCGTAAGCCGCGATTATATTTCGCTGCAGTACTCCGGCGGCGACAAGTTGTTTTTGCCCATGGATCAGATGTCTTTGGTGCACCCCTATATCGCGAGCGACGATGCGCCGCCCAAGATAAACCGCCTCAACACCCAGACCTGGAAGCGCACCAAGGCAAAGGCGAAGCGCAGCGTAGAGGAGATGGCGGAGGATCTGATCCGCCTCTATGCCAAGCGCGAAAACGTAAAGGGACACGCCTTTCGAGAAGATACGCCCTGGCAAAAGGAGTTCGAAGACGCCTTTCGCTACGAGGAGACTGACGGGCAGCTGAGCGCCATCGCGCAGATCAAAGAGGATATGGAAGAAGAGACGCCCATGGACCGCCTGCTCTGTGCCGACGTGGGATACGGAAAGACCGAGGTGGCGCTGCGAGCGGCCTTTAAGGCGATTATGGACGGAAAGCAGGTGGCATTTTTGGTGCCCACCACCATCCTCGCCCAGCAGCACTACAACACCATGCGCGAGCGGTTTTCGGATTTCCCCGTCGACATCGCCCTGCTTTCGCGCTTTCGGAGCAAAAAAGAGCAGGCGCGCGATCTCGAGGGGTTGCGGATCGGCTCGAAGGACATCGTCGTCGGCACCCACCGTATCCTTTCGAAAGACGTGGTATTTAAGAATCTCGGGCTCTTAATTATCGACGAGGAGCAGCGCTTTGGCGTACGCCACAAGGAAAAATTGAAGCTCTTAAAGGAAAATGTGGATACCTTGACGCTCACCGCGACGCCGATACCCAGAACGCTTCAGATGTCTATGGCGGGCATCCGCGATATGTCGGTGATCGACGAGCCGCCGGAGGAGCGCTTTCCGGTGCAGACCTATGTGGTGGAATACAACGACATTATGATTCGCGAAGCGATCCTCAAGGAGATCGAGCGGGGCGGGCAGGTCTATTTCGTCTACAATCGGGTACAGTCGATGGAAAAGATGCTCGCCGATTTGATGGACCTGGTGCCCGAGGCGACCTTTGCCATGGCGAACGGCCAGATGAGCGAGCGGGAGCTGGAAGATACTATGCTCCGCTTTGTGGAACGGGAGGTCGACGTCCTCTTGTGCTCCACCATTATCGAAACGGGAATGGACGTCGCCAATGCCAATACCATGATCGTGTGGGAGGCGAACCGACTGGGCCTTTCGCAGCTCTATCAGCTGCGGGGCCGCATCGGCCGCAGCAGCCGCATCGCCTACGCCTATTTCACCTATCGTAGGGACGCGAGCATCTCTGAAATCGCCGAAAAGCGCCTGGGCGCCATACGGGAATTTACCGAATTCGGCAGCGGCTATAAGATTGCCATGCGGGATTTGGAGATTCGCGGTTCGGGCAATATTTTGGGCGAGAGCCAGCACGGGCATATGAACGCCATCGGCTACGATTTGTATATCAAATTTCTCAGGCAGGCGGTGGACAAGGCCAAGGGAAAAGAAGACGCCGAAGAGACTGAGACCACTCTCGATGTCCTGATCGACGCCTATATCCCCAAGCACTATATTCGCGACGAGGCGCAGCGCATGGAGATGTATCGAAAGATCGCCATGGTCACCGACGAGGAGGAAGAGGCGGATGTGATCGACGAACTCATCGACCGCTTTTCCGATCCGCCGAAGCCGGTATTGCAGCTGATCCTCCTCTCGAAGATCCGCCACAAGGCGGCGCGGCTGAAAGTCGAGTCGGTGACGCAGAAAAAAGACGAATATATCTTCCAATTCGTGCCGGGCTATGAACTGCCCCTTTCTCTGCTCAACGAACTCACCAGCGTCTTCGGAAAACGGCTCGTGTTTTCCCTTTCCGACCCGGCTTCCATTGCCCTTACGCCGGCGGAGGATGCGTTGGCGGAGCTGGAGCGGGTTTTGGATATGCTGAAATTACACAATTCCCACACACGCAAGGACTGAGGAATTGTTATAATGGAAAAAAACCGAGAGTCAAAAGAAAGGAAAACTATGAAAATAAAAAACAAATTCGTAAAGATCGCCGTCCTCTCTACGGCCTTTGCCCTGGCGCTTACCGGCTGCAGCAGCAAGGATCCGAATCTCGCCGCCACGGTCAACGGCAAGGAGATTGCCAAAGAGGAATACGTACAGGAATATAAGCTCGCCGCCGAACAGGCCATGGCGCAATACGGCGACGACTTCTTAACCCAAGAGGGCCTCGATGGGTCGGGCAAAAAAATGGGCGAAGTCCTGCGTGAAAACACCCTGAAGGGCCTGATCCAAATGGAAATCTTGAAGCAGGAAGCCGCCAAGGAAAAGATCGAGGTCACCGACGAAGAAGTGGACCAAAACATCTCGCAAATGGCCGAAATGTACGGCGGAAAAGAAGCCCTCGATGCGGCGCTGGAAGAACAGAATCTGACGATGGATACGCTGAAGGAATACACACAAAGAAATCTCCTGATGCAAAAATACACCGAAAAGAAGATGAAGGATCTCGAGCCCACCGACGAAGAGATCCAAAAGCACTACGATCAGAACAAGGATAAGTTCAACACCGTAGAGGCGAGCCATATCCTGGTTGAAAAGAAGGAAGAAGCAGAGGCCATTAAAAAGCAATTGGACGAAGGCGGCGACTTTGCGGCCATCGCCAAGGAAAAGAGCAAGGATCCCGGTTCCGCGGAAAAAGGCGGAAGCCTCGGCACCTTTTCCAAGGGGCAGATGGTCAAGGAATTCGACGAGAAGGTATTCTCTATGAAGCCCGGCGAAATCAGCGATCCCGTAAAGACCCAATACGGTTACCACATCATCAAGCTCGACAAGATCAACGACGATTTCAAGAGCGTAAAGGATGCGGTAAAGAGCGATTTGGTACAGACGAAATTCCAAAACTATATGCAAGATCTCGAAAAAAAGGCCAAGGTAAAGCGCATCGTCGACACCTCTGAAGAAATTTCCGTAGAGGCGCCCAAGAAGGCGAATGCCGACACAAAAGCGGACGGCGACAAAAAAGCCGATACGAAAAACACGGCGGAGAACAAACAGACGGATGCCGCCGATACGAAGAAATCCGACACAAAAACAACCGATGCCAAAGCGGAACAGAGCGACAAAAAGGCCGCCGATACGACTGCCGATGTAAAGGACGAACAAGAATAATGAAGAAAGCGCCCGGTGCGCTTTTTTCTTTGTCGAGACGAAAAGAGCGAGACATAAGATACCGCACAAACGGCTGAAAACGGGCGGAAATGTCCGATTTTACTAGACAAAGACTATCGAGGATAGTACAATACATTAGGTAAAAGGAGGACGGAATGGGAAATATACGAATTGTCGGCCTCGGTCCCTCCGACGGATCGGATTTGACAGCCAAAGCGATCGAAGCGATTTCGGACGATTCCGAAAAGTTTCTGAGAACGGATCGTCACGATACCGTGTCGTATTTTCGCGCTCGCTCCATACCTTATACGAGCTATGACTACTTATACGAGACTATGGACGATTTCGACGCGATCTACCGCGCCATCGCGGACGATCTGTTGGAGAAATCGAAGACTCGTAGGATTAGCTATTTTGTTCCCGGCCATCCGATGATCGCGGAAAAGACCGTCACCTATCTATTGGCGGCGGATCCCGAAATCGAGATCGTGGACGGCTTGAGTTTTCTCGAGCCCGTCTTGCGCCTGGTAGGCCGGGACCCGGTAAAGGGTTTGAAGGTCGTCGACGGAGACGACTTTTCGGATTTGGACCTGGACGTGCACACGGACACGATTCTCACCCAGGTCTACAATCGGCGCATTGTCTCGGAGGTAAAGTTAGCCCTGGCGAATTTGTACGGGGACACCCACGAGGTATACGTCTTGTCCCACGCGGGGAATCCGAAGAAGGAATTCGTCGAACGAAGACCGGTATATACGCTGGATCGTTACGACGATTACGGCCATGAGACGAGCCTATACGTGCCCTGCACGGACCGCGTGAATGCGCTGAGAGATCTGATCGAATTGGTGCGCACGCTCCGGGGGCCTGAGGGCTGTCCGTGGGACCGCAAGCAAACCCATAAAACGATGAAAGCCAATCTTCTGGAAGAGGCCTACGAAGCTGCCTATGCTGTCGAATGCGACGATTACGCGGCTTTGGAGGAAGAACTGGGAGATGTCTTATTTCAAGTGGTCTTCCACGCGGAACTCGCGGCGAGCGAAGGGGACTTTACCCTAAGCGACAGCATACAGCGCGTCGTAGAGAAGCTCGTGGATAGACACCCCCATGTATTCGGTGGGGAAAAATGCGATTGGGAAGATAAAAAAGCCGAAGAAACGGGTAACTATCTACTGTCGCAACAGCTTCGCCATCTCGTCGGCTTGCCGGCGCTGATGCGAGGGCAAAAGATCGCAAGACGCATGAAGGATACCGATTTTCTCGCCGAATGTATCGACCAAACGGATGTGGACGACGAAAGCACCGAGCTCGGCCTGTCTCTTCTACGTACGGTAATCGCCGCAGAAGAGAAGGGGATCGACGCGGAATCGGCTTTGGCCGAGGTCCTATCGAAGCTCACGGAGCGCGTCGCCGCAAGAGAAGGCGAAGGGAAGAACAATCTTTAGGAGGAAACAATGAACAAATCTGAACTTATTTCCAGCATCGCTGAAAAGAGCAACTTATCCAAAAAAGACGCGGAAAACGCATTGAACGGCTTCTTGAGCACCATCGAAGAAGCCCTCTCCAAGAGAGAAAAGGTGCAATTGGTCGGCTTCGGTACCTTTGAAGTGCGCGACCGCAAGGCACGGGAAGGCAGAAACCCCAGAAATCCTGAAGAAGTTATTAAGATTCCCGCTTCCCAGGCTCCCGTATTCCGCGCCGGAAAAGCGCTGAAAGAATCCGTCAATAAATAAGAACAGGGCTCCTATGAGCCCTTTTTTTGCAGGTGAAATTATGCGTATCGATAAATTTTTAAAAAATGCCAGGATTATTAAACGCCGTACGGTGGCCAAAGAGGCCTGCGACGGCGGTCGGGTCAAGATCAACGGCAAGACCGCCAAAGCGGGCGACGAAGTGGCCGTAGGCGATATTATAGAAGTACAATTCGGCAATCGCGGCCAAAAGTTGCGCGTACTGGATATTCGGGATAATGTTCAGAAAAAAGGAGCGGAAGCGCTCTACGAATTGATGGCGGACGATTGAAAATATTGTGAAAACGTGCGATACTATACATGTCGAGGTGGTTAGATGAAAAAGCACGGGAAGAGAAACACGATACCGAGAAAAACGGCATATATAACCTTTGCGGTGGTCGTCTTCCTCTGTGCGGCCATCTCCTTGAATACGTATAGGGAGGCGCGATCCCGAGAGGCGCTTTTAGAAGAAAACAGAAAACGCATTCAGACATTGTCGAAGGACATCAAGCAGACCGGTACGGAAATACGAAACAGCGACACCGCGGAATTCGCGGAAAAAGTGGCCCGGGAAGACCTGGGCATGGTCAAGCCGAGAGAAGTGATCTATATCGACAAGGATCGGGATCGCGACAACTCTCGCGACAAGAATATTGAGGAGGACAGAAAATAACATATGGCAGTGGAAGTAGGCAGCATTTTAGACGGCGTGGTCACCGGTATCGTAAAGTTCGGTGCATTCGTTCAGCTCGACGACGCGCATAGCGGATTGGTACATATCTCGGAGATTTCCGACGAGTACGTCAAGGAGGTATCCGATCACCTTTCCAAGGGCATGAAGGTCAAAGTCAAGGTTTTGAACATCGAGTCGGACGGAAAGATCGCCTTGAGCATCAAACAGGCACAACCGAAGTCGGCCAACAAAAGACCGCTTCCCCAGGCGGTTACCTTAAGTCGCGAAGTGCATAAATCCGATGCCACCAGCTTCGACGATATGCTGAACAAGTTTATGAAGGTCAGCAACGAAAAGATCGAAAGCGCAAAACAACGCAGAAATGTACGACAGGGCAAGACGAAGAGAAGATAAAAAGGCGCCGCGCTGCGGCGTTATTTTTTTGAACGGGGGCGAAAATGGACGAGATTTTTGCGAAATATATCGGGCCGGAGGATGCGGTCCTCGTCGCCCTCTCCGGCGGGCCGGATTCGGTATATCTGCTCGATCGCCTGCGGGCGTATCGGAGCGGCTGTCCTTTTTTGCTGGAGGCGGCACATCTGCATCACGGACTCCGAGAGGAGGCGGAGGAGGACCTCTCTTTCGTGCGCGATCTGTGCGATCGGTGGCAGATCCCCCTCTATGTCGAACGCGCGGATGTTTCGGCCTACGCCCGAGCGGCGCATTTGGGGATCGAAGAAGCGGGGCGCGTATTGCGCTACGATTTTTTGCGCCGGCACAAGCGCCCGGGCGGCATGATTGCCCTGGGCCATCACCTCGACGACCAGGCGGAGACGCTCCTCTTTCGGCTGATTCGCGGCACGGGACCGGAGGGCATGGTCGGCATGCGCGTGCGGGAAGGGGATCTCTTTCGGCCGCTGCTTTTTACCAGAAAAGCCGAGATCATCGCCTATCTCGAGGCGGCGAATATCCCTTATGTCACAGATGCCACCAATGAAGCGCCGATCTATGCGAGAAACAAGATTCGGCTCGAGATTTTGCCGGCGGCGGAATCGATCAACGAAGGATTTGTCGAGAGCCTGGAGCGCTTTCGTCGCATGATACAGGCCGATGCGGAATACTTGCGCGCGGCGGCGCATACAGAGTTTCATCGCCTCGCAATGTGTAAGAGGGAGGGATTGTTTCTTTCGAAGGCGGTCTTCGATCTGCCGGCCTCCCTCGCCGATCGCGTACTCAGAATGGCGGCCGAGAAAATGCGGGGCGATCTTCAGAATATCGGTTACGAACATATTCGCTCCCTTTACGGCCTAAGGGATGCCGAGAGCGGAAAGGGTATAGATCTACCGGGCGTGCGCATTCGCAGTTCCTACGACGCACTGGTCTTTGAATGGCAGGGTCAATATGCAGCGCCGACACAAGTCGTGCCTTTGAAAGACGGAGCGGCGACCTTCGACGGGCACCGGTTTTTTATCACAGAAGATAGGCATCTGCCCTATGTGTATATTCGCGATCCCGGAGATATTCGGATTCGCACCCGTCGTCCCGGCGACCGCATCGCCATACGGGGCGGCATGAAGAAAATAAAAGACGTCTTTATCGACGCAAAGATCGACCGAGGCCTGAGAGATCGCTGGCCTCTGGTCGTCGAAGGAGAAGAAGTGGTATGGGTCCCGGGACTCAGAAAGGCATATAGACAGGAGGAAAAAGGATGGAAAAAGCTCGCATGGCGTCCATCGAAAAAGGCGTAGGCGAAGTGTTGGTCTCGAGAGAAGAGATCGACGAAGCGGTGGCGCGCATCGGCAAAGCGGTCACCGAAGACTTTCAGGGCGAAGATTTGGTGGTGATCGGCATCTTAAAGGGCGCGGTGGCGTTTATGGCGGATTTGATGCAGGCGATCGATTTGCCCCTCGAGATCGATTTTATGGCGGTATCCAGCTACGGCACCTCCACCACTTCTACGGGAGAAGTGCGCATCCTAAAGGATTTGGAGTGCACGGTAGAGGGCAGAAGCGTGTTGATCGTTGAGGACATCATCGACACGGGAATCACTTTGAGTTATTTAAGCAAGGTGATGGAAAGCCGCGGCGCAAAGCGGGTTTCCATCGCGGCCCTTCTTACCAAGCCCGCCCGCAGGGAGCGCGCCGTGCAGGTGGACTATGTGGGGTATGAAGTCGAGGACAAATTCGTCGTGGGCTACGGCATCGACTACGCCGAAAAATATCGAAATCTCCCCTATGTCGGTGCACTGAAACCTTCCGAATACGAAAAGTAATAGAACTCCCCATTTTGTGGTATACTGTTTTTTAACGAACAAAAAGGAGGGTTCTTATATTGAATAGAAAATGGAGCGGAGTCGCCTTTTATCTGGTGCTTCTCGCCATGTTGCTCTTCGGCATTTTTTACATGAAACCTTCTCAGAAATCGTCCGAAGAGATCAGCTACACAAAATTAATTGAAGAAATCGACAACAAACAAGTCGAGTCCATAGATGTAAAGGGATCGGAAGCCGTGGTCTCGAAAAAAGGCGATACGATCGTGCGGGCGCAAATCCCGCCGATGGTTTGGGATTCATTTTATGAAAACCACCTGAAGGCGCCGGTGGAAGCGGGCGAGATCACCCTCTCCGCCACGCCGGTCTCCGAGGGCGGATCGACCATCGCCGGCTTTTTGCCGACCTTTTTGGTGATGCTCTTTATGGGCTATATCTTCTTCAGCATTATGAAGTCCCAGCAGGGCGCCGGCGGCCGCATGATGAATTTCGGCAAGAGCCGGGCGCGCGTCGTCGAAGAAAAAGACGGAAAGACTATCACCTTCGACGATGTGGCGGGATTGGAAGAAGAAAAGGAAGAACTTTCTGAGATCGTAGAGTTCTTGAAAAATCCCAAAAAGTTCACGACTATGGGCGCGCGCATCCCCAAGGGCGTGCTTTTGGTGGGACCGCCGGGAACCGGAAAGACGTATCTTTCCAAGTCGGTGGCGGGCGAAGCCAAGGTGCCTTTTTATATTATGAGCGGTTCGGACTTCGTAGAAATGTATGTTGGCGTCGGCGCGAGCCGCGTGCGGGATCTCTTTGAGACGGCAAAGAAGAATGCGCCCTGCATTATCTTTATCGACGAAATCGATGCCGTGGGGCGCCGCCGGGGCGCGGGCCTCGGTGGCGGGCACGACGAGCGCGAGCAGACCTTAAACCAGCTCCTCGTCGAGATGGACGGCTTCGGCACCAATGAAGGGGTCATCGTGATGGCGGCTACGAACCGGGCGGACATTCTCGACCCGGCGCTGTTGCGCCCCGGTCGCTTCGACCGGCAGATCTACGTGGGATTGCCAGACGTGCGGGCGCGGGAGGAGATTTTAAAGCTCCACGGCCGCAAAAAGCCGTTGGCGGACGATGTGGATATGCGCATCGTGGCCAAGCGCACGCCCGGATTTACACCGGCAGATCTGGAAAATCTGATGAACGAGTCCGCGCTATTGGCGGCGCGAGAAAATCATAAAAAGATTCCCATGTCCGTCATCAACGAAGCCAGCATCAAAGTCATAGCAGGCCCTGCTAAGAAGAGTTCCGTCATCCAAGAAAAAGAGCGCAAGCTCACGGCGGTACACGAAGCGGGGCACGCGGTGGTATCGCGCCTTTTACCGGAACACGACCCCGTGCATATGATCACGATTATTCCCCGGGGACAAGCGGGCGGTTTTACGGCCTATTTGCCGGAGGACGACATTCTGCACTTCACCACCAAGACCGAGATGACCCACCGATTGGTGAGCCTCTTGGGCGGAAGGGTCGCAGAGGCTTTGGTACTCGACGACATCTCCACCGGGGCGAGTAACGATATAGAGCGCGCTACGGCCATCGCCCGGGAGATGGTGACCAAATACGGCATGAGCGAAAAGATTGGCACGTTGAGCTACGGCAGCGATTCCGAATCGGTATTTTTGGGCCGGGATCTCAGTCATACCAAGGATTATTCCGAAGAGGTGGCGGCGGAAATCGACGAGGAAATGCGCCGCATTATCGGCGAAGCCTACGATAAGGCCTCCTCGCTCTTAAAATCCCATATGGATACCCTTCTGCGCGTATCCGATGCACTACTGGATCGGGAAACCATCAGCGGCAAGGAATTTGAAATCCTCTTTAACGGCGGTTCGCTGAAAGCCGACCCCTACGGAAGCGGAGAGAAAATCGAACAATCCGAACTTTCGGAGGAAGCGGAAGAAGCGCTGGAAGATAATAAATAGAGCATAAAAAAGAACATGCCGAAGGCG
Source organism: Aedoeadaptatus ivorii (assembly GCF_030815095.1). NCBI lineage: Bacteria > Bacillati > Bacillota > Tissierellia > Tissierellales > Peptoniphilaceae > Aedoeadaptatus > Aedoeadaptatus ivorii. The sequence goes on from NZ_JAUSWF010000010.1 coordinate 77,393, forward strand.
GTATGTTCTTTTTTTGTACCTTGAATTTACAATCTAAGTGCAACAAAAAATGATTCACCGTTTTCTGGTAAAATTATGTCGACAAAAACCAATCAACCAGGAGGAACGATGAA
>NZ_JAUSWF010000011.1:0-33979 GCF_030815095.1 Aedoeadaptatus ivorii
TCGTAGTCTACGAATTCACCGCTGCCGAATCTCTTGTTGAGAACGTAGGTGATCGCTGCGGTCAGGGTGGTCTTGCCGTGGTCGACGTGACCGATGGTGCCGACGTTTACGTGCGGTTTCGTTCTTTCAAATTTTCCTTTTGCCATAATTGTCCTCCTAATTTTCGCAGAGTATATACGTGTATGTTACCCCAAATTTTGGGAAAATGCAAGATTTCTATAGGGCGACGACGATGCCCCCGAAGTCGGCGTAACCGCTTGCCAATGCCTTGGTGTGTACGATGCGGATGGTGACATCGAAGATCTCTTTGGCGATGATGTCTTTGAGCTCTTTCGCCTTCTCTTCCGCCTCGGAATGGGAGATGGTGATGAGCTCGTAGCTCTTCTCCTTTGCCATTTTTACGATGTGCTCGCCCAAGCGCGCCAGGCTCTTTTTGAAGCCCCGGTTGACCTGGTGCAGTTCGATGTCGCCGTCGTTGGAACGCATGATGGGCTTTACATTTAAGGCGTTCATGGCGCGTCCGGTGAGTTTGCGGACGCGGCCGTTTTTCACGAGTTGGTCCATGGTCTCGAGGATAAAGAAGGTGGTCTGCTCGTCGACATAGCGTTCGACATCGCGCAAGATTTCGTCGAAGTCCGCACCCTTTTCGATGCCCGATGCGATCCGATCCACCACATTGGCGGTGCCGGCGGAGGCGGATTCGGAGTCGATCAAGGCGACTTTGCGATCGGGGTGTTCGCGCTTATAGCGCTCCACGGCGGTATAGGCGGCGTTGTAGCTGCCGGAAAGTTTCGAGGAGATGGTGACGACGAACACCGCGTCGGCATCCGCTTCTTCCAGTGCCGTCTCGTAATGGTAGGGCGAGGGGCAGGCGGTGCGGATGGGATCTTTCGACGCCGCCATATCTTTATACATGGCGTCGATGTCTACGTCGTAATCGTCCACATAGGTCTTTCCCCCCACTTCGATGGTAAAGGGCACGAAGATAAGATCTATGGCTTCCGCTTCTTCTCGGGTAAAGTCCGCGGAGGTATCCGCGATGATTCTGATCTTTGTCATTGCAACTCCTTTTCGATGTACGCGGCCAGGGCCCGGGCTTCCCGGTCCAACACCGCTTGGTCCTCGCCTTCGATCATCACCCGCACCAAGGGTTCGGTGCCGGAGGGGCGGATGACGACGCGTCCTTCGTCTTGAAAGCGGGCTTCGATTTCGCGAATGCGCTTTTGTATGCCGGGATGTTCTTTATAGGCTTCTTTTTTGTGTTTGTCCACCGTGGCGTTGACGAGGACCTGGGGATAGGATGTCATCAGGCCGTTCAGCGCGCTCATGGGAACGCCCCGCTCCTTTAGGACGTCCAATAGGTGCAGGCCCGTAGCGAGGCCGTCGCCGGTGGTGTTGTAGCGGCTGAAGATAATATGCCCCGACTGCTCGCCGCCGAGTACATAGCCCGCATCGCGCATGGCTTCCAATACGTAGCGGTCGCCGACTTTGGTCTTGATGAGGTCGATGCCCTGTTCCTTCAAGTAGCGATCCAGTCCGATATTGGTCATCACGGTGCCGACGACGGTGTTGCCGTCGAGTTCGCCCTTTTCCTTGAGTTGGGCGGCGCAGATGGCGAGGATGTGGTCGCCGTCTACGATGGCGCCGGTCTCGTCGACGGCGATGATGCGGTCGGCGTCGCCGTCGAAGGAAAATCCGATATGGGCGCCGGTTTGTTTGACCAGTAGTTGGATCTTTTCCGGCGCGGTGGAGCCGCATTCGGCGTTGATGTTTTCGCCGTCCGGTGCGGTGGAGATGGCGATCACCTCGGCGCCGAGTTCGGTGAGCACCCGTGGCGCCATGGCATAGAGCGCGCCGTTTCCGGGATCGATGGCGATTTTTAAGCCCTTCAGGTCGCCGCCGATAAGGCTTTTCAGATAGGCCTCGTAGTCGCCCGCGCCGATAAATTCCCGGCGGTAGGTCCCCACCGCCGCCCCCACCGCGCGGCGGGGTTGAAAGTGATCGTCGACGATATGGGCTTCGATCTCCTCTTCTACGGCATCGGGCAGTTTGTAGCCGGTATCGGCAAAGATTTTGATGCCGTTATAGGGATAGGGATTGTGGGAGGCGGAGATGACGATGCCCGCCCGGGCGCCGTATTTGCGCACCAAATACGCCACGCCCGGGGTGGGGATGACCGAAAGGTCCACCACGTCCACGCCGGCGGACATAATACCCGCCGCGACGGCGGAGGCGAGCATCTCCCCGGACTTTCTCGTGTCTCGCCCCAAGAGCACAAAGCCACGCTCCGCGCTGTTCTTTGCAATCCGATCGCCCAGGACGGCGCCGGTGCGCATGGCGAGTTCGGGCGTAAGGTCCTCGTTGGCCACGCCGCGTATTCCGTCGGTTCCGAAAAGTTTCATCTGTTCCTCCTGTCGTCTCCTCGGAGCTCGTCGTAGCGCCGCTCGGCATAGGCGAGCCAATGCGCCTTGTCGTTCTCCTCCGGATTGTCGATAAAGCGCGCTTCCATTTCCCCGAGGATTTTCCCCATAAGGGGGCCGGGCGCGATGCCGATTTCGATCAAATCGTTGCCGTCTACGGCGAGATCGCATCGCTTGGGCACGCCTTCTTCCATCAACGCGCGTATGCGCGCCTTGCGTTCTATTATAAAGGAAATATCTCTGGCGCCGTAGGTACAAGCCATATCCGCCGCCATCAGATCGTATAGGTCTAAAATATACTCTTCGCCCACCCGCCGAATCTGCCGCCGGAGCGCCCGGTCGGTCATCACATCGTGCACCTTCATATGCTCGCGGATCAGCGCCGAAACCTCGTGCACCAGGCGCTTTGACGCCTTGTAGCGCCGAAGGATCTCGGCCGCCGTCTCGGCGCCCAAGGTGTCGTGGCCGAAAAAGTGGCCTTTGCCGTCTTCGTCTATGCTCAATGTGTCGGGCTTTTTCACATCGTGAAAGAGCGCCGCATAGCGGACGGGGAGCTTGGGCGGTGTGTGATCCACCACACACAAAATATGGTCGAACAGCGTCTTGTCGTGGTAGGGACTCCTTTGGTCGTAGCCTACGGTGGGCACGAGTTCGGGAAAAAGCACCGCTAGCACGCCCAGGGCTTCCATTTCGTAAAACACCGTGGACGGCCGCTCGATTGCTAGTATTTTACCCATTTCATCGGCGATTCTCTCGCCGGAAAGGGCGCTGAGGCGGTCCCGCTCTCGGCGGATGGCCGTTCGTACCGATTCCGTCAAATCGAAACCCAGTTGTCCCCGAAAGCGCAGCGCTCGAAGTATGCGCAATGCATCTTCTCGAAAGCGCAGCTCCGCATCCCCCACCGTCTCGATCGCGCGTCTTCGAATGGCGTCACGTCCGCCGAAGGGATCCACAATGCCCCGCTCCGGGCTGTATGCCATGGCGTTTACGGTGAAATCGCGCCGCGCCAGGTCCTCTTCCAAAGAGCGGGTAAAGCGCACCGAATCGGGCCTGCGGCTATCGCCGTAGGTGCCGTCCACCCGAAAGGTGGTGATTTCCACCACCCCCGAATCCATCGCGACGCCCACGGTGCCATAGGCTGCGCCGGCGCGAAAGGTGGTGTGATCGGCAAACATTTCCACGATCTCGTTGGGAAGCGCTGCCGTGGTGAGGTCGTAGTCGTGGGGGACTCTACCCATAAGTGAGTCCCGCACCGCGCCGCCCACCACATACACTTCTGCGCCCGCTTGGGCAAAGCGGTTCCATATATATTTTATATCAGCCGGTAGTTTCATAGGGATATTATATCACTATCTCGCAAGTTTTTTCTCCGTTTTCCCACAGTCCGCCCTCTGTCCCTATGGTATAATCATGAAAAGGAGGTCATCTATGTTATACAGAAGTTTTACCCCCGACGAGCATCGGGTCTCGCAACTGGGCTTCGGATGTATGCGATTTCCCGTCGTAGACGGCGACAACAGCCGCATCGACGAAGCGCTCACCACAGAGATGTTGGATTACGCCATCGACCACGGCGTCAACTACATAGATACCGCATATCCCTACCACGGAGAACAATCGGAGATCTTTTTGGGCGAATACTTTCGCAAAAACGGGCGGCGCGACGAGATCTTTCTCGTCTCCAAATGTCCCGTATGGAAGGCAAAGGAAAAGGGTGACTTTTACCGCCTGCTGAAATCGCAACTCGCGCGGCTTCAGACCGATCGCCTGGATTTTTATCTGCTCCACGCACTGGATAAAGAACGATGGGAGACCCTCCTCGCCCTCGATGCCTTTTCCGATATGGAACGCGCTCTGTCCGAGGGGCTGATCGGCAATCTGGGATTTTCCTTCCACGACGAATACAGCGTATTCGAAGAAATCCTCTCCTATCGGGATTGGGATTTTTGCCAGATCCAGCTGAACTACATGGACATCTACCACCAAGCGGGCCTGACGGGCCTTTCGACCGCCGGCGAGCGCGGCATCTCGGTCGTGATTATGGAGCCGGTCAAGGGCGGCAAACTCGCCTATCCGCCGAACGACGTGCGGGCGCTCTTTTCCGACGAGCGCACCATGGCCTCCCACGCCCTGCGCTTTTTGTTCAACCGCCCCGAAGTTTCGGTGGTCTTGAGCGGCATGAGTACCATGGAGCAGGTAAAGGACAATATCGCCACCGCCTCGGAGGCGACGCCGGGCTGTCTTTCGAGCGAAGAAACCGAAAGCTACCGCATGGCAAAGCAGATTTTGGACGCCCGCACCGCCGTGGGCTGTACCGCCTGCGAATACTGCCTGCCCTGCCCCGCCGGCGTAGAAATCCCCAAAATCTTTAAGCTCTACAACAACCTATATACCTACGGCGAACTCAAGAACAAAGCGAGCTATACAAAGCTCACCGCCGCCGGCACCGACCAAAGCGCCTGCGTCGCCTGCGGCCGCTGCGAATCCATATGTCCCCAGCACCTGAGTATAATCGAAGACTTGCGAAACGCCCACCGGGCACTGACGGAGGTTTAGCATGAAATTCAGAAAACTCGTACCCCTCTTGGCGGCCTGCCTCTTCCTATTCGGCTGCGGCAACGGTGCCAAAGACACCGCCGATGCAGAGGCACAGCGCGAAGAGGCCCTCGCCGCCGAGCGGGATGCCGCCGGCGAAAAAAATACGACGAATGGCGAAGAAGACAAAGACACCGCCGACGAAAATGCGGACTACGACCCCGAAGGCGATCGGGAAAAAAAGGAAAAAGAGCTCTTTGAAAGCGAAGACGAAAAAACCCGCTACGCCGCATTGGAAGACGCCAGCGACTATATCGCCCTGGTGGAACTTTCCACCGCCGCCAACGGAGAGGTGGGGCTCGAGTTCGTGAAAAACTACAAAGGCGCCCTGAGCACCGTTGAACTTCCCGCCCCCAAGGGACTTACCCCCAACCGAGAATACATCATCTTCTACCGCGATGAAGCCGACGGCACCGTGGCGCCCACCCACGCCACCAACGGATTCTACCGCGTCGACGGAAGCGACGACGCCTTGCTTCGCTATATGGAAAAAAAGTACGCCGAAGTCGACGATCGCCTAAGCGACGACGAAAAGACCGATAAAAAGGATACCAAAACCGATACGAAACCGTCCGCGACCACGACAAACGATACGAAAAAGACGACGACTACGAACGATACAAAGAAAACCTCGAACGATACGGATAACAAAAAGACCGCTGCGACAAAAGACAGCACCGCGACCAAAACCGGGACCAAGGCGAACTCGACTAAGACCGATGCCAAGACCGGCGACGGACAGACCAAAAAGAAACAGACCGACCTTTCAAAGGAATAGTGGAAAGAGGACCGCCCCAAGGGGCGGTTTTTTTGTGGAGAAGAGGGAGCCGGTGCGAAACGAACGACCCTCCCCCATTGTCCTTCTGAGCGAGGAACTCGTTCCGAGTCGAAGAATCTCTCTCCCTACCTAAAGCCCGCAAGGAAGCCGGTGCCGAAACGCACGACCCTCCTTTATTTTGAGCAATAGAACACACCGTAGAGACCGCGCAACCCGTCGACCACACCCCCTATTGTCATCTTGAGCAAGGGGCGAAGCCCCGCGTCGAAAGATCTCTCTCTTTACACGGGGTACACAACAAAGCCATTGCAGGAGCGCACGAGCCTCCCCCTCCTCCTGTTTCAGGTAATACATCACGCAATAGGTACCGTACAATCCTTCAACCCGCAATAGCCGACGGAGATCCATTCGACTCCGCCTTCGGCGTCGCTCAGGATGACAAGGATATTAAACGCAATGACCTCTGCCGCCACACACGATCCTCCCTCTTTGTCATTCTGAGCGAGGAACTTTAGTTCCGAGTCGAAGAATCTCTTTCCCTACCTAAAGCCCGCATAGAAGCCGGGGCTGAAACGCACGACTACCCCTTTCTCCTGCTTCAGGTAATGCATCACGCAATAAATACCGTGTAACCTGTCGACCCGCAATAGCCGACAGAGATCCATTCGACTCCGCCTTCGGCGTCGCTCAGGATGACAGGGGTGGGGATGCAATAGCCTACGGAGCGGCCCGACTTCGTTCAGGATGACAAGTGATTTTTCGCGACCCGCCCCCTATTGTCATCTTGAGCAAGGGGCGAAGCCCCGCGTCGAAAGATCTCTTTCCCTATACAGAGTACACAACAAAGCCATTGCCGAACCGCACGATGTACCTTCTCTTTCGGGCAATAAGACCCGAAGTGGGTACCGTGTAACCTGTCGACCCGCAATAGCCGACGGAGATTGTTCATGACCTAACAGAAATCTTCGATTTCGTCGTAGGTCAGATGCCGCGCAGTCCATATCTTTGATTTGGCTAACGCAGCGGCCCGACTTCGCTGCGCTCCGCTCAGGATGATAGGTTCTTGTCACGCCCCTTTGTCATTCTGAGCGAGGAACTCGTTCCGAGTCGAAGAATCTCTCCCCAACCTAAAGCCCGCAAAGAAGCTGTTGCCGGAGTGCACGCCCCTCCCCCGCTCAAGATACCAAATACCAATCCCCACAATAAAAAAGAACCCTTTCGGGTTCTTCTCGATCACTCCACGCGAATCCATTGATCGACGTCCTTGGCATCGCTCTTCTCGCGAATGCGGTGGTCGTTTGCCGCATCGAGGATGTGGAAGTACGCCCAGTGATCGGGGCGCACGTCGATAAAGCCGGTGAGTTTGTGCATATCCCGCGTGTCGCGAAAGCTCGCGGCGGCGGTATTGCGATGCGCTGCGCGGTTGAGTATGGCGACGGCTTCGGCGCGGGTGATTTTCTTCTCGGGCTGAAAGCGCCCGTCGGGATAGCCCTGTAAGTAGCCGGCGTTGTAGGCGCGTCCCACGGACTTGCTCGACCAGTGGCGGGCGGCGTCGGTAAAGGGGTGCGTATCGCGATCGGATACGGGCGCCATGCGCGAAAGCACGGCGGCGAATTCGCCCCGACTCATGTTGCGGTGGGGCCGGAAGCTGTTGTCCGGGTAGCCCTTTAAGACGCCGATTCGACTCATATCGTCGACGGCGGTGGTAAACCACGCGTTGGAGGCGTCTTTGTAGCCGGTCTTTTTCTTGCCGTAAATGTCCATACGCCCCGCGCGCAACCGTGCGAGCATCATGGCCACCTCGGCGCGGGATACGCCGTCGTCCGGGCGCATACGGTTATTCTTACCCCGTACATAGGCGGCGCGCCCCTCGGAAGCGACGGCGACCGCGACTTCTTCCGCCGCGCCTTGGGAGGCATCCTCTACGACGATTTTTTCGCCCCTTTGAATTCTGCGGCTGAGGGCGACGGAAAATCTGCCGTTTTCGTCGCTTTTGCCCTGCCCGAGCACGACGCCCTTTTCGTCTTTTACGACGATATCTTTTTCTACGGCGGCGATGCCGGTGACGGTCCGGGCGCCGGAGAGAATTTTGTCGATAAATATGCCGCGCACGCTGCCGTCCTCGGCGACCCTGCCGTGGTGTACGGCGACGACGCCCTTATCGACGCGCGCCTCGACGGCGGAGGCGTAGGCGACGCTTTCGTACGATGCGGCCGCGCTCGTCGCCAAAAGGAGTGCTGCCAACAAAGTCGCTGTCTTTTTCATGGGTTCCTCCTGTTATTTTTCATCTTCGATGACCGTATAGCCCTCCAAATCGGGCGCTTCTTCGGTCTCGACCTCCCCTTTCTTCCAAAATCTATATTTCGCCATTTCCTCGCTGAGTTTGGAAATGATATACACCAACACGCTCAAGTCGTCGGCAAAACCGATGCCGAAGATAAAATCCGGTACGATATCCAGGGGATTGACCAAGTAGATCAACCCCGCCACGATCATCAGCAGGTTCTTTTTGCCCAAGCCCTTGTAGCTGCCCCGCACGGAATCGGTGACCATGGTGATCAGGGTCGTGATCTCGTTTTGCACTTCGGAAAATTTCTTTTTTCCCTTTACGATGGAAAACCCGTCCTTCGCCAATTTCTTTAGGCGATCGGGATCGGACACCACCCGGGACGCCCCGGGCATTTTGCGTTGTAACAATCCGGGCCAGTTCATGGGACCTCCTATCGGAACCACCCTTCGTCGCGGGGGTTCATTCTCCATTTCTCCAGTTTTTCGATGTCTTCTGCGGTGAGATCGCCCCGTTCGCGCGCCACCAGGGCGAGTTCGGGAAAGTTCGCGAGGGCCACGTGGCGAAAGCCCGCCGCGCGGAAGTTTTCCTCTGCCGCCTTCAGATCATAGCTGAAGATGGCGAGGATGCCCATTACTTCGAGCCCCTCTTCTTCTGCCGCTTTGGCGGCGTCGATGGAGCTGCCGCCGGTGGAAAACAGGTCTTCGACGATCACGACCTTTTGTCCGCGGCGGAACGCCCCTTCAATGCGCTTGTTCTTGCCGTGATCCTTGGCCTTGGAGCGAATAAAGCCCGCCGGCAAGTGAAGGATCCATGAAATATAAGAGGCGTGGGGAATGCCCGCTGTGGCGGTTCCCAAAATGCCCTCGGCGCCGGGAAACTGCATCTGCACGGTCTCCGCCAGCGCCTTTTCGACCACTTCGCGCTCCTCGGGATACGAGAGGATAAGGCGGTTGTCGCAGTAGATGGGGCTTTTGATGCCGCTCGCCCAGGTAAAGGGCGCCTGGGGCGAAAGGCTTACCGCCCCGATGTCCAATAAGATCTCACATACTTCTTTCACCGATTTCCTCCTAAAAATTCTTCACAAATCGCGCGATACGCGGCCAAGGGGTCCTCTGCCCGGGTAATGGGTCGTCCGACGACGATATAGTCTACGCCGAGATCGCGGGCATCCGCCGGGGTGACAACTCGCTTTTGATCGCCGACCTCTGTACCCGCGGGCCGAATGCCCGGGCACACGAGGGGAAAATCTGTGCCGAGCTTTTCCCGGAGCACCTTTCCCTCCATGGCCGAGGACACGATGCCCCCACAGCCCGCATCGAGCGCCACATCGGCCAGGGCGAGGACCGCTTCTTCGGCGGTATGGCCTTCGCCCAAGAGCACCTCGCTTCGGGACGCGTCGTCGAAGGAGGTGAGGACGGTGACGCCCAATAGGATCGGCGCCCGGTCCCACGCATCCGCCGCTTCTCGGGCGCGGCGAATCATTTCGCGCCCGCCCGATGCGTGCAGGGTCAGCATATCTGCAGAAAGCGCCGCAAGAGAGGCCACCGCCCCCGCGACGGTGTTGGGGATGTCGTGGAGTTTCAGGTCGAGAAAGACTTTATATCCCTTCGTCTTCAGATCCCGCACAAAATCCGCCCCGGCGGCATAAAACAATTCCATTCCCACCTTTACATAGGGCTTTTGTTCCGCATCGGCAAAGGGGGCGAGAAAACGCGCCGCTTCGTCGCGGGAAGAAAAGTCCAAGGCGATGATTACATCCCTATCCATCTTTTTTCCTCCTGTTCGATTGTACTGTTTCTATTTATAGTATATACCGAAACCGCGTGGGAAAAAACCGCACCGGCCGTCCGAATGCGTCGAAAGGGGCAAAAAACCGCCGATTTAGACATATTTTTGCCATTGTTAAAACTCGTCATAAAAAAACGCCCCCGCGGGCGTTTTCTCTATTTTTGTCTCTTTTCGAAGGCTTCCAGCGCATCGCCCACGGCTTGTAGGGCGTCGTTTTGGTAATATTCGATAGAGCCTCCATCCGCCGCTTCGGCGAGTTTAGGATCGATGGGAAGCGCCCCCAAAAAGGGAATGCCCCGCTCTTTTGCGATCGCCTCGGTTTTGCTCTTGCCGAAGATATCGTATCGAACGCCGGTGTCGGGCGCTACAAAATAGCTCATATTCTCGACGATCCCCACCACGGGAATACCCATCATCTTCGCCATATTCAGCGCCTTTTCCACGATCATCGACACCAGATCCTGGGGAGAGGTAACGATGACGATGCCGTCGATGTCCATGGTCTGAAACACGGTGAGCGCCACATCGCCGGTGCCCGGCGGCATGTCCACAAAGAGATAGTCCTTCTCACCCCAATATACGTCGCTCCAAAAGGTGGTCGGCATATTGCCCACCACCGGCGCGCGCCACAGCACGGGATCGGTGGGGCTTTCGAGGATCAAGTTGACGCTCATCAGCTCCAGGCCCGAAGAGGTCTTGATGGGGCGAATCCCCTTTTCCGTCTGAAAGACCGTCTCGTCCGTGCCAAAGATTTTGGGGATTGAAGGCCCCAAAATGTCGGCATCGAGCACGCCCACAGAATGGCCCCGGCGGCGCATTTCCGAGGACAACAGGCCCGTAAACATGGACTTGCCGACCCCGCCCTTTCCGCTTAAGACCGCGATGGCCTTATCGATCTTGGAATGTTCGTTCAGCGGTTTTTTTAACGATTGTTTTTTATCCATAACTCATCCCTTCCATGGGGATATTTTAACACAAAGAATCTCCGTTTACGGACCTAGATGAGTTTCTCCATTACGGAATTGACCTTTTGGTCGAGATTCGCTTTTTTGTCGCGCCTATCGTCGATTTTTACCACCGAATACACCCGGTGAGCGCCGGCGGTAAAAACCGCTTCCTGCATTTTGCGTACGGCGGCGAACAGATCGTCGATCTCGCCTTCGAGCACGGTCCCCATGGGATTTAGGCGGATGTCGATCTTCTCGTCGTCTTTGACCGCGTCGTATGCCTTTGCCACATAGCCGCTGCAAGATGTCGTTTGGGTGCCGATGGGCACGAGGGTAAGTTCCAGTACTGCCATAGTATGCCTCCTGTTATCGTTGTAAAAATTCCTGCATGTCTTCAAAAATATACCGACTCGCCGATTCGTGCAGCAAGTCGTGGCACATCGCGGGGTAGACGATGTTCTCGTAATTATGATACCCCAAGCGGTAAAATGTCTTCGCCGTATCCGCGAGTCCCTTGGCGCCTGCGGTCAACGGGTCGCGAGTGCCGTTTAGGGCGAGGACTTCGAGATTTGGGTTTTTGACCAAATACCGGCCGTAGTCCTTGAGCCGCGCCGCCGCCTCCCAAATCGCCATGGCGCCGCCATTGGTGTAGTTTTCGATTACCAACGGATCTTCTTTGAAAGCGCGCAGAAAATCGGCGTTGTTGCTTACGGTATGGAGCGCCGCCTTGGTCTTGTGGTCCATCATGCGGATAAAAAAGCCGCGCTTTTGCTCGTCGGTATAAAAGCCTTCCACATTGCCCACAAAGAGACCGAAGTGCGCCGAAGGGGGATAGGCCACCACGCCGGTCATTATCAGTTTGTCGAGTATGTCATCGTGGCGCATGATAAAGTTTCGTACGATCAAAGAACCGAACGAATGGCCGAACATGGCGAGAGAAAGCCCGGGGAAGCGCCGCTTAAAATATACCGCCAGGGCGTATTGGTCGATGACGATATCGTCTATGGAAGAGATAAAGCCCCGCGGATGCGCCGTAGACACCGAATCGCCGTGCCCCCGGTTGTCCGAAAGCAGGGTGGTAAAGCCCGCCTCCGCCATTTTTTGCGCAAAATCCTCGTAATAGCCTTTGTGCTCCTGTGCCCCGTGTACCACCTGCAAAAGTCCCTCGGGACGCTCTGCCTTTAGAATGGAAAAGGACAGCGGCAGCCGGTCCACCACCGAATAATAGATGCCGTCGATGCGCGCCTCGTCTTCGTAGAGGATCTGCACCGCATCGAACATGCCCTCTTTTTGCCAGTCGAGCATCGCTTTGACCGAGCCCTCCTTGCGCACCCAGCGCGCCACTTGGGGAATTGCCAATGCGGCGAGGCCGAAGGCCCAAAGTCCCCTCCGTCTGTTTTTCATTCTCCCACTCCTCTCTATACTATACTTACACCGAATCGGTCCGAAATCTTCAAAAAAAGCAAAAAAGTGCCCGCAGGCACTTTCTCAATAGGCTTCCCCGAACTCGACCACCTCTTTGACAAATGCATCGATATCTTCCAGATCCACATGGGCATCTTCTGCCATGGCTTCGAGCCGCTCTTGGTCCCTCGGGGTAAATTTCTTTGTGTCGGTATGTTTGCGCGCCAAAATCTGTGTGATGGCGTGTCGTTTTTTGTCTTCGCGGAGAATGGCGCGCTTTCTCTTTGCCCAGCCATAGATCAAAGTGGCGATCAGCACCATACCCATATAGCCGAGGATCGGATACATAATCGAGATCAGGCGCTTAAAGCCGAGAAAACTGACGGCATAGCCCACCAAAGTGATGCCCACGAGCAGCCACTTAAAGCGCTTGTCGTCGCCGCCGCTAAAGCGGGAGGCGAGGGCATAAAACAGGCTGATGCAGGTATTAAAGATCATGCCGTAGATCACCACGGACATAATCACCCCGAATGCCGGGTGGATCTCCGATACCAAAAGCTGAAGCGGCAGATCCGCATCCTTTACCGCATCGACCTTTACGAATAACGTAAAGCCCAATAGTGCCGTAATCACGCCGACGATGCCGCCGCCGATCAGCCCGCTTCGCTTCGCCTTCTTCGGATACATTACGCTCCCGCCGAGCACCAGCGCCATACTGGTGCCGGTGATCATGCACATGGTGAAGTAGTTCACCATCGAGAGCTGCCAGTTGGGGAGATTGGTGGGAATGGTGCGGGCCACCGCGTCCAGCGCATCCCAATCGCCGTCGAATCCCCACAGCGTATAGATCGCGGCGACCGCGATAAAGGCGACGATCACCGGCGTAAAGGCGCCGATCGCCTGCGCCACCTTCTTAAAGTCCATCATGCCGATCACGATGGTGAGCGCCACGCAAATGGCGGAACCGATCCACGGGGCGAGCCCGTATTGCTGGTGCAGGTTGCTGCCGGCGCCGGCGATCATGACAAAGCCGACCACAAAACAGGTAATCACCAGCCCGATGTCGAGAAACTTCGCCAGACCGGAGGGCGCGATCTCATCTAAGACCTGCTGATGGTCGTCGGCGCGAAAATACGAACCCAGCTGCAGGATCGCACCGCCTACCAGGGCGTGTAATACCCCTGCCAGGAGGACGCCGATCAAGCCCTTTTTGCCGAATGCGGTAAAATATTGCAACAGCTCCTGACCCGATGCAAGTCCGGCACCGGTAAGTACACCCACATAGGCCAGGGCGATGATCATTATTTTTTTCAAAAGAATTTCCTCCTATTCACACTATAACCTATACCAATTTTGGGGAAAAATATAGAAGATAAGGGAAATTTGTGAAATATCGGCGTAAAAACACCCATATATTTTATAATCTGCAAATTGCGGCGGCTATCAGTATAAAATCTTTCGGAAATGCGACAAAAAACCGCGTCGTATTTTTTCGCATTCGGAACCGTTCCATCAAAAAAACCGCCTCTCGGCGGCATTCTGAACGGTTCCTAAAACCGGAAGTACCCCACGAAAGCGCGGTACATATCGTCCACATCCTTTGCGGCGACGGTTTCGCGCACCGAATGCATAGACCAAAGCGGAATCCCCACATCGGCAGAGAGGATATCCAAATGGCGGAGCCCCAAAGGACCGATGGTCGTGCCGCCCCGTTGGCCGTGGGGATTGGCAAAATCCTGCACCGTAAGACCCAGGGTGCGCATCAAATACTTGAATCGCGCCGCACTCATGCCCTGGGTGGCGTAGCTGCGGCTGGCGGCCACCTTTACCGTGACGCCCCCGCCCAGTACCGGCGCACAGCTCTTGTTGCCCCGCTCGGGATAGTTGGGGTGCGAGGCGTGGGTCATATCGGCCGATAGGATAAAGCTGCGTGCCAGCGCGCGGTAAAAACCCTCTTCCCCGGCGCCTCTCGCGATGCGGCGGAGCGTATTGGCAAAAAAGGTACTGTCGCCGCCGCTTTTGGTGGTGCTCCCGATCTCTTCGTTGTCGGTAATCAGCACCACCGCGGTGGTATCTGCCGGTGCATCGGCATCGAACAGCGCCCGCACGGCGGTATAGGCGGTGGCGAGATTGTCGAGGCGCGGCGCCTGAATCCACTCTTCTTCCGCCCCGATCACAGACGACGCTTCGTAGGGGTAGAGGTACAGGTCGTAGTCGAGCACATCTTCGGGGCGCGCATCGGCGAGTTCTGCCAGAGCGCGCAAAAATCCGCCGTCCTTCCAGGCGGCGCTCCCGATGGGCACGAGATCTTTTCCTATTTTATAGACGTGCCCTTTGTTCACCTCGCCGTTTAAGTGCAACGCAAGATTGGGGATCGTCACCACCGGCGCATGAAAATCCACCAAGCGACTCCGTACCGCGTCGCCGTCGTGGACCAGCACCCGCCCCGCGATCGACAATGGCCGGTCCATCCAGGCGGAAAAAATCGGCGATCCGTACACTTCCACGTCCAAACGCACGTGGTCGTCCCCGTCTTCTATGCCGCCGGGCAACAGGCGAAAGCCCGGGCTGTCCGAATGGCTGGTGGCAATCCGAAAGAGCATCGTCTCGGGATCGTCGCTCCCCATGCGAAACAGCACCACCGCACCGTCGTCGTTGACGAGAAAATAGCGACCGCCCTTTTCGAGCTGCCACGCTTCCGCCGGGTCTAATTCTACAAAACCCGCCGCCATCATGCGGATGTTATCCACCACATGATACGAGGTGGGACTGCGATCTATAAATTCCATTACATCTTTGGCTATCATTGGATCATCCTTTCTATGCGTTTTCCATACGTTCAGTATACCAGAAGGAAAATGGGATAGAAACGCCGCAAAACGTAGGCACAGAAGACGATACGGGGTATAATGAAAATTAAGAACAAAGGAGGAATGCACACATGGACCCGGGCCCGCAGATACTGCCCCAACTTTTGATCATCGCCGCGCTCACCTGGATCAACGGATTCTTTACCGCCACCGAAATGGCCGTCGTTTCCGCCAATCCCCAGCGCATCAAAGAACTCGCCGAGGACGGCAATCGCCGCGCCAAATTGCTTTTGGAGATCACGCGCGATCAAACGCGTTTTTTGTCGACCATACAAGTGGCCATCACCCTTGCGGGCTTTTTTGCCGCCGCCATCGCCTCCAAAGACCTCGCCGCCTATCCCGGCGCGGCGCTAGCGCGTGCGGGCGTGCCCTACGGCCATACCATCGCCTTTGTGCTGGTCCTGATCCTGCTTTCCTACATTACCCTCGTCTTGGGCGAGCTCGTTCCCAAGCGGTTGGCGCTCCAAGACGCCGAGCGCATCGCCTTAAAGCGCGTTAAATTTATTTCGGGCTTTTATACCTTGGTCTCTCCCTTTGTGGCACTCACCGGCCTCACCACCACCGGCATTCTGAAAATGATGGGAAAATATTCCACCGATGTGGAAAAAAACATCAGCGAAGAAGAAATCAAAAGCTATCTCAAGGTGGGACAGCAACACGGCGTCATCAACGAAAGCGGCGAAGTCATGATGGTCAATATTATGGCCTTTGACGACAAACTCGCCTACGAGATCATGACCCCCCGCACGGGCCTATATATGCTCGACTACGACGAATTCGACACCGATAAAATTCAAGAAATGTTGCGCTCCGGCTATTCCCGCGCACCCGTCTATCGAGAAAATCCCGACAACATCGTCGGCACCATCTACATCAAAGACCTCTTTGTAGAATACGCCAAGGCGAACTATCGCTCCATCGACATCGATAAGGTCATGAAAAAACCCTACTTCGTGCCCGAAACCAAAAACATCGACACCCTGCTGCAGGAACTTCAGACCACCAAAAACTACCTCGCCATCCTCATCGACGAATACGGCGGCCTGGCGGGCATGGTCACCATCGAAGACATCGTCGAAGAAATCGTCGGCGAAATCGAAGACGAATACGACGACGACATTCTTCCCATCTTAAAGCTCGACGAACACACCTATGTCGCCGACGGCATGACCGACATCGACGACATCAACGACTTCCTCGACCTGGAACTCGAGAGCGAAAACCACGAGACCATCTCGGGCCTTACCATCGAGCGACTGGGCTTTATTCCCGAAGCCGGCGACACCAAAAAATATACCGTCCTCTACGACAACAGCATTCAACTCACCACCCTCGGCGTTACCGACAAGCGCATCGCCCGGGTGGAGATCAAACTGCTGGATCTCGAGGAGGACGAAGACGAAGAATAAGAACACAAAAACGGCTCCGCGGCAAAACGGAGCCGTTTTTGTGTCTAAAAGGATACGCGTCGCCTTGTGATAGATTATATCTCCTTCTCTTCCATCACCTTCACCGACACGCGATACAGCGCATATGTAGCGAGGGCACTTGCGAGCAGAAACACCACCCCCGCCGTTACGAGCGACACGCCGCCGAACAAGCGATTCGGCAAGAGACCGGGAAAATCCCTGAGTACCCGCACGGCACCGAAGATCACAAAATACGTCACAACCAAAATCAGCCGCCCTTTCTCCGCACCATATCGCAAAATAAAGGGAAGCTGCACGGCGAGCACCAATAGCGTTATAAAGAGCACCGCGAGGGAAAGAATCAGCGCCGTCGCCACCGAACCCTCGCCCCCGGCGATGCGGGCGCAGAAAATCGCGATCGCCCCCGCCAGCCCGAAGACAAAGGCAAAAAAGAACTTGCTCAACACATATTCGCGACGCGAAATCGGCATCGAAAAGGCGAGCTGCTGAAAATTCGAGCGCGCATCGTAGCCGAAGGAGATCGAACTCAAAATAATGGGGATCATCACACTCAACCCCGCCACCATCAACAGCGACTCCTGCGAAATGCCCACATAGCCGATCGCCACGGCGAGCACCGTCACCAGCACAAGGCTCTTTTTCATCGTCGCCAAATCCTTAATAATCAACGCCCGCATACTTCTGCTCCCTTCACAAAAAAGATCATAATCTCCTCGATCGACGGCCTCTCCACCGCCATCCCGGCGGGGATGCGGTCGCGGCGAACCAATATCTCCTCGCCAAACGCATTGTCGCGCCTTCCGATCACCGCTGCCGGATCCAGTTCCTCGGCCTCTTCCTTCGAAATCCTTAAGATGCCGTATTCTTCTTCCAGCCTGTACTTCGGTTCCATAAACAGCAACTGCCCCTTGTGAATAAAGGCGATATAATCCGCGATCTTTTCCAAATCCGAAAGAATATGCGATGAAATCAAAATTGTCCGCTCGCCATCTGCCATATAATCCCGAAGAATGTCGAGAATCTCTTCCCGCACAATGGGATCCAGCCCACTCGTCGCCTCATCCAAAAGCAATAGCTTCGGCTCGTGCGAAAGTGCCATCGCGATCGACAGCTTCATCTTCATCCCCCGGGAATACTGCTTCAGAATGCGCGTCTCGGGAATGTCGAAGCGCCGGATATACGAAAAAAACCGCTCCTTCGACCAATGGGAATACACCCGCGCCGCAAACGCCTCTACGGCCTTCGCGTCCATCTCCTCCGGCAAAAAGAGATCGTCGAACACCACCCCGATAGAATCCTTATACTGCGTCGTGCCGATGGGAGCATCCGATACGGTAATCGTGCCCGAATCGGCGCGCAACAAACCCAAAATCAGCTTCATTGTCGTCGACTTACCCGCTCCGTTTTGGCCGATAAAGCCGACCACCGACCCCTGCGGCACCGAAAAATCAATGGGTCCCAGGCGAAATTCTCCCAACTGCTTCACCACTTCGTAGAGCGCAATCGCCGATTTATTCATACCTTCCCTCCAACATATTCGACAGCATACGCAACAACGCCTCGTCATCGACCCCCGCCATAGCCGCGAGATCCGATGCCTCCTGCAACAATGCTTCCATCTTCTTCAAATACGCCTCCCGCAGAAATTCGCGATTCTGCGGCGCGACAAAATTTCCCTTTCCCTGTACCGAATTCACGAACCCTTCCGCTTCCAGCTCGTCATACGCCCGCTTCGCCGTAAGCATACTGATCTTAAGCTCCTTGGCGAGCACGCGGATCGAAGGCAACTGTTCCCCTTCCTGCAAAACGCCGGATACAATCTGCGCGCGAATCTGACGGGCGATTTGCAGATAAATCGGCTCGTTGTCGGTATTTCGTATGTGAATATTCAGCGTAGGCCCTCCTGTGTTATAACTGTTTTAATTGTAGTATAACAGTTTGGTTCTGTCAATACTTTGCCGGAAGGGAGATCTTTGGATGGGAAGCCAATCGCTCTTTAGGCTATTGCCCCCACCCTTATTATCCTAAGCGAGGTCGGGCGTACCATACTCCCCGCCCCTGTCAGTCTGAGCGGAGTGAAGCGGAGTCGCGCCGCTCCAAAGGCTATTGCACCCCCACCCCTGTCAGCCTGAACGGAGTCGGGCCGCACCATACTCCCCATCCATGTCATCCTGAGCGGAGCGAAGCGGAGTCGAAGGATCTCCAGTGGGCTATTGCGTGTATTCTTCCCCCAAACAGAAAGAGACGTCGTGCGGTTCGGCACCGGCTTCTATGCAGACTCTATGTAGGGAAAGAGATCTTTCGACGCGGGGCTTCGCCCCTTGCTCAAGATGACAATAAAGAGCAAATGTGCAGAACAAGGCCCTGTCATCCGAAGCGAAGTCGGGCGCACCATACTCCCCGCCCCTGTCATCCTGAGCGGAGTCGGGCCGCTTTCGTTAGCCAAATCAAAGATTTGGACTGCGCGACATCTGACCTACGACGAAATCAAAGATTTCTGTTAGGTCATGAACGATCTCCAGTGGGCTATTGCGTGACATATTGACGATAAAATCCTATTCGTGCGGTTCGGCACCGGCTTCTTTGCGGACTCTATCTAGCGAAAGAGATCTTTCGACTCAGAATAATTTCCTCGCTCCGCATTATAATACCGGCCGCTAGTACAAAAACCTAAGACCATTCAAAACACTTCAACTTTAGAATAGAAATTATCTATTTAATATAATATCTCACCGTAAAACTCAAGATAGTTATTCGGTATTCTCCTTCCCATTTATCAGTCTATTCAATATTATATGATTGTACGATATATAAATTTTTATTTTGTTTAGATGGGAGGCATTCATGCAAGCAAGACAACACGCATCTCTATTACTCGCATTTACCATGTGTGCGATTTTATGTTTCGGTACCGAATCAGCCTATGCTAATGGCACGTTCTCCGACTTCTATAAGAGCTCGGCCCTTTCCGAAAATACATACACAGTTGAACAGACTGCGTACCGAATTCACGCTACAAAAGCTAACGATTTGACGCTTTATGTCGGCGATAATGAAGGCAGATTGCCCACAACAACAAAAGCAGAAGTCGAGCAAATAGGGAAGCGAACAAAGAACCTTTGGGTACGTTCATACATTCTACCAAGAAAAAGCGCGACGTCTTGAAGCTTGCCGTTACACAAAACGGAAAGCTAGTGACGGACCCCATCACTCTGAAGCTCGGTCTCTCAAAAGATCACTGGGGAAATTTCTATGCCTATACTGTCCAGAACGGCTATGTAACCCTGTACAGGCTAGAATGGATGGCCGGCAGAAACTATTCCGTGGTATATGAAAACCGCGTCGTCTATAAGTTCGGAAGTTCTGAGAAAAGTGTACTGAGCTGGGTAAATGATGGAAGTCCCTGTAATATGGGATACCGAAAACTTTGATTCCTCTAAGCCGGGCAGCTTTACGCTCAGTGGAAATTTGAGGGTTGGAACCCCGCCGTACAATACGTCGAAGGCAAGAGCATTCAATTCGTCGGCAGCTGGTCCTTTACGAAAAATCCGGCACCGAAACCGCTCGACGAATTAAAAGTGCAATTCGTCATCAAAAACGGCGACAAGGACAAGGGAACATTTGTAAAGAACGAGGCCGGCGGCGTAAATTCCACGCTGGTTCTCCCCAATCCCTACGACGCTACTCAACTGGCCAAACAGGCACCAAAAATCGAGGCGCGAGAAGGCTATCGCTTTAAGGGCTGGGATAAGGCATTTTCCGGTACCCTTACGGCAGATACCGTCTACTACACGGTCTTTGTGACGGATACAAAGCCCGAAGAACCCAAGGATCCCGAAAGCCCAGTTACCCCCGAAAAACCCACATGGCCGCAACCGCCCGCAAGACCGTGGGCATCGGGCATCTGGCTCCCGCCTGCAAAGACGACCACACCCAATCTCAAGCCAACAAGCCTTTCGATAAAGTCGCCTTTTTCGCAAAAACGCCATTCCTCCCAAAGGAATCGTAAAAACACCCGTCTTTATCGATATAAAAGGCACGCCCTACGAACAAGCCATCCAAAACATCGCTTCTCGCGGCATGATGAACGGCATCGGCGACAATCGCTTCTCGCCCGAGACCGGCACCACCCGCGCCCAATTCTTTACCATGCTCTACCGCATGAGCAAGGACAAGACCCATGCGAAAGCGGCCCCCTTCGCCGACGCAAAAGGCCGCCTACATTCCCTGTTTGTTCTGTATCTTGATTTTTTACATAGGAAAAGATTTGATACAGGTTCTGAGAATGAAGCTTGTGTGCATTATAGCGTTTTTTTAGAACGCTTCCATAATACTTGGCGTCCAAAATTAGAATTTGATCTTTATATCGCAGAAAAATGTCCGTCTGCATCGTCGGCAAGAAGCACAAGATCGATTCTTCATGCTCTCCCACCAAGTCCCATTTCACCTGCCCTGCTTTGATTCCCGTCAAATAGGAGTGGTGTCTTCGGTAGATCCATTCAATTCTTAAATCCCCGTATGCGCATATCCCCTTCCCCCTGCATTTCACCCCCGCATTTGGACCACTTACAGCAATCGACGATACAACCCTCCAAAAGGGTGCTATACTGCAAGCAGAGAAGAAAGGAGAGAGACGATGAAGGCCGAGATTAAGATCGACCCCGATTGTATAACGCCCCACGCGGTGATTTATGCCGCGACAATCGACGAGGAGGTGCAGCGCATTCTTAAGATTTTTACCGACGAAGGTGGCCCGCTTTCCGCGACGAGCGACGACAGGATCTATCTCGTCGAGCCCGAGGATGTCCTGCTGCTGCGGGTCGAAGGCGGCAAGACGCAGATTGTCACAAAAAACCGCACGCTGCAATCCCCCAGGCGGTTGTACGAACTCCACGACGCTCTGGGCAGGGACTTTGTGCGCATCTCGAAATCCGCCGTGGTCAATCTGAATGCCTGCGAATCGATGGAGGCCACCTGGGGCGGTATGATGCTGCTCTATCTGAAAAACGGAGAAAGCGAGTATATTTCCCGGCATTATCTGCCGGCGTTTAAGAAGCGACTGGGACTCTAAGGAGGAAGTATATGTTGAAAAAATTATTGTACAACGCCGCCATCGGCATCGGCGCCGCTCTGGTCATCTTCTGCCTGGCCAATGTCATTGTCGAGCAGATCGCCGGCGGCCATTTGGAAATGCACGACTACGCCTACAGCAAAGGGACGCTGGCGTCGATTCTCATCGGTTTGGGATTCGGGCTTCCGGCGATCGTCTACGACGACGAACGGCTCTCGCTCCCCGTACAGACGCTGATCCATCTCGCGATCGGGACGACGGTGTTGGCGGGCGCGGCCTTGTACGGGGGATGGCTGCCGGTACAGCAAGGTGCATCTGCGTTGATCGGGTTTTTCATCATCAATATCGTGATTTTCTTTGCCCTCTGGGCGGGAATTTACTTGTACTATCGAAAGACCGGCCAAGAGATTACGCGCAAGCTAAAGGAATATCAGAAGGAATAAGAAAGCACCCACCTCGCTATGCGGGGTGGGCTTTTATTTCACAAAAGCAAAGGCAGGACGGCCAATCGAAAAAACAAGCCTCCCCCTATAACGCCGGTCGCCTCCGGGTAGATATAGTATGCAAATGTGTAAAGGAGGCGTTGTATGAAGATTCAAGTGTGGGCGGATTTTCTCTGCCCGTTTTGTCTGATCGGCTCGAAGCAAATGGAAGCGGCGCTGGTCGCCGAGGGTGCCGAGGCCGAGGTGGAATATATGAGTTATTCGCTTTCCGATGCGATCTATCCGGCAGAGGGCGAACCCTACTGGGAGCGGCTCGCGGCGGAAAAGGGATGGAGCGAGGACGAGGTTATCGCCGCCCGGTCGGATGTGGATGCGCTGGCGACAGAGGCGGGCCTTTCCATCGATTGGCGCGCCCTCGTGCGCGGCAATACGAAGGACGCGCACCGGCTGTTTCAGTACGCCAAGGCAAAGGGCAAGGGCACGGAATTCTTTCGCCGGACGCAAGAGGCGGTGTTTCTCAAAGGGGCACTGATCAGCGACCGCCCGACGCTGGTTGCGCTGGCAAAGGAGGTCGGGTTGAATCCCGCCGAAGCCGAATCGGTGCTCGCCAAGGGCGAATACGAGGGCTTTTATATTCGCGATTTGGTGCGGGCGGAAGAGATCGGGATCCGCGGCGTGCCGTTTTTCCTTTTCGACGAGAAATACACGATCGCCGGCGCCGCGCCGATGGCGGATTTTCAGGCGGCGATTCGCCGGGCGCAGACAAAAGAATAGCCACACAAAAACAGGCCTCGCGCGCGGCGGGGCCTGTTTTTTGTATGCATCCCAAGGAGAAGGTTGTCGTCTAGGAGATTAGAGGAGATTGTATTCTTTGAGCATTTTGAGGGTGTCGGTGCCTTCGAGGGCGGCGGCTACTTTCTTTTTGACGAGTTCGGGCACGTGGATGTCGGGCTTTTCGCCGTCGAGGAGCGAAGAGGCGCCGGCCATCAAGTAGCGCATATCATAGCGGGAAGCGTATACTTCGGGCACGCCTTTTTCCACGCCGGTGAGGACATATACGGCTTCCATGGCGGTTCTGCCGGAGTACTCGGTGGTAAATACGGTGTCGCGCGCGGGGATGTCCAAGGTTTCTGCGAATTGGCCGAGGAAGGCGAAGTTTACGGCGTGCTTCGGCACCACATAGGGCCGATCGCCGAAGTGGCGCGGCATAAATTGCGCGGTAATATAGGGCATCATCACCGGCACGGCGGTGCAGGTGTCGGCGATCGATTCGATTTCCTCTTCCGGCACGCCGATGTGGTAGAGCCACTCTTTTGTGATCTCCTCGCCGGTGCATTCGCGCATGGGTTTTTGAATATAGTCGCCGTCTTTGTCGCTAAAGAGGCCGTATACCCACACGGCCACGTCGCCTTCGGGTTGTTCGGGATATTGCCCCTGCCGGTTTATCGTCCAACTCAAAAGCCATGCGGAATCGACTGCGGTGACGATGCCGCCGGTTACCGTGCGCCCGCCGTAGGGACTGCGCTTGGTGATCTTTTCGATATACTTTGCGGCGCTTTCGTCGTGGCAAGTGATGGTACAGGATTCCCAGTTGGTCTTTTCGGTGTCGGCGCAAAATACCTCGGGATGGCCGAATTCGTCGGATTGGGCGGCGACATTCTTCCACAATTTCCAGCTGCCCGATTGCGCGCTGTCCATGGGCGCGGGATTGTCGTTGTCGCCGTAGCCGGAGTTTTCGGTGAGGAAGCCGTTGGTGATAAAGACCAGATCGTCGTCCGTGAGTTCGATGGACGCATCCGCCCCCGTATCGTTGGTGGCGACAATGCGGCGGGCGCATTTTTTGTCGTCGGAGAGCGAAAATTCCACATTGTCGACGGTAACGCCATAGCGGAATTCGGCGCCGTGGTCTTTGAGGTATTTTTCCATGGGCTTTACAAAGGAATGGTACTGGTCATAGCGCGAGAACTGCAGGGCGCTCAGGTCGGGCAGTCCGTCGACGTGGTGCACGAAGCGGTTCATATAGAGCTTCATTTCCAAAGCGCTGTGCCAGTTTTCAAAGGCAAACATGGTACGCCAGAATGTCCAAAAGTCGGATTCCAGCACCGCATCGGAAAGGAATTCGTCGATCGCCTTGCCTTCGAGCTCTTCGTCGGCGATGTTCATAAAGTGCATCAGCTCTTTCGCCGCATCTTGTCCCAAGTTGAACTTGCCGTTGTCGTGGCGCTCGCCGCGATTTTTGGTAATGCGGCAGTTGCTGGAATTGGGGTCGTCGAGATTGGTGTAGAAGAAATAATCCAATATCGACATATTTTCCGGATCCTCGTAGGACGGAATGGCGCTGAACAGATCCCACAGACATTCGAAGTGGTGCCCCATTTCGCGGCCGCCCCGGGCGACATAGCCCACGTTTTCTCTGCGGGCGCCGTCGAGGGAGCCGCCCGCCACGTCGAGCTGTTCCAAAAACGTGATCCGGCTGCCGTCCATATGGGCGTCTTTGATCAGATAGCAACCGGCGGCGAGACCGGCAATGCCGGTGCCGATGATGGTCGCAGTCTTCTTTTCGATGCCTTCGGGCTTACGGGATTGTACCAGCGAATGGTAGTTCCCGTTGGTGAGTTTGAGTCGTTCGTCATAAGTCTTCAGTTTCATAGACATACTCCTTTTTGAAACACGGCCCGCGGGCAGATGCCGTAAACAAATGATACAACCGATGCGACCTTCGGCCGAAACGCTACGTCCTTGCATACCGTTTCGCGCCGAAGGGCCACAAAAGAACGGGCATCGTCCCGCCGGACCTCCTTTTTTGTTTCTGTGTTCAGTATAGGATGTATGTGATGAAATGATAATAGACAGATACTCTAACTGTATAAAAAATCCTTACACCGCGCCCACGGTGTAAGGAAGATCAGCGATTTTGTCGCTCGAAATTATGGATCGCCTTGTGAAAGTCCCCTTCCAGAAGGATATAGACCTGGCCCACCAGCTCGTTGGGATCGTCTTTCATGCCCCGCCCGATCCAATCCAACGAGATCCCGGTAAGCGCCAGGGTAAAAAAGCGCGCGATAAACGCCTTTTGCGATTCCGAAATGCGCGCGTCTTTCGCCTCGGCATCGACCATATGGAAAATATAGCGGTAGAGAATGCGGTCGATAAAGGTTTCGATATACTCTCGCTGCACCGATCGGTAGCAGTTGAGCACCAAAGTCTTGTGATTCTCGAGCCATTTCATAATCAGCATATATACATATTGCCAGTCGTCGAAGGTATCGAAGGCGGCGAGAATCGTCTCCGCTTCGGACAGAAAGATCCACTCCACCACGTCGTAGATATCGTGAAAGTGATAGTAGAACGTCTGCCGCGAAATCTGCGCCCGCTCGCACAGTGCCTTTACGGTGATGTTTTCCAATTTTGTTTCGTTCAACATTTCGCGGAGCACATCCGCAATCTTTTCTTTCATATTGTCCATCGACATTCCCCCTTTTAGAGTTCGCTACGTCCGATTTCCTTGAGAATGGGCGCCAGGGTTCCAAAGTCCACAAAATCCACCGTCTTATTGTAGCTCTCCAAAAAACCGCGCATCTCCTCGGTTCGCTCCCCTTCGGGAACGCGGCTCGTTTTGTAGTAGAGCATCTTCATCAAAACGCGGTCCACGGTACCCAGGCGGTCGTAGTCGATGCCGCCGCGCAGGTGGAATAGCCGCATCTTCGAGAAGATTTCGTCGTCCACTTGGCGCCGAATGCCCGCGCGAATCTTTGCGGCGCCCGTTTCGTCCTCGGGATCCGCGAGCCCCACCGTCGCCACGATACACCCCTTCGCCCGGCGCATCAGCGGCAAGGCGCGCTTTAGACCCAGCAGCGTTCCCGCGTAAAGACCGCCGAGCAGGATGACGAGATCCGCCTCCTCGTCGCCGCGGATCTCTTTGTGGGCGACGGCGGGAATCCCCATGCGCGCGGCCAATTCGTGGGCGTAGCGCGCCGTTGTGCCGTATTTGCTTCCGTATACGATGATACGCTTCATAGTTGCTCCTTTATGGAATAAAAATATGTCGTGATCCCTTTATATTTACCCCGTTCTCCTGCGAATTATTTTTCGGCGGTTCGGATATAGAAGAAACATAAGGAGGAATTACGATGAAATTGTATTACGCACCCGGCACCTGTGCCCTCTCCGTATGGATCTCTTTGGAATGGGCGGGCGCCGACTACGAAGTGGAAAGAGTAGAACTCGGATCGGACGAATACAAGAAAATCAATCCCTTAGGCGCCGTGCCGGCCCTCGATTCCGGCGACGGAAATATTAAAACGCAGGCCAACGCTATTTTGCAATATATCGCCGATATGTATCCCGAAGCGGATCTCGGTCCCGACGAAAGCCCTGAAGACCGGTTTTTGTTTAATGAACGGGCGGCATTTTGACCGGCGACTACCACCCGGCCTTCTGGCCCATGTTCGGCCCCAAAAAATACACCACGAGCGAAGACGAGGCCGATCTCGAAAAGGTAAAAGAGGCGTCCTATAAAGCCATCGACAAAGTGGTCAGCCATTTGGATTCCCTCTTAGAAGGCAAAGACCACGTCTACAAGGACAAGAAAACTGTCCTCGACCCCTACGCCTTTATCCTCACCCGCTGGACCACCATGACCCCCAAGTCCTGGAAGGAATACCCCAACTTGGTGAAGTTTATGGAAAGAATGGAAAAAGACGAAGCCGTACAAAAAGTGCTCGAACTGCACGACAAATAATGATAGTCCCGAGGTATGTGCCTCGGGATTTTTTTGTGCAAAAAAGAGAGGCCTCGGCCTCTCGATCTGCCTTTATAATATCTTTTTATGTAGCGCGCGTATGCTCATTGCCGTCGCTAGTGCAAAAATCGCCGCCGCGCCGATCGCCATGCCTATACTATCCGCCGCGGTAAGGCCCGTATCGGGAAAGTGGTTCATGGCGAGGGTGATAAGCACATTGGGCGTAAGGTACTGTAAAATCGGAAGCTCTGGATTCTGAGACACTAATACCGCCAGAATGCTGATGGCCACCGAAATCGCCACGGGTATGCCGAAGGAACGGATCTTAAGGGAAAGAAAGATCTGTACGGCAATCATACAAAGGGAAAGCGCCGTCGACAAGAGCAGATACGGGAAGAGCCCCACCGGAAACGCCGATGAAAAGTGAAAGAAGCTCCCCGCCACGGCATACAGCACTGCCAGTATACATTGACCACAGAGGACCGCGAGAAAGACTGTCGCCGTCTTGGAAAAGATGATGATGCGGGGCGGCACCGCTGATGTCAACAGCAAGTTCATATTGTTGCCGCGGTGCTCGCCGCTCCATATATAGGATGCGAAAAACCCGATCAGCCCCGGCAAAAAGAACGACCCGTAAAACAAATATACCTGGGTCCACAGACTGATCCATTCGCTCTGCAAGAGTTCCGTATTGTTGGCGTAGTTTACCGATCCGTATAAGACCGAGACCAGGGGCAAGAATAACAGCGGCATCCACGCCTTGGTTCCCTTTATTTTTTGCCATTCGATAAAAATCGCTTCTCTCATTCCCGCACACCTCGCTTTATGCCCCCGTAGAGTACCGCCACGCCCAATAGCACCGCAACGATCGGAATTCCATACGACGGCGCCATCAAATACCGCACCGGCTCTCCGCCGGTGTAGTCATAGCCCACCTGCATCAGTCGCCCGTACCAACTGTAGGGATTGACGAGCGAAAAGACATCGGGCAAGAACAGAAAGATCAGCCCCGCGAGCGTGCCCACCAGCGCCACCGCGGCGGACGTGCGCGCCTCGCCCCGCCGAAGGGCGAGGACATAGTGTACGGCAAGTAGCAAAAATGACACACAAAACTGCCCTACATAGGAAAAGACGATGCGCCCCCACGGAAGCGGTCCCGGTACCCATACCGAGATCAGAACTAGAAGTGCTGCCCATTCCACCGCTTGGTAGACGGCGACCTTCGAAAGTGAATAGCAAAACTTTGTGGCGTAGACCTTGTCGAGATCGATCCCCGCCGTACGGATCATCTTCCACATATCTCGATCGCTCTCGATTTCTACCGATCGGCCCGCCACCGCCGCGAGAAAAATCGGCTCGACGATGATCTTTATAAACAAAAAGCTGTCCACCGCCGAAAGCCGCCTAAAGAGCGCATCACCGTCTCCGCCTGCATAGAGATTCGCCGCAGCGATCCCCAAACTCACCGCGCTTACCAATGCGAAGAACAAAACTTCCCACACGCCGCGGTATTTTCTTTTTTCGATGGCAAATAAGTTTTCGCGCATACAGCCTCCTAAAGTTCCGCATCCCGGGTAAATTCCAGAAACAGCTCTTCGAGAGAGCGCAGGGATTCGTAGATGCGATACACGTCGATCCCCGCCTCTGTCAGGCGCCGGTTGATCGCGCCGATCCGCGCATCTTCCCCATACGCCACCGCGATATAACCGCCCTCGAGTTTGGCACGCACATCTTCCAGCACCAGCGCCGCCCGCTCGTCGTCGGATGTGCGCAGGCGAATCTCGCCCCGGTAGCGGTTCTTAAAAGCCGCCATATCACCTTCGTAGAGCATCTTTCCCTTACCGATAATACCGATGGTATCCGCCATTTTCTCTATTTCGTCCAAATCGTGTGACGAAAGCATCACCGTCGTATCGAACCGGCGGGGAAGCGAACGAATCAAATCGCGCATCTCCGCCATGGCGCGGGGATCGAGCCCGTTGGTGGGCTCGTCCAAAATCACCAGCGGCGGAAAACCCATAATTGCCATCGCAATCCCCAAACGCTGCTTCATGCCCAGGGAATAGGCGCCGGCGCGCTTCTTTTCGTGGCCCGTAAGCCCCACAATCGCGAGCGCCTCGTCGATATGCTTCTTTTCGATTCCCTTGTAGCGCCGCACGATGTCCAAATTCTCATAGCCCGTTAAATTTTCGTAATAGGCGGGCGATTCGATCAGTGCGCCGAGTTTCTTCGCGATCTCGATGCGGTTTTTCTTTCCAGCGCGCAGACCGGCCACACAGATCTCGCCGCGATCGGCATAGGCAAGGCCCGTAATCATCTTCATCGCCGTCGTCTTGCCGGCGCCATTGGGGCCGATCAGTCCGTAAACGGACCCTCTCTTCACCGTCAACGCTTCTATATCTGCGGCCATCGTCCGGCCGAAGGATTTTTGTACATTCTGCATAGAAACCATGGTTTCCACGTCTCCACCTCCTACATATATTCTATTGCCCACTTCTTACGCGTTTCTTGCGCCTTCCTTAAATTTACCTGAATTTTAAGGGATTAGCGCTTCCTTTTGATATACTGATTTCGAGGTGGAATATGAAAACACACGAGCGAACGATATTAATTACAGACGACGATGCGGCCATTTTGGACTTTGTCGAAAGCGTGCTGAGAGAAGACGGCTTCGAACATATTTCCCGCGCAAAGAACCAGCAAGAGGCCCTCGACATACTCGCCCGCGAGGACATCCATATGGCGATCCTCGACATTATTTTGCCTGACGGGAGCGGCTTTGCGATCATTCAACAGATCCGTAAGTCTTCGAATATGCCGGTGCTCTTTCTCTCGGCGGTCTCGGATGTGGACAAGCAGTACAGCGGCTTCGATCTAGGGGCTGACGACTATATCGTAAAGCCCTTTCGCCCCAAAGACTTACTGCTGCGCACCAAAGCGATCCTGCACCGCGCGTATCCCGAAAGCGAGGTTGTGGCCCTCGCCGCTTCCACCGTCGACTTCGACCGCGCTACAGTACGCAATGCCAAAGGCGAGGTGCCGCTGACTGCCAAGGAATACCACATCTTGCACTTGCTCTACGAAAACAAAAACCATATCGTCACCATCGACGGCATCCTCTCTGCCGTATGGGGCGAGGATTGCTACGGCTACGAAAACACCCTGATGGCACATATTCGCAAGATTCGGCAAAAAATCGAACAGGACCCGTCGAATCCCGAAAGCCTCCGTACCTATCGGGGACTGGGCTATAAACTGCGGGTACGGCCGTGAAGTCCCTTACCTTTTTTACCAAAACCCTATTCCGCTTTCTCGCCACGCTGCTCGCCCTCTTTGCCGCCGTGCTCCTAGTCTGGATGATCGGCGTCGGCGCCATCTATTTTCGGGAGGCGCGCTCTCCCAAATCACCCGACTCTTTGTATAAGGCGATCGCAAAAGACGACCCCCGCGCCCTGTCCGCCCCCCTGCAAAATACCCTCGCCGACGAGGGCATATGGATGCTGGTGCTCGACGATACGGGAAAGTATCGCACCGCCTACGGCGTTCCGGCGTCGCTTCGGCACGACTATAAGACTTCGGAGGTGGCGAAGTTTACCCGCTGGTATCTCGAGGACCACCCGGTGTTTACCTATGTAGAGGGCGAAAACATCGTCGTATTGGGGTATCCGAAAGACAGCTACGGCAAATTGGCGTCGAACTATTTTCAAGTGGAGATGACCTTTCGACTGCTCTACTTGCTGCTCTTTATCTTCGCCTTCGGAATTTTTGCGGTATTCTTGTTGTATTATTTTTCTTCCAAGAAACTAAACGCCGAGATCCTGCCCTTGGCAAAAGGAATCGAGGAACTGGCACAAAACCGCCCCGTCTCCCTGCCCCACGGCGGCGAACTGAACGACCTAAAAGAAGCCTTAAACCGCACTTCTCGCCACCTCGAAGCCGATAAGGCGGAGCGTCGTCGCTGGATTCGGGGCATCAGCCACGACATCCGCACGCCCCTTACGGTGATCGCCGCCAATGCGAAATCCATCGAAGACGGAAAAGACATCAGCCACGCCGCAAAAACCATCGAAGAGAGCGCCTTTCGGATCGACAAAATTTTGGAAGGGCTCAATCTCACCTATTTTATGGAACAGCTGGACGCACCCGAAAACCCGAAGGCAATCGCGCTCCTTCCCCTCATACGCCGCATCGCCGCGGAATGTATCGACGCCTCGGACACCGACTTTTCCGTCGAAATCGACGACGCAGAGGACGCCCGCATTATGGGAGACGAAAACCTGATCGACCGCGCCGTGCGCAACCTGCTCCAAAACTCTGCTCGCCACAACAAGGCGGTGACGGTGCGCATCGCCATCAAAGAGACGAAAGACGCGGTGGTACTATGTATTGCCGACGACGGGACGATTTCTTCGGCAGATACCGAGCGCCTAAACGACGATATTTCGCCCCGCAGTGCCAACGGATTCGGCATCCCCATCGTAAAGAAAATCCTCGCCATCCACGGAGGTACGGTACAGTTCGCCTACGGCGATCCCGGCCTTATCGCGCGGCTGATCTTCCCAAAGCCATTCTAATGCAATCAAAAACAGCGGCCATGCGGTCGCTGTTTTTGATTCTAAAATCCTTTTGGGTATTACTTCTTATCCAACATCTGCTTTGCAGCTTCCGCCATGCCTTCCTGCGTCATTCTTTCGTACTTTTTCGCATCCGGCGCATAAAAGTCCGGGACCAGTTGCATATCGTCGTAAGTGATCTCCGGCGACATCGTAAAGGAGTATTCTTTCGATTCCCCCGGCTGAAAGCCGCCCAGGCTCACGTCGTCGCCGATCAAAAACTCTCCGTCTCGTTTCAAGAGCAATATCAGATCCAACGACATAACCTCTTCTTTAGAAGTGTTCGTTACGGTGCCATAGATCTTCTTGGCTTCCCCGTCTTCTTCTACCTGCATCTCGGTCTTCAAATCGGCAGCGCGTACGGCCGTCTCGGAGGGCGCTTCCAACCACCCCTGGTC
The DNA here is from genome assembly GCF_030815095.1 of Aedoeadaptatus ivorii. Classification (NCBI taxonomy): domain Bacteria; kingdom Bacillati; phylum Bacillota; class Tissierellia; order Tissierellales; family Peptoniphilaceae; genus Aedoeadaptatus; species Aedoeadaptatus ivorii. The sequence goes on from NZ_JAUSWF010000011.1 coordinate 31,789, forward strand.
GATGGTAAACTCGATATTCGCCACCTCTTCGGGAAAATCCTTAACATAGATTCCGAAGAATCCATTTTGATCGCCCGGCTGCAACCCATTGGTTGCCTTTAAATCTTCAAAGAGCGTCTTTCCTTCGGCATCCACGGCCGTAATGTGCACATTCGTGGCTTGAAGCGCCTTTTTATCGGACGTATTTTTTTACGATGCCGCCGTAAAAAACTTGTCCCCGACCTGTCGATATCCCTTTTCCGTAAACTGTGCATACTGGGCTTCTTGGGCTGCCGTCACGCCTATCATATCTTTCGAAACCGCAGCGCGCTCTTCTTCGCTCATGGTCAACATCTTCGTCGCCAAAATCTGCTGTTCTTCCTTGGTCATATCGTCCCAAGTCTTCGTCGTATAATCTGCCGTATTCGTACCCTGCGCCGTATTCTCGCCGCCTTTGTTCTCGGCATTTCCTTTGTCGGCACCGCCGCCACAGGCCACCAAAATCAGCGATAAGGCGACAAACATACCGGCTCGTTTGATCGTCTTTTGCATAATTTCCTCCTATGGTGTGTCGCATACAACCGTCCCCTCGTAAATTCGCTTGGCGGTCGCTCGTATCGGTTATTCTTTTTGTATACATTCTGTGTAAGAAATAGATGCCCTTTCTCATGTAAAAACCGAACAATTCCACAAAAAAATCGATCCGAAGATCGATTCATTCCTCTATGCGCTTTTCGCAGCCGCCCTCCAGCGGGCAACCCGCACAGATCGGCCGCTTTTTGCAGTGTTCCTTGCCGTTGATCACGATCAACGCGTGAAAGTGATTGTAGATCTCGGCGCTTTCGGGGAGCCGCGCTTCGCAATACGCCTGCACCGCCGCATACGTCCTTCCCGCCTTGAGCGGGTAGCGGGCGAAGTGGCGCATCGTATACGCATCCACCACAAAAGACGGCAGACCGAAGGCGTAAAGCAAAATGCTGTCCGCCGTTTCGTTTCCGATGCCTTTTACCGAGAGAATTTCGGGCCGCAGCGCGTCCAAAGGCACGCGTCGCACTGCTTCGGCGTCGTAGTTGTAACGCGCATACCACGCCGTCATCGCCTTCAAATAGCGCGCCTTTTGGCGAAAAAATCCCGCCGGGCGAATCCTTTCTTCCAATGTTTCCACGGGCATGGCGGCGATCCTCTGCGGCGTGAGGTCTTCCGCCAGACGGGCAATCGCCTTTTCTACATTCGTCCAGGCGGTGTTTTGCGTAAGAATCGCGCCCACCATAATTTCGTAGGGGTTTTCCCCCGGCCACCAGTGCAGGTCGCCGTAATGGGAAAAAAGTGCGTCGTAGATTTGTAGTAAGGGTTCGATGGTACTTCTCCTGTTCCGGTGTCGGTATTTTTCGTCTTTATGGGGTTGTGGATCGTACACCTTGTCATCCTGAATATGGCAAGACAGCATTCCGTAAGCTATTGCCACCCACTTCCTTGTCATCCTGAGCAGAGCGAAGCGGAGTCGGCCGCTGCGTTCGCCAAATCGAAGATTTGGACTGCGCGGCATCTGACCTACGACGAAATCGAAGATTTCTGTTAGGTCATGAATGCATCTCCGAAAGCTATTGTGTGACGCATTGACGATAAAAGCCTAAGCGTGCGTTTCGGCCTTGGCCTCTACGCAGACTGCTTCTAGCGAAAGAGATTCTTCGACTCGGAACACAGTTCCTCGCTCAGAATGACAATAGGGGACGAATGTGCGATTCGGCAAAAGCTATTGCGAATCCCTAAACCTTGTCATCCTGAGCGGAGCGAAGCGGAGTCGAACGGATCTCGTGTCTCTATTGCGGGTCGCCGGATTGCAAGGTGCCTATTGCGCGTTATGTTGCCCGTAAAAGAAGTGGACGTCGTGCGTTTCGGCCTTGGCCTCTACGCAAACTGCTTCTTGTGAAAGAGATTCTTCGACTCGGAACACAGTTCCTTTAATTGGTACAATGTTTTGGACAAACTTTTCCAACTTTTAGTGACGTTCATTCCATTCTTCCATCGGCGTCTTGTATCCAATTGAGGAGTGGGGACGCAGATGATTGTAGTAATAAAAGTAATAATCGAACATCATATCCACTTGGTTTTTGGTAAAGGCGGATATCTTTCCCATCTCCACTTTCATCGTCTGCCAAAAGGTCTCAATAAAGATGTTATCAGCGGGCCGATGCGGCCGGGACATGGAATG
>NZ_JAUSWF010000012.1:0-7659 GCF_030815095.1 Aedoeadaptatus ivorii
TTCATCGTTCCTCCTGGTTGATTGGTTTTTGTCGACATAATTTTACCAGAAAACGGTGAATCATTTTTTGTTGCACTTAGATTGTAAATTCAAGATATAGAAAGGCAGTTATTTTAAGAAACCCGAGGAGGGAAAAATGCGTAAACGGTTCTATGCGCTCTGCCTGATGGCGGCGCTCCTGTCGTTTCTGCCCGGCCACGCGTCGGCGGAATCGGAAACGGCGGCGCCTGCGGCAGAAAGCGCGGCGGTAGCGGCGGTCGAACAGACGACGCCGGCTGTCGCCAAGGCAGATGTGCCGCAGAGGGCGGCGCCCGCGAAACCGCCCGAAAAGGCGGACGCGGCGTTGCCCGCCCAATCGGAGGCGACCTCGAAGGCGGCCGCGGAAGAAGCGCCTGCCGCTTCGAATGCGGCAGCGGCCCCAGAGACGCCCGGTCCGGTAGCGGCGGCAGATACAGAGGACACACCGGTAGAAGAAGCGCCGGAAGAAGAGAAAGACGCAGCGATCCCCGATGTAACGCCACCGGCGGAAGAAGCCGAGGCGGAAGGCGACGAGGTACAGGCGGCCACAGACGACGAGGCCGATGCCATTGAGGCGGAACCCGAAAAAGAAGCGGCTGCCGATGCGGCAGAGATTACCGACGGGGAAAAACAAGAACCGGCGGATAGCGCGGCGGACACAGCGCGTGATCCCGAAGATGGACCCGCGGCCGACTCCGAAGCGGTGGCCGACGTGCTCGAAGCGGGCACCGAACTCGACGCCGAGGCGCTCGCCCGCGCTCCCAAAGCGCTGGGGGCCGCCGCGCAAGCGGAAGAAGCGGATGCGGTCGTCGAGGTCCACAGCTTCGACGAGCTCAAAACGGCGATTCAAAATGCCGGTTCGAAGAAGACCGTGATCAAGGTTATGGAGAGCTTCGAATTGACCGAGAAGCTGACCATCGCAGAGGATCAGAACATATTGCTTACGGCGGACAACGAACAGACCGCCGAGGAACCCTGGAAGCCCATCGAACAGCCGGCGGATTCGAATGATGCCGGTGAAGAAAAACAGAGAGAAAGCATTGATGCGGGCAGAAACCGCGGCGAAGAGGCTTTAGAAAAAGCCGATACGCCCCTGCCTTCCGAAAAAAAGGCGCGATTATTCTAAAGCGCGCAAAAGAGTTTGTGAAAGATACTTTATTTGCAATCTTTGGTACGTTGACATGGGGCGACGAAGATAGCGCCATCCATATCGACGGAAACGAAGAAGTAGAGACGGAATTCGACGATCGCGGCGCTATTGCCACGGTAGAAAACGGCGGCAGCTTGACCCTAAAGAACGGCACGGTGATGCACGCCAATAACAAACACGGCCACACCGCGCCGATCAAGGTAAAGAAGGGCGGTACCTTCACGATGGAAGGCGGCCGCATCTCCCATAACAAATCCTATGAGCGGATCGATCCCGACTACACTCGTCCCACTTCGTCGGGCGCGGTCTATGTAGACCCCGGCAGCACCTTCCATATGACCGGCGGCATGATCGACAACAACGACGGCGGCATGAGCGGCGGCGTGTTTGCCGGCAGCCTGTTCGGCAGCACAGGCGATCCCGCCCGGGTGATCATCGACGGCGGCATCATCGCAAACAACAGATCGAATACGCGGTACCAGTCCGGCGGGGGGATTACGATCTACCCCAAGGCGGAGCTGCATATGAACGACGGCATTGTAGCGGGCAACAAATCCGGTTCCGGCGGCGGGATCGCCGTGTCGGATCAGTTTCTCAGTGAATTTTCGAACATTATAAATCGCGAATACGCCAATACACCGGCAGATTACGAAAAACATTTGGAAGAAAATAAATCCGAGGCCTTTATCGACGGCGGACTGATCTACAAAAACAAAGCATCCGCCGTCGGCGGCGGGGTCTATGTGGACACGAATTTCGTCCACTTCGGCAAGACCATGATTTTGGACAACAAATCCGGGAACTTCGGCGGCGGGGTCTATATCTCCTTTCCGCCTCGCATTCAGACCCTCGAGAATTTGTTGATTACGGAAAACACGGCGATTGCCACCTGGATCGATTCCTTCGGCGGCGGCGACGGCGGCGGATTGTGGAACTGCCCCACGGGCTATGTCCACATCGGCGACAAGCACACCGTCTACGTTTTCGACAACGAGGCCAAAGGGAGGGGTAGGACATCGGCTTTTCCGAAAAGACGAAGTACTTCCTCTTAAACAAAGAAAATATTCAAGACAAATTCTACTCCCACATTCTACGCATTCGGTGAACTGAACGTAGAAAAGAGTTGGAAGGTGCCGGAAGCGCAACTGCCGAAGAGCGTAACCCTATACCTCCGCCTGGACGGCGAGCGGATCGTCGACGGCTACGACGAAGCTGGCAAACCCATCTACCGCACCCTGACCTTGACGAAAGAGGACGGTTGGAAGGGCAGCTTCGACAAGCTGGACCCCGGTGCCCTGGCGAAGGGCCGCTACACGCTGGAAGAAGATTCCGACGTATTTGCGCCGAAGTTTACGCCCAAGGACGACACCTACGACATTCGCATCGAGTATGCGGACAATTACAAACCGGAAGCAGATCTGACCGACGACGGATTGATCCGCCTGCTCCCCACCAACGATCACTTTAAAGATTTTGCCGGCAATATTACTTTGAACCTGCACAAGGACGGCAAGGTCATCGACTCGCAAGTATTTACTTGGAATAAAATTCCCCATCCGGTTTTGGATGGAGAATTCCTCACGGAGTTAGACAAAGAAGTCGTCTTCAAGTCCCTGTCTCTCCCCAGCTATGGCACGGGGATTCGCGTACGAAGCTATGACCTCGTAACCAACGACCCAGGGTTTACGACCTACGACTTCTATCTCAAGCAAGGGGAAGACGGGTTCTACACCCTCTACCTGCCGCGGCTTGTGATCGACGGCGTGCCCTACGAGTTGTTTAATGTCACCAAGATGGAACCGAATAAGTACGGCTCGTATGGTAAGGAAAGTATAATCTTGCCCGGTGATACCGAAAATACGGGCATGGCGACAGAAAACCACAAGGGACCCGGCCATGAAATCGAGATTTCGAAGCGCTGGAAAGGCGAGGGCAATGCCCCCGATTCGATTACCGTTGTGGTCGTCTCCGAAAACGGCGACACGCGCGAGGTCGTCCTCAATGCAGACGGCGATTGGCAAGACCGCATCGCCGACTTGGAGGGAACCTTCCGCAAGCACGGCTACATCATTCGAGAAGTAAAGGTACCGGGCTACACCGGCACCGTAGATACGAATAAGAACTTGCGGATCGTCGATAAGGACGGCAAAGCGGTCAATTTTGACGAAACCCTCGCCAAGAAGGCACTCGAAAGCGGCAAGTATCGCTACGAAGTGATCGACGGCAAAGACGTAGAAATCATAAAGGAAGAGGACGGATCCTATCTCATCCGCTATCCCGAAGGGATGAAGGTGACCGAGATCCTGGACGTCATCCTCACCAATACCGCCACGCCGCCGGATACGCCGGACAATCCGCCGGAGGAACCGAACTACGGCGAGCTCATTGTCTCGAAGACGGTGATCGGCGAAGAAAGCGGCAAGGACTTCCGTTTCCGCGTTGTCCTACAAGACGCGAACGGTGCAGAGCTTAAGGATGTCTTCGATTACTTGAAAGAGCGGATCGACGGCGAAACCCTGCGCGGCTCGATTCAGAGCGGTGAGATCTTTACGCTGAAAGGCGGAGAGACCTTCCGCATCTTAAAACTCTCCTACGGCACGAGCTATATCGTAGAGGAATTGGACAAAGCAGGCTATACCGTGACCGAAAGATATACCCAAGGTGTGATCGGAGCGGCAGAGATCCGGGCAGAATTTACAAACCATAAGATCCCGCAAGAACCGCCGGTAACGCCTCCGGAAGTACCGGAAGAACCGCCGGTAACACCGCCGGAAGTGCCGGAAGAACCGCCGGTAACGCCGCCGGAAGTGCCGGAAGAACCGCCGGTAACGCCGCCGGATACACCCAAGGTGCCGCCCTTTGATAAGATTACCAAAAATCCCAAGGGCAAAGCGCCGCAGACCGGCATCGACGGCATCGGTATGTACCAGGCCGCCATGCTGTTGGCCATGGGCGGATTGGCCTATATGGAAAGTAAGAAAAGACGATAACACAAATTGTATGAGGCATCCCTACGGGGATGTCTTTTTATGTGGTGAATGTATGAACCCTCGCAAGCTAAAAGGCGAGAGGAACTCCGGTCGAATAAAGGAAAATTAATATCAAAAACCCCTTGCAATTTCTCCAAGAGGTCTATATAATGAAGTTGTAAACGATATGAATTATCAACTCGGCGGTACATATTCGATAAGTCGTGTCGTTTACACCAAAACAGACGGTTGTTTTACGGTACCGTCGAGGGAATAGAAAGGAGGAACTATGATTCCTGTGGTGTACTGGTCCGGAACGGGCAATACGGAAGCCATGGCTAAGGCGGTGGCGGAAGGAATTGCCAATGCCGGCGGCGAAGCGGAGCTGATCGAGGTTGCAGATGCGACCGCGGATACGGTTCGCGCGGCGGAAAAGATCGCCTTCGGATGCCCCGCCATGGGCGCAGAGGAACTGGAAGAATCCTATATGCGGCCCTTTATGGACGAGGTAAATTCCGATCTCAAAGGCAAACACGTCCTCCTCTTCGGCTCCTATGAGTGGGCCGACGGAGAGTGGATGGAGCGTTGGGAGGACGAGGTCCGCGGATTGGGCGTCGCCTCGGTAGACGTCTTGATCGTAAAGGGCACGCCGACGGAAGAGGACGCGAATGACTGTATGGCAAGCGGCGGCGTGCTTTGTAAAGCGTAAGCTCAAAGAAAATACCCTCACTTATCTGGAAAACTGCAGAGATTGCGGTGACGGGGAATATCTCCTCGCCCTCCTAAAACTTTACACGGCGCCCACCGTATTTGCGGCAAAGACCGGCACGCTGGTCAATCTGAACGCGGGCGGGCGCGATCTGTATCGCTGTTGGCGTTGTAACGATTCGCTCCGAAAGGCAATACCCCTTGCGTATCTGGAGCTTGAAAACGAAAAGGGAACGCCACTCTTGTACTTTTACCATCCGAAGCGCCTGAAACGGCGCCTTGCGCGGCGGGATTGCCGGGCATTTTTAGAGAATCGCGGCTATGTATATACGAGCGCTGCGGAGGCACTCCGCGAGTTGCGTGCGCGGTTTCGGACGGGATGCCCCGACGAGATCGGCATATTTCTCGGCTATCCCCCGGCGGATGTGCAGGCTTTCAGTGAAAAGCGCGAGCATCGCTATGTCGACTATTGGAAGTGCTACGAGCATATTTTCCGATCGAAAGTCCTATTTTTTCTGTACGATGTTTCCAAACACTTTGTCATTCAAAGAACGATATACCTTCCCGAATAGAACGATCAATCCTAGATGAAAACTACTTTTCCTAAACCATACAAAGGCGGACTCGAGAGAGTCCGTTTTTTGTTTGCGCCGATTTAGAAATATTTTGAAAAAAGAGTTGACACTGTATTAAGACGATAGTACAATATGGTTGTATTAAGGAAGTGATACAGATTGGAGAGGAGGTCCCATGGACTTTGACGCAAGTCGGCCGATCTATCTGCAACTCTACGAGGTATTTCGTCGCCATATCGCGGCGGGGGAATGGCCCGGGGGCGAGAAGATCGAATCGGTGCGGAATTTGGCGAAGGCGTATCGGGTCAATCCCAATACGGTACAGCGGGCATTGGCGGAATTGGAAAGGGAGGATTTGATCGTGACGGATCGCACCAGAGGAAAATATGTAACCGAAGACGAGAATTTGATCGCGCTCTTGGGGCGGGACGCGTTTGTAGAAGCGTGTAGGGAGCTTCGGCGCATCGCCGACGACCTGTCGATGAGCAAGGAAGTGGCATTGAAACTGCTGTCGGAACAGTGGGAGAGAGGAGGAGACGATGGAAGCCGTACGCATTAACGAACTCTCGATGGGATACCGCGATACGCTCGTGCTCGACGATTTGGAGCTCGCGATACCCGCCGGCAGTATGGTGGGGCTTTTGGGGCCCAACGGCGCCGGCAAGACGACGCTGTTAAAGATCCTTGCGGGCCTGGAGATGGCCTACCAAGGCGAAGTTAAGATCTGCGGCAGCGTCCCGGGGCCTACGAGCAAGGCGAAGGTCAGCTACCAGCCCGACCATTTGCCCCTCGCCAAGGATATGCGGGTGAAGGAGACGACGGCGCTTTACGAGACGTTTTTCGAGGACTTCGACACAAAGCGGGCCAATTTTATGATCCGGCGTTTGGGTCTCGATCGGGAGAGCCGGATTCGGGAGATGAGCAAGGGCATGCGAGATAAACTGCAGATCGCGCTCACCCTTTCCCGCCGGGCGGAGGTCTATCTCTTGGACGAGCCCATCGGCGGGGTGGATCCTGCGGCGAGAAGCGGCGTGATCGACGCCATACTCGACGGCTTCGACGACGGCGCGACGCTGATCATCTCCACCCATATGGTGGCGGACATCGAACCGTTGATCGATCGGGCGGTGTTCCTCGGCGGCGGAAAGGCGTTGCTCAACGAGAACGTGGAAACGCTGCGGGCGGTACACGGCAAGGGATTGGAAGAGATTTTTCGGGAGGTGTATGATGCGTAAGCTGCTGGGATACTTTTTTAAGCGGGATCAAGTGGTGCTCTTGTCGGCATTCGGCATTTCTCTCTTGGCGTGTCTGATCAGCCGGGCAAATGCCGCACCGGAGGTGACGCTCTTTGCGGCGATGGCCATCTATGTCGTTGCGGTCGCGGGCGGGATTGTCGTATTGGCGCGCGACTACCGGGCGTTCTGCGGCGATCGTTCCCCGTTTTTTGCCGCCCTTCCCCTTACGGGGCGGCAGGTCGTCGGCGCGCGGTTTGCCTATCTCGGTCTCCTTTTGCTCCTAATGAGCCTGATCGGGGCCTTTATGGGTGCGCGCCTGTTGGTATTGTTCTCTGCGGCGATCGGCGGCCAGTTAAATTTCGTCATCGAACAACTGAAAGTCATGTATTCGCAGCCGAGCGGCATCGCCCTCATCGGCAGCCTGTTTTTGCTTAATCTGGGCACGCAGGTCGCACTGTGGTTGTTTGCGGTTTCGGTGGGGAGCGAACGCACCCTTCGGCGCTTTAGCTTCGGCGGGCCGGTCCTCGTGTATATCCTCACCGCCCTCGGAATCGGTGCCATAGACACCCTTTTGGGGGCGCTCTTTCCCTTCGGCTTTGTCTTTGAATGGGGACGCGGATTTTTCTTCGGCGCGATTCAGCCGGAACAGGAGCTGTTCGGACTACCGCTCACCATTTGGATCGTGTCGGCACTGTGTGTCGCCCTCGGCCTCTGGCGGAGCGCGTATAGCCACAATCAAAAACTTTCGGCGTATTGAGAAAGAAGGCGCGTACCGGTGTGTACGCGTCTTTTTTTTGGAGAAAGGGCGCGGGGTGTAGTGAGGTAGACTGCGCAGCCCACCCCCTTGTCATTCTGAGCGAGGAATTTATTCCGAGTCGAAGAATCTCTTTCTCTGTAAGGGGTTAGCGTAAAGCCGGGGCCGTACCACACGATGAGGCTTTTATCGTCAATGTGACCCGCAATAGTTCACTAGAGATCCGTTCGACTCCGCTGCGCTCCGCTCA
>NZ_JAUSWF010000013.1:0-6905 GCF_030815095.1 Aedoeadaptatus ivorii
ATACACGCAAAAAGAAGGATCGGAAGCGTGGGATAGATCGCTAACCGGCACCTTTGCGGAAGCAACCACCATCACGGCGCAATACACCGCGCCTGGTGACGTCGTGGCGCAGAAACCCGGCGAAGCCAAACCGAACGTACCGGAAAACTACGTATCCGTTACCTTCAGTGCGGGCGAGAACGGAACGATTGCCGATGGTGAAACCATCACCTACTGGGTAAATCCCGAGCAAGAAGTCACCCTAACGGCCCCGGCGGTAACGGCGAATGCGGGATACACGCAAAAAGAAGGATCGGAAGCGTGGGATAAACCGCTAACCGGCACCTTTGCGGAAGCAACCACCATCACGGCGCAATATGACAAACTGCCCTTTGACAAAAACCAAATTGAAAAGATAACCATAACTGCGCAGCCTGAAAATCTGGCATACAAAGAAGGGGACAAACTCGACCTGAGTGGCCTCGTCGTCACCTTGACCGACGTTTACGGCAACCAACAGGAAGTTCCGTTTGCCGACTTTGCAGACTATGGCATAACGACCGATCCGAAAAACGGTACAGGTCTGAAGATGGAAAACAATCAGAAACCCGTCACGGTTTCTATCGGAAGCGGAGATACCCAAAAAGAAGCAACGACTGATCCGTTGAAGATTACTCCCGTCGACGCCCCGACAAAACCCGTCGTCGGCGACATCAAAGAAGGGGACAAAGCGGTCACTGTAACTGTACCGACGGACGGCGACAAGATCAACGTCACCTTGCCGGATGGCAGCACTGTAACCGCCACCAAAGACCCGGCCACGGGCGAATGGAAGACCGACGACGGAAAAGTTGTTCCGGAAGAAAACGGACAACTGCAAATCCCCGTCGATCCGGCGAAACTGACCGCAGACGGCGACGTCAAAGTCACCGTCACCGACAGCGCCACCGGCAAAACCTCGACGGCAAACACGAAAACCGTACAAAAGAGCGAAAAGCCGGATCCCGGCGTTTCGCAAACGCCCTCCGTGCGACCGATCGAAATCGGCGACACAGAAATTCGCGGAACCGGTGTACCCGGCGCAGAAATCCTCATAACCTTGCCCGACGGCCGTGCGGCACAAACCACAGTTCGTCCCGACGGCACTTGGTCCGTTCCCATCGATCCCGCGCGAGAAGGCGATGTTTTTGAAATCGTGCAAAGAGAAGCGGGCAAAGCATCGAGCGAAACACTCCGGCAAACGGCCGAAGGCAAAGCGACCGGTCGCCCCTGGCTTCCCGGCGGTTGGATTCCGGCGCCTCCTGCCCCCGGTAATGAAGAGAAGGTAGAGATTAAACATCACAACGCCTATATCTTCGGATATCCTGACGGCACCGTACAGCCCAACGGGAACGTAACGCGCGCCGAAGCGGCCGCCATGATCGCCCGACTCGAAGGGCTTTCCCTCGACGATACGACGAAACCTGCATTTGTCGATACACCCGGCGGATGGTACAACGGCGTTATAAACGCAGTTACAAAAGCCGGGTATATGAAGGGATATCCGGACGGCAGCTTCAACCCCGGCGGAAGAATCACCCGGGCGGAATTCGCGCAGATGATCAAAACCATCGATACGCCGAATGCCGCCAAAGCACCTTTCGAAGACGTGAAAGGGCACTGGGGCGAATCTGCCATCGATCAAGCCTACGGAAACCGTCGAATCGAAGGCTATCCCGATGGATCATTCCGGCCGAATGCAAACATTACGCGCGCAGAGGCCGCGAAAATCCTAAACGCCTTGTATAATCGCTGGGTAGACGACGTCGGATTGCATACGGAACTCGGCAATCCCTCGGCACTCCGTCGATTCGCCGACTTGGATCCCGACTTCTGGGGATACTATGAAATCGTCGAAGCGACCAACCCTCACGATTATCACAAAGCAAATGCCGCCAATGCGGAAATTTGGGTAGAAATCGAAAATTAACGCGTACAAAAAGAGATCTGCACAAGAATCGTGCAGATCTCTTTTTGTGTATCTTATAGCCGTATATCTTAGGCAAACACAAAAAAAACCCTTCATGCGAGGGAGTTTTGTGCGTATGGCTTACTTCAAATTCAGAACCTTGGTCCAATCTTCGTATTCTCTGCCGAGGGAATCTTTGTCCCCGCGACGGGTAAATTCGTGGGTATTGGAGGCTTCTACAATTTCGTAGTAGTACCATGCGTTTTTGTCCAAGTCGGTAAAGGCATGGAGTGCAGAGAGAATGTCTTGCGAAAGCCCCTTTTCGTCCGCTACGCGATTGTATTTTCTGTTGAGCATAGTGGCGGTTTCTGCGCGGGCTACATTGCCCTTGGGGAGTACCGTATCTTCGGGATAGGCGATTAGGTAAACGGTGTGGATCTTTACCTTTTTTCTTCATTTTCTTACCGGATTTCATGTAATCTTTTCTATGGACATGGTACTTTTACCTTTTAGAACACCTCTCGTAAGGATCTTTTGTATCTTCGAAATTGGCGATACTTTGAGACCGTAGATATGGCGATTATCGTCGTATACCAAAAAGATCGCCGAGTTCCAATTCTTAGTTAGAAGTTAGGATGCAATGCAGACAAAAAAGAGACCCGACGGGCGGATCTCTTACTATGGTTGCTCCCTACTTACCTTCCTTGCCTTCTTTGGTATAGCTTACGACTTTTGCCCCTCTGTGGCCGGCAATTTCTTTAGCGCGTGCCTCGGCATCTTTTTTGAGGTCGAAAAGGGAGTCGGCGCGTTTAGCACCTTCCGAGATGACTTCCCATTTTTCGTCGTCTTTGCGATAGCGTACGAGGACTTCTTTGACGTCTTTTTCGGGTTTGGCATCTGTGGCGGTCTTGTTTTGCTTTTCCATTTTGCCCTGATCCTGTGCCCATTTTTCTACCTGTGCAGTGCCGATGGGAATGGCTCTGTCTTCGGGCATGTGCTCATCTTCCATTAAGGCATTGATGATGTCAATGGCCTTGTTCCGAACCGCGGGATCGAGGTTCTTTAAGGACGGCGGATAGTCTTTTTTTGTATAGGGCATAGGCACCTCCTGCTTGCTATTTACCCCGATTGTATGAAAACTTACAGGACTTTTCCGAGAATGAACAAATATCGGGGGCGGTGGGGTAAAATCATAGGAAAGGAGGCAATATGAAGTTTACGGAATCTTTGCCCGCAATCGAAGCGTACAATGCGCTGCGCCTTTCGTCGGGGATCGGCAATGCGAAGGCGCCTGCGCAGGTGCGCCGTGCGCTTGCGGGTTCGCTGTATGTCATTAGCGGCTACGACGGCGAGAAGTTGGTGGCCATGGGACGGATTGTGGGCGACGGCGGCATTACCTACGGCATTGCCGATGTGATGGTGGACAGGGCGTACCAGGGAAAGGGGCTTGGCGAAGAGATTGTCTCTCGCATCGACGATTGGCTGGATGCCAACACGGAAGGGGAGTGTTTTATTATGCTGCTCGCCAATGCCGGGGCGGATCGGTTCTATGCGCGGCACGGGTTTCGCTATGTGGATCCTAAGATGGTGGGGATGCTCCGAACCTAGGCGTCCAATGGAAGGGGTAAATTCGTGGATGGAATCAATATGCAGCAGTTGTTGTGGCTGTTTTTCGCCTACTCGTTTTTGGGGTGGGCGATGGAAGTGGTGCTCAAGTATTTTCAATACGGAAGGTGGATCAATCGCGGCTTTTTAGTGGGCCCGTACTGTCCGATTTACGGCACCGGCGCCGTGATCGTCACGGTGGCGGGCGCGCTGCTGGAGCCGGTGGATGCGTCGTATGGCACGAGTTTTTTGCTGTCGTTTTTCCTCTGCGGGGCGCTGGAATATATGACGAGCTATGTGCTGGAGAAGCGCTTTTACGCTCGGTGGTGGGATTATAGCCAAAAGCCGATGAATCTGCACGGCAGGGTATGGATCGGCAATCTGATTCTATTCGGGATCGGGGGCGTTTGTATTGAAAAGGCGGCGAACCCCGTGCTCCTTCTGCTTTTTGCGCGTGGGGATAGGCGGCAGATGGCGCTTTTTCTCGGTGCGCTTGCGGCGCTGTTTTTGGCGGATGTGCTGGTGTCGTATTTTGTCATGCATCTCTTAAAGGAAGGGGTGGAGAAGAGTATGGCAGACAAAAGCGAAGAGATTGCGGCGGAAGTGCGGTATCTTTTGGAAAACCGATCCGCCCTGCATAAGCGCATCCTCGACGCCTATCCGGAACTTACGTTTCGAACGGATCGGGTAAAGGCGCGCATTGCGCGGATTCGAAAAGAGGGCGAGCACATTCGTCGGCTTGCCGAAGAAAAGGTGGAGGATCTCGAAGAACGTGCCCGGACGGGGCGGGAGATGGCGTCGAAAAATCTCGTCACCACCCGCGGCTTGCAGCGCGAGATTATTGAAAAGCAAGAGGCGCTGATCGATCTGTTGCGCACCGAAGATGGCGACAGAAAGGCGATCGAACAGTTAGAAGAAGCCATTTCGGCGGACAAAGCATTGTTGGAAAGCCGGGAATTTTATAAACGGCTGCCGTAAAGAGAGGAAGGTTATAATGAAAGAAAGATACAGAATCGAGCCCGCTTCGGGCAAGAAGATTCCCGTGCGTGCGGGCGATCGCATTGCGTCATCGACGAGGAGGGCGGTCAGGTGGCGGATTTTTTTGCCGTCATCGACGGGGACAGCGGCGAGTTTTTATCGCCCGGGGTGACGATGGATATTAACGAATCGCTTCACATCGGCGTGGGCGATACGCTCTATTCCAATCGCTATCGACCGCTTTTTGAGATCGGGCGCGACGACGTGGGCGAACACGACCTGTTGCACCCCTGTTGCAGTCCCGCCATGTACGACTTCTTCTACCACAATGGGGCGGGACATCCCAACTGTCTTGACAATATCAACGGCGCGTTGGGGACGGCCTTTCCCATTCTTCGCCCAGTCAATCTGTTTATGCATACGGCGGTGGCGGAAGACGGCAGTTTTTCGGTGTGCCGGCCGCCTTCGAAGGCGGGGGATGCGGTGGTGCTCAAGGCACTGGAGGATATGATCTTGGGTGTGGCGGCGTGCAGCGTCAGCGAGAGCGAATGCAATGCGGGGAAATGCACCGCCATTATCGTGGAGGTGGAGTGAGGAGGTTCTATGCGGATTCTGCTCTTGGAAGACGACGCGGTGATCGCCTTTTCGGTGCGTCGCTTTTTCGAAAACGCGGGTCATGCGGTCGATCGATTCGAGACCATGGCCGATTGCGCCGACGCGGACCCCGACGCTTATGACGTGGTGCTGTTGGATCTCAATCTGCCCGACGGTACGGGTTTCGAGTTTTTGGCATATCTCGACGCCATCGGTGCTACGGTGCCCGTATTGGTCTTGAGCGTGCGGGATCGGGAGGCGGATATTCTCGCGGCTTTCGACAAGGGGGCCGACGACTACATCACCAAGCCCTTTTCCCTGCCGGTGCTAGCGGCGCGGGTGCGCAATGTGTGTCACCGCGCGGGCGGTGCACCGACGGCGGTTGCGGCGGGCGGGCTTACGCTCTATCCGGAAAATAAGTCGGTGCGGATCGACGGGGAGAATGCGGCGTTGAATGCGGCGGAGTACGATTTGTTGGAAGCGCTGCTTCAAAATCGCGGAATCTGTATGCTGCGTTCGCGGCTGCTCGACGAGATCTGGCGCGAAAACCGCCGCCCCGTGAACGACAACACCCTGACGGTGACGGTCAAGCGGCTGCGGGAAAAGCTGGGCCATTACGGGCGCCATATACATACGGAACGCGGCTTGGGGTATCGCTGGGAGGACGAGGATGTGTAAATACAGAGCGGTCCTTTTGCCTGCGGCCCTCTTTTTTGCTTCGGCGGTGATTCTATGGGTAAGCCCTTATGCCGATGCGTATACCCTCGGCTATTTCTTTTTGCTCGCCGCGGCGACGGGTGTGCATTTGTACGTCCGGGAACGGAAAGAGAAGCGCAATTTTTCCGAGGATCTCGCCCGTTTTCGCAAGGGAATTCGCGCGGAGAAGCTCGATTCGTTACAATTCGACGATACGGTGTTTTTGTACCTCGTCGACGATGTGGAAAAGATCCTCGCCGAAAAGCAGCGCGCCTACGACCACGAAAAGGCGACGCGCGATCTGATTCGCCAAAATGCCGAGGACATTGCCCATCAGATCAAGACGCCGCTTGCGGGAATCGGCATGCTTTTGGACCTCGCCCGCACCGATCCCGCCAGGCGGGCGGAATATCTCGATATGGTGGAGCGGGAGATGGAGCGGCTGGGCGCGCTCTGCGATTTGCTCTTAAAACTCGCGCAGATCGACGCCGAGGCGGTGGTGCCCAAGCGGGAGCCGGTGTCGCTTCGGAGCTTGGTGCTCGACGGGGAAATGTATCTCGAGCCGCTGTTTTTGGAACGAAACATCCGCCTCGCCCTCTCCGATGGGGATGTGGTGGTACAGGGCGACCGGGTGTGGTTGTTTGAGGCGGTGGTGAATTTGCTGAAAAACGCCGCCGAAGTCTCGCCCGCCGGCGCCCAAGTCGGGGTAGAATTCGAGGACAACGAGATTTACCGGGGATTTTCCGTGTGCGACCGGGGAAAGGGCATCCCCCTCGAGAAGCGAAAGCGCATCTTCGAACGCTTTTACAAGGCGGATCCTCGGGGCGAGGGGTTTGGGATCGGGCTTTCGATGGTAAAGGCCGTGGCGGATTTGCACGACGCCGACGTCGTAGTGGAATCCTCCTGTGCCGGCAGTCGCTTTTCCGTTCGCTTTTACCGCTAGGGGGAGTGTTTTTGTGAAATTCTGTCTTTGTTCGCGCGACTGCTCCCTATTGTCATTCTGAGCGAGGGTAGCTGGTATAATGATTTTAGACACGGCCTTAGTTACCTCAGCAAAGGAGGAGACATATGTCGAAAGGAAGCAGAAGAGTTTTCACAAAAGAAT
>NZ_JAUSWF010000014.1:0-2792 GCF_030815095.1 Aedoeadaptatus ivorii
TTTTTAAGATTACAATTTCAACGATTGGATCAAAACAGATCAATTTAGGTCAAGTTAGAAAGAGCATCCGGTGGATGCCTTGGCACCAAGAGCCGATGAAGGACGCGATAAGCTGCGAAAAGCTGTGGGGAGTGGCAAATACACTTTGATCCACAGATTTCCGAATGGGGAAACCCCCTTTGATAGCCTCAAAGGATCCTAAGGTCAATTCATAGCCTTAGGAGGGAATACCGGGGGAACTGAAACATCTAAGTACCCCGAGGAAAAGAAAGAAACCTCGATACCCTAAGTAGCGGCGAGCGAACGGGGTAGAGCCCGAATTGAGATACGGAAGTGACGACGAGTAGAATCGCCTGGGAAGGCGAACCGTAGGGGGTAACAGTCCCGTATACGAAGAAGTCACAACCACTCTAAACGAGTACCACAGGGCACGTGAAACCCGGTGGGAATACAGGGGGACCACCCCCTAAGGCTAAATACTCCTTGGTGACCGATAGCGCATAAGTACCGTGAGGGAAAGGTGAAAAGAACCCCGGGAGGGGAGTGAAATAGAATCTGAAACCGGATGTTTACAAGCAGCGAAAGTGGCTTCGGCCACGATCGTGTACTTTTTGTAGAACGGGCCAGCGAGTTATGTTCTACGGCAAGGTTAAGGTGTGCTGCACCGTAGCCGTAGCGAAAGCGAGTCTGAACAGGGCGAAGAGTCGTAGGGCATAGACCCGAAACCGTGTGATCTATCCATGGGCAGAGTGAAGTTGCCGTAAAAGGCAATGGAGGCTCGAACCGGGTAGCGTTTAAAAGCTATCGGATGACCTGTGGATAGGGGTGAAAAGCCAAACGAACGCGGAGATAGCTGGTTCTCCTCGAAATAGCTTTAGGGCTAGCCTGGAAGGGAGTGTCTCGGGGGTAGAGCACTGAATGGTCAAGGGACTTTACCAAGTTACCGCGACCTATCAAACTCCGAATACCGAAGACATATCCTCCGGAGTCAGACTATGTGGGATGAGCTTCATAGTCGAAAGGGAAACAACCCAGACCACCGTCTAAGGTCCCAAAATTCGTGTTAAGTGGAAAAGGATGTGGAGTTACTGAGACAACTAGGATGTTGGCTTAGAAGCAGCCATACATTGAAAGAGTGCGTAATAGCTCACTAGTCAAGTGACCCTGCGCCGAAAATAACCGGGGCTAAACACGATACCGAAGCCGTGGAATCAAAGGATTGGTAGAGGAGCATTGTGTGCGCTGTGAAGCAAAAGCTGTAAGGCATTGTGGAGTGCACAGAAGAGAGAATGCTGGCATGAGTAGCGAGAGGGGAGTGAGAATCTCCCCCGTCGAAAACCTAAGGTTTCCTGAGGAAGGCTCGTCCACTCAGGGTAAGTCGGGACCTAAGGCGAGGCCGAAAGGCGTAGTCGATGGACAACAGGTGGAAATTCCTGTACCGGCGATCGCAATGAAGAAGTGGGGACGCAGAAGGATACGCGCAGCGCCCAGTTGGTGTGGCGTGCAAGCACAAAGGATGGAAAGTAGGCAAATCCGCTTTCCCGAGTCTGAAGTGTGATGCGGATCGAAAATAAGTAGAGAAGGAGCCGACTCCAAGCTGCCGAGAAAAGCCACTATTCGCGTAAGCCGCCCGTACCGTAAACCGACACAGGTAGGTGAGGAGAGAATCCTAAGACGAGCGGAAGAACCTTTGTTAAGGAACTCGGCAAAATGACCCCGTAACTTCGGGAGAAGGGGAGCCATGGCAACATGGCCGCAGTGAAAAGGCCCAAGCGACTGTTTACCAAAAACACAAGTCTCTGCGAAGTCGAAAGACGAAGTATAGGGGCTGACACCTGCCCGGTGCCGGAAGGTTAAGGGAACAAGTTAGCGCAAGCGAAGCTTAGAACTGAAGCCCCGGTAAACGGCGGCCGTAACTATAACGGTCCTAAGGTAGCGAAATTCCTTGTCGGGTAAGTTCCGACCCGCACGAAAGGTGTAACGATTTGGGCACTGTCTCAACAAAGGATCCGGTGAAATTGTAGTAGCGGTAAAGATGCCGCTTACCCACGACAGGACGGAAAGACCCCATGGAGCTTTACTGCAGGCTGATATTGGATTTTGGAATGAACTGTACAGGATAGGTGGGAGACTATGAGCGGAGCACGCCAGTGTTTCGGGAGTCGCCCTTGGGATACCACTCTATTCATTCTAGAATTCTAACCTACTTCCGTGAATCCGGAAGAGGGACACTGCCAGTCGGGCAGTTTGACTGGGGCGGTCGCCTCCCAAAGAGTAACGGAGGCGTTCAAAGGTTTCCTCAGCACGGTCGGAAATCGTGCGTAGAGTGCAAAGGCAAAAGGAAGCTTAACTGCGAGAGCGACAACTCGAGCAGATGCGAAAGCAGGACTTAGTGATCCGGTGGTACCGCGTGGAAGGGCCATCGCTCAACGGATAAAAGCTACCCTGGGGATAACAGGCTTATCTCCCCCAAGAGTCCACATCGACGGGGAGGTTTGGCACCTCGATGTCGGCTCGTCTCATCCTGGGGCTGAAGCATGTCCCAAGGGTTGGGCTGTTCGCCCATTAAAGAGGCACGCGAGCTGGGTTCAGAACGTCGTGAGACAGTTCGGTCCCTATCCGTCGTGGGCGTAGGAAATTTGAGAGGATCTGTCCTTAGTACGAGAGGACCGGGATGGACAAACCGCTGGTGCATCAGTTGTCATGCCAATGGCACGGCTGAGTAGCTAAGTTTGGACGGGATAAGCGCTGAAAGCATCTAAGCACGAAGCCCACCTCGAGATGAGATTTCC
>NZ_JAUSWF010000015.1:0-2379 GCF_030815095.1 Aedoeadaptatus ivorii
CCCCACTCCTCAATTGGATACAAGACGCCGATGGAAGAATGGAATGAACGTCACTAAAAGTTGGAAAAGTTTGTCCAAAACATTGTACCAATTAAGAGCGCAGCGAAGTCGAACGGATCTCCAGTTAGCTATTGCGGGACGCCTGTTTGTATGGTACCTATTGTGTGTCTTATCCCCAAAAAAGAGAAGGTACGTCGCGCGGTCCGTCATCGGCCTCGTTGCGTACCTCTTGTAGGGAAAGAGATCTTTCGACGCGGGGCTTCGCCCCTTGCTCAAGATGACAATGGGATGTGACGTGGAAAACATTTGTCATCCTGAGCGGAATCGGGCCGCTCCGTAGGCTATTGCACCCCCATTCCTGTCATCCTGAGCGACGCCGAAGGCGGAGTCGAACGGATCTCCAGTTAGCTATTGCGGGACGCCTGTTTGTATGGTACCTATTGTGTGTCTTATCCCCAAAAAGAGAAGGTACGTCGCGCGGTCCGTCATCGGCCTCGTTGTGTACCCCGTGTAGGGAGAGAGATCTTTCGACGCGGGGCTTCGTCCCTTGCTCAAGATGACAATAGGAACGGTCGTGCGATCGTAAAACCCTTACTGCGAAAAGGCCATATAAAGTCCGCGTAAAGACCCTGAAAAATATCGTGCTGCAACCCCGATTGAAGTATAAGATTCGTCGAAGCGTATTGCGAAGAATCCACCGATCCGATAAGATAAAACGAGACAAAAAAAGAGGTGGAAGAATGAAATATATTAAAATTGCCGTAGTCACCCTGGCGATTCTCGTACTGGCCGGCGGGCTGGCGTTGGGATACAGGATCCAGGGCGGATTTTCACAAAGCGGCAAAGTCAGCAAAGAGGATGTGGCGCAGGCCAAAGAAAAGATCGACGCCATGGATACCACCAATCCCTTTAACGGCGACGATCCCCTGCATATCCTCTTGTTCGGCATCGACAAGACGGCGACGACGGATATGAGCGCAGAAAAGAATCCGACCCGAAGCGACGTGATCATGCTGGTGACCATCGACCCGGTTACCAAGCGGGCGCAGCTCTTGTCCCTACCCCGAGACACCTATGTAAACATTGAGGGACACGAGGGAAAGACCAAATTGGGGCACGCCTACGCCTATGGCGGCGAAGCATTGGCTGAAAAGACGGTCGAGGAGTTCTTAGACGTGCGGATCGACTACTATGCCACCGTAGACTATGAAGCCGTAAAGCGACTCGTAGACGCCGTGGGCGGAATCGAAGTCGATATTCCCTTCGACTATACGTACGAGGATACCTACGTGGTACCCAATCTGAAGATCGATTTTAAGAAGGGCAAACAGAAGCTGAACGGAGACGATGCGGTTCGGTATCTTCGTATTCGGAAGATCTACGAGAATCAGGACATAGATCGCATTCAAGTCCAGCAAAAATTCATGATGCAGCTTTTTGACAAGCTAAAGCATCCCGCCATGCTCCTAAAAGTTCCGGAGTTGATCGACATCACCCTCGAGAATGTCGAAACCAATTTGAACTACGGCCAACTGGCGTATCTGGCGCAGTTCAGCTTGGGGATGGGCGGCGAAGACATCCAAACCGACACCCTCGTCGGAGAAAACAAAAGGATCGGAGAAGTCGAGTACTACATCGTCGATCAAGATACCGCGCAAGAACAGGTGAAGCGGTTTTATGGCGGAAAGGGCAGCTATTTCCGAGAAATAGAAGCCAAGAAGGAAAAAGCCACCACAGATACAGGCGATGCGGTGAAAGAGGCGCGGGAAGCCGAAACCGAAGAATAAAGACATCCTTTTCGAATTTGCGAACGAACTACGGTTCGCCGAGGATTCGAAGGGGTGTTTTTTTTATGCAAAGAATGGGGTATAAGAAGCGAACACCTTTGTAAACAACCACAGCTTAGGAGAATAGTATGGAAATCAAGCAAACCAAAAATAGATTCTATGTTGGGGAGGCGGATCGCCCCACTGCACATCTGGACTACCGCGAGATCGACGAACACACCGTCGAGGCGTATCACACCGTGGTGCGGCCGGAGCTGCAAGGGCAGGGCATAGCTAAAAAGCTTCTGGAGCGTTTTATGGAGTATGTCAAGGCCAACGATTTGAAGGTCGTCGCCAGCTGCTCCTATGTCGACGTGAAGATGCGCGAAGATGCGGAATACGACAAATATTTGGAAAGATAGTCAACAACGCGGCGCTGTGTTTGTAAATGCGGCATAAGCAACTTTTACAGAATTCTAAAAAGCGATGAATCGTCTCTTGACACCCCTATGTGCCGCTAGTATAATAATAAAGTCATCTGAACGGCGGGCAAATCCGCCTTCGGCAGGAAAAAAGAAATCGAGAAGATTTCAATTTTCCATTGACAAGAGTT
>NZ_JAUSWF010000016.1:0-1455 GCF_030815095.1 Aedoeadaptatus ivorii
GCGGATTAGCGGCGGACGGGTGAGTAACGCGTGAGGAACCTGCCTCTCACAACGGGATAGCCTCGGGAAACCGGGATTAATACCGTATGAGACCACAGTAACGCCTGTTACAGTGGTTAAAGTCACAGCGGTGAGAGATGGCCTCGCGTCTGATTAGCTAGTTGGTGGGGTAACGGCCTACCAAGGCTGCGATCAGTAACCGGCCTGAGAGGGTGAACGGTCACATTGGAACTGAGACACGGTCCAAACTCCTACGGGAGGCAGCAGTGGGGAATCTTGCACAATGGGGGCAACCCTGATGCAGCGACGCCGCGTGAGCGATGAAGGCTTTCGAGTCGTAAAGCTCTGTCCTATGGGAAGATAATGACGGTACCATAGGAGGAAGCCCCGGCTAACTACGTGCCAGCAGCCGCGGTAATACGTAGGGGGCGAGCGTTGTCCGGAATTACTGGGCGTAAAGGGTTCGCAGGCGGCTCGGCAAGTCCGATGTAAAAGGCGAAGGCTTAACCTTCGTAAGCATCGGAAACTGTCGAGCTTGAGTGAAGGAGAGGCAAGTGGAATTCCTAGTGTAGCGGTGGAATGCGTAGATATTAGGAGGAATACCGGTGGCGAAGGCGACTTGCTGGACTTCAACTGACGCTGAGGAACGAAAGCGTGGGTAGCAAACAGGATTAGATACCCTGGTAGTCCACGCTGTAAACGATGAGTGCTAGGTGTCGGGGGTCAAACCTCGGTGCCGTCGTTAACACAATAAGCACTCCGCCTGGGGAGTACGTGCGCAAGCATGAAACTCAAAGGAATTGACGGGGACCCGCACAAGCAGCGGAGCATGTGGTTTAATTCGAAGCAACGCGAAGAACCTTACCGGGACTTGAAATATTGTCGCCAATTTTAGAGATAAAATGTTTTCTTCGGAAACGGCAATACAGGTGGTGCATGGTTGTCGTCAGCTCGTGTCGTGAGATGTTGGGTTAAGTCCCGCAACGAGCGCAACCCTTACTTTCAGTTGCCAGCGCATTAAGGCGGGAACTCTGGAAGGACTGCCGATGATAAATCGGAGGAAGGTGGGGATGACGTCAAATCATCATGCCCTTTATGTCCCGGGCTACACACGTGCTACAATGGTCGGTACAGAGGGCAGCGAGACAGCGATGTTAAGCGAATCTCAAAAAGCCGATCCCAGTTCGGATTGCAGGCTGCAACTCGCCTGCATGAAGTCGGAGTTGCTAGTAATCGCGGATCAGAATGCCGCGGTGAATGCGTTCCCGGGTCTTGTACACACCGCCCGTCACACCATGGGAGTTGGCAATACCCGAAGCCAGCGAGCCAACCGTAAGGAGGCAGCTGTCGAAGGTAGGGTTAATGACTGGGGTGAAGTCGTAACAAGGTAGCCGTATCGGAAGGTGCGGCTGGATCACCTCCTTTCTAAGGAAAACGGCCCTCGCCTGCGGGCGA
>NZ_JAUSWF010000017.1:0-1085 GCF_030815095.1 Aedoeadaptatus ivorii
CTTGAATTTACAATCTAAGTGCAACAAAAAATGATTCACCGTTTTCTGGTAAAATTATGTCGACAAAAACCAATCAACCAGGAGGAACGATGAATCATTATTCTCATTTTACACTAAAAGAGCGTGAGTTGCTAAAGCATTATGTGGATATTGGCTTAAACCAATCTGAAATAGCCATCAAATTAGGACGCAACAAATCGTCAATTTGTCGCGAGTTAAAGAGAAACTCCTTGCACGGAAGTTATTTACCTTGTGATGCACAGGCACTTTATACCACCAGAAGAAAAGCGTGTCGTCCTCATAAGAAGTTAGACGATGTCCTCCTCTTTCAAAAGGTAAAGTCGTTATTCTTAGAGCATCAGTGGTCTCCTGAACAGATCGCCGCCCGTTTAAAATACGAAGAGAGTATTTATAGCATTAGTTTCACCACGATTTATCGAGCCATCTATTCCGGCCTTTTTGACGAACCAAATCTCTCCAAGGGCAATCGAGGGTGTATTAGAAAATTAAGACATCGCGGTAAAACAAGGCATACCAGATCCTACGAAGAAAGACGCGGTAAAATTCCAATCACCAACCCCATATCCGAACGACCGGATGTAGCTGAAAAAAGGCAGCGTCTAGGCGACTGGGAAGCGGATACGGTGGCAGGTAAAACCGGAAAGGCATGCTTACTCACGCTGACTGATCGGAAAAGCCGTTACCTACTTTGCCGAAAAATTACGAAGAAGAACGCCCAATGTGTTAAGCAAGCGATGATTGAACTACTGAAGGATGAACCCCTTCAAAGCATTACCCCCGACAGAGGGAAAGAATTTTCAAAGCATCCTGAAATTTCACAGCAACTCTCTCTTGTTGCATTCTATTTTCCGTTGCCTCATCACCCATGGCAAAGAGGTACCAACGAAAATACAAATGGTCTATTAAGAGAGTACTTTCCAAAAACAAAAGATATTGACCAATCGGATAGCTATATTGAAGCGACAATAGAAGAGATCAATCGCCGGCCACGTAAATGCTTAAACTGGAAAACGCCTTATGAGGTTTACCATTCAGTGGAGTTGCACTTGACTTGACAATTCAAG
>NZ_JAUSWF010000018.1:0-1007 GCF_030815095.1 Aedoeadaptatus ivorii
AAGCAGAAGAGTTTTCACAAAAGAATTCAAACTCGATATCGTGGAAAAGAAGCTGTCAAATATCTACTCCACGAAAGAAATCTGTGAGATTTATGATCTGAACCGACAGACTGTATGGCGTTGGGTAAAGGAATTTAAGAAAAACGGTCCGCTTGCTTTTGATTCCAAAGCAGTTGTTCCCGGGAATGAGCTCAAAGCATTGAAAAAAGAAATCGAAGAACTCAAAATGGAGAACGAAATCTTAAAAAAAGCCGAAGCATACTTTGCGCGCCGACAACAGACAAAATAAACTTTGCCATTGTCCATTTATGCCAATATCCGTTGCGTAAAGTATGCGAAATCATAAAAATCCCCCGATCTTCTTACTATTATCGTTTG
Source organism: Aedoeadaptatus ivorii (assembly GCF_030815095.1). Classification (NCBI taxonomy): domain Bacteria; kingdom Bacillati; phylum Bacillota; class Tissierellia; order Tissierellales; family Peptoniphilaceae; genus Aedoeadaptatus; species Aedoeadaptatus ivorii. Next base: position 379 of record NZ_JAUSWF010000018.1, read on the forward strand.
AAACATCCCCTAAAGCCCCTATATTCCAAAGAAGAGATGCGTCCGGTGATAGAGGCATTTCATCGCCATCACGGGTCTTTTGGTCGTAGACATTTAAAAAAGATCTTGGAAAAGGAAGATTGCCACTATTCGGAATGGAAAATTTCCCGTATTCTGAAAATGAATGGCTTGCAAGCAAAATACGGCAGGAAGAAAATCCACAATGTCCACACAAGTCCCCATACAAAGCGCTATATTCAGGAAAATCTGTACGCCAAACTTTCTTCGCAGGAAAAGAAGCAAGAAATTTGGTCCACCGATTTTACGGAAATAAAAGTGGAAAACAAAACGTATTACGTTTGTGGCATTCTTTCGATACAATCGAAAGTCTTGGTGGGATATGCGAAATCCTCGAAGAACAATACAGCGGTGGCACTGGAAGCATTAAACGATGCCCTCGAACGCTATGAAAAACCGTATATGATCCTTACGGATCGAGGAAGTCCGTTTGTGAGCAAGAACTTTCATCGGACATTAGAAGAAAATGGAATCCTCCATTCCATGTCCCGGCCGCATCGGCCCGCTGATAACATCTTTATTGAGACCTTTTGGCAGACGATGAAAGTGGAGATGGGAAAGATATCCGCCTT